>NZ_CP085840.1:2175161-2485898 GCF_020715685.1 Dermatobacter hominis
CTCGCCTCCGGGTACGCGGCCGCCCTCGCGGACGCGGCCTGACGCCCTCCCGGGACCCGGGTCGTCCCGAGCCCGCATCGGGCGCGAGGTGACCCGGGTCCGGAGGGTGGGCGCGAGTGGGGTCAGCCCCGGGAGCGGTACTGCGCCCGGCCGCCCACGGCGTCCTTGTTGAGGCGCTTCGAGAGGTGCAGGCCCTCGAGCACGAGCTCGACGGCCGAGGCGATGAGCCCCGCGCTCGCCTGCTCCCCGACGAGCTGGTCGACCGGGCCACCCAGCGCGGGGAGCTCGGTGAGCAGCTCGACGTAGCGCGCCGCGGGCACGTCCTCGCCGATCTCGATCGGGTCCTGGTCCTCGAAGGCCTCGACGACCTTCGTCAGCGACTCGGGGCGGACCCGCTCGCGGAACACGGTGAGCACGGCGGAGCGGACCAGGTGGTCGAGCACCTGCTCGTCGCGACCCTCCTCGAGCGTCTCGATCTCGATCTTGCCGGCGGTCGACGCCGGGAGCGCCTCCAGGTCGCAGACACGGGGGACGACCTCCTCCTCGCCGGCGGCGAGGGCCCGGCGGGCGGCGTTGGCGACCATCGTCTCCTGGTTGGAGACCGAGAGGCGCACCGACACGCCGGAGCGCTGCGAGATGTGGGGGCTCTGGCGGGCGAGCTGCGAGATCGTTGCGATGATGTCGGACATGTGGTCGGGCACGGTGACCGACACGCCGTCGACCTCGAACGGCTCGGCTTCCTGGTGGACGATCGTCACCTCGGTCTCGACGTCGAGCGGGTAGTGCGTCCGCACCTGCGAGCCGAAGCGGTCCTTCAGCGGCGTGATCAGCCGGCCGCGGTTCGTGTAGTCCTCGGGGTTGGCCGAGGCGACGAGCAGCAGGTCGAGCGGCAGCTGGATCTTGTAGCCCCGGATCTGGATGTCACGCTCCTCGAGCACGTTCAACAGGCCCACCTGGATCCGCTCGGCCAGGTCGGGGAGCTCGTTGATGGCGAAGATGCCGCGGTTGGTGCGGGGCACCAGGCCGTAGTGGAGCGTCAGCTCGTCGGAGAGGTAGCGGCCCTCGGCGACGCGGATCGGGTCGACCTCGCCGATGAGGTCGGCGATCGCGGTGTCGGGCGTGGCGAGCTTCTCGCCGAAGCGCAGCGACCGGTGCACCCAGTCGATCGGGGTCTCCTCGCCCGCCTCGGCGACGAGGTTCCGGGCGTGCGCCGACACGGGCGCGTACGGGTCGTCGTTGATCTCGGACCCCTCGACGATGGGCATCCACTCGTCGAGGAGGTCGACGAGCGAGCGGATCATCCGCGTCTTCGCCTGGCCGCGCTCACCCAGGAAGATGACGTCGTGGCCCGCCAGCAGCGCGTTCTCGAGCTGCGGGAAGACGGTGTCCTCGTAGCCGAGCACGTGCGGGAACAGCGGCACGCCGTCCCGGATCCGTGCGGCGGCGTTGCGGCGGATCTCGTGCTTGACCGGCACGGAGCTCCAGCCGGAGGCGCGCAGCTCCCCGAGGGTGGACGGCAGGTCGTCGGGCTGGGTCCCGCTGTCGGCGGCGTTCGAGGGGGTGGTGGGGTCAGCCATGCGCGGAGGCTACCCGGGCGTCCGAGCACCGACCCGGCGGCGCCGGACGGGCCCGGCCGGCCGCGCCGCCGTGCCGGGAGGGCCTCGTCGGCGCCTCCCCGCACGGCGGAGCGGGACGGTCAGAGCGCCGGCGGCTTGGCGGGCTTGTAGCCGGGGGCCCGGAGCGGCTTGCGCAGGTCCTTGCGCATCGGCTTGCGGAGCGCCTTCGGCGGGATGTCGTTGACCATGTGGGTGTCCTCCGTGGAGTGGTGTGTGGTGTCACCAGGGCACGGCCCGACGCCCTGAGAGGTGGCCCCGGGCCCGGCCTGGGGAGGACGGGCAGGGGTGGTCGTGGTGCTCAGCCGGTCCGGCGCCGCTCCTGCTGCTGCTGGACCTGCTGCTGCTGGATGGGCCCGGCGGGGTTCGACGGGTGGGCCCGCCGGCCGGCCATCGGCATCTCGGACGGCACGTGCACGCTGCGCTGCTGGTCGGCGCTCGTGCGCCAGAGGTCGGCGCTGTCGACGCGGCGGATCTCGACGACCGGCGTGACCGTCGACGCGGCCGGGCCGAGGAAGACGCCCCGGAGCGGCTGCACGTCGTCGTAGCTGCGGCCGTGGCCGATCTTCACGTGGTGCTCGCCGACGACCTGGCCGTTGGTCGGGTCGAGCGCGAGCCAGCCCCACCCGGGGACCGCGGCCTCCATCCAGGCGTGGGTCTGCACGTAGACGGTGTCGCCGACGGGCACCTCGCCGGTCTCGTCGCGGTCGGTGAACAGGTAGCCGGACACGTAGCGCGCCGGCACCCCCAGCGACCGGCACATGGACACGGCGAGGTGCGCGTAGTCCTGGCAGACGCCGGCCCCGCCGGAGAGCACGTCCTCGACGCCGATGCCGACGTCGGTCGCTCCGGGCCGGTACTGGAGGTTGGTGCCGACGAACCGGTGAATGGCGAGGATGGCGCCGACGACGTCGGGGCCGGCCAGCGCGAGCTGGCGCTGCGCCACCTCGGCGACGCCGGGGCCCCAATCGGTGTTGCGGTCGCGGCCGAGGTACTCGATGTGGGCGTCGACGAAGTCGCCGCGCTTGAGCGCCTCGGTCCGGGGAGCGGCGGTCGGCAGCGGGCGGGGTCGGGTCTCGACCGACGCCTCGGCGGTCACGGCCATCGCGGTGTGGTGGCGGCGGATGCCGAACGCGTCGACCCGCGTGCCCCATGCGTCGATGTAGCTGAACACGCGGGCGCCGGGCTCGACGGTGACCCGGTAGTCGAGCAGCCGCTGGCTCGCGTCGGTCGTCGGGCAGGCCCGCAGCTCGTTCTGCGACTCGCTCGTCCGCTCGCTGTACTCGAACGCCGTCCGGTACCTGACGTCCAGCCTCACGTGGTGCCCCCGATCCTCGAACCCATCGAGCCCGACCCCACCGCCGAGCCCGTGCCCACCGCTGCGGCGGCCCCACCGGCGGCGCCGGCGGCGCCGTTCGCCGACAGCTCCCTGCCCTGCTCGGGCTGCTCGCCCGGCACGAGGTGCAGCTCGTGCAGGTCGAGCTCGACCCGGTAGAGGAAGCACTCGGCCGCGATGGCGCTGGCCACGTCGCGGATCTGCGCCTCCACGACCTCGAGGGTGGGCACCAGCTCGCCGTCGCAGAGCTCGGCCGCGTCGGCGAACTCGAGCTCGGCGCGCACGCGCCCGAGCAGGCGCAGCGCCAGCGATCGGCGATCGCCGGTGATGCTCGCCAGAAGGCTCTCCGCGCCGCGCAGGGAGAAGAGGACCGAGCGCGGCAGCGTCGGCGACAGCAGCAGCAGCTCGATCAGCGCCACCTCGTCGAAGTCGCGGTAGCGGCGGCGGTAGGCGCTCAGCGCGCTCGACGCCCGCAGCGTCGCGAACCACTCGTGGACCTCGTCCTCGCGGTGGCGGGAGTGGCGGGCGCGCAGCTGGCGGACGCCCATCTCGGCCCGCTCGAGCAGCAGCCCGAGGTTGAAGAAGTGCCAGCCCTCTTCGCGGGACCACGTGCCGTCGGCGACGCCGATCACGCTCTGCACGCCCTGGCGGATGAACCCGTAGAGCTCGTGCGGCTGCCGCTGCAGGTCGAGGGCGACGTTGCGGTTGCCCAGATCGAGGTGCAACGAGTTCAGCTGCTCCCAGATCTCGACGGCCAGGTGCTCGCGCACCCCTCGGGCGTTGGTGCGGGCCTGCTCGATGCAGGCCTGGATCGAGCCACGGTTCGCCGGGTCGCAGACCAAGTACTCGCACACCGCGGTCGCGGTCAGCGGCAGGTCGGTATCCGAGAACTCGTCGTCGAGCCCGACCGACACGAGCACGTCGACCCACGCCTCCTGCGCCTCGCCGGGCGTCGACTCGAGGAGCCGGTGGTAGGTGACGTCGAGCAGGCGGGCGGTGTCCTCGGCGCGCTCCAGGTAGCGCCCGGTCCAGAAGAGGTACTCGGCGGTGCGGGCGAGCATCAGCTGCTGCTCCCCGACTGCACGGTCGCCCCGAGCTCGCCGAGCTGGCGGATGTCGAGGTCCGCGGGCCGGTGCGGCTCGACGATCTTGAGTTCGGCGGTGGCGGGCTCGTCCGCCGCAGCCGCGCCGATCGACCGACCCTCCTTGACCTCGTCGTCCGCCTCGACGGTCGCGGTGTCGGGCGCCAGCACCCAGGTGTCCTTCGAGCCGCCGCCCTGCGAGCTGTTCACGACGAGCGAGCCCTTGCGCAGCGCGACACGCGTGAGCCCGCCGGGCACGACCTCGACCTTCTCGCCGGAGAGGATGAAGGGTCGGAGGTCGATGTGGCGGCCCTCGACGTGGTCCTCGACCAGGCAGGGGTGCCGGGACAGCGAGATGACCTCCTGCGCGATGTAGTTGCGCGGGTTCTCCTCGACGAGCTTCCGGGTCTCCTCGATCTCCTCGTCGCTGGCGTGCGGACCGATCATGATCCCGTAGCCGCCGGCCTCGGCCACCGGCTTCACCACGAGCTGGTCGAGCCGGTCGAGGACCGAGGCCCGCTGGTCGGGGTCCCAGAGGAGGTAGGTCGGCACGTTGGCGAGGATCGGCTCCTCGCCGAGGTAGTAGCGGATCATCGCCGGCACGTACGCGTAGACCGCCTTGTCGTCGGCGACGCCGTTGCCCACCGCGTTGGCGATCGTGACGTTGCCGGCCCGGGCCGCCGCCATCAGGCCGGGCACGCCGAGCGCCGAGTCGGGCCGGAACACGACCGGGTCGAGGAAGTCGTCGTCGATGCGGCGGTAGATGACGTCGACGCGGCGCAGGCCGTTGGTCGTGCGCATGTAGACGACGTGGTCCTCGACGACGAGGTCGCGGCCCTCGACGAGCTCGACGCCCATCTGCGTCGCGAGGAACACGTGCTCGAAGTAGGCGGAGTTGTAGATGCCCGGGGTGAGGACGACCACGGTCGGCGCGTCGCCCGCGGCGGGCGGGCCGACGCGCTGCAGGGCGTGCAGCAGCATCGAGCCGTACTGGTCGACCGGCCGGACCTTCTCGCCGGCGAACAGCTGCGGCAGCACACGGGCGAGCGCAGCGCGGTTCTCGACGACGTAGGAGATGCCGCTCGGGCTGCGGAGGTTGTCCTCGAGGACCCGGTACGTGCCCTCGTCGTCGCGGATGACGTCGACGCCGGCGACCAGGCAGCGGGCGCCGAGGGGCACCGGCACCCCGAAGGCCTCGTGGGTGAAGCCGTCGGACGACAGGACGAGCCAGCGGGGCACGACCCCGTCCTCGACGATCTGCATGCCCCCGACGTACAGGTCGTCGAGGAACCGGTTGAGCGCCCGGACCCGCTGCACGAGGCCCTGCTCCAGGTGCGACCACTCGTCCGCGGGGATCACCCGGGGCAGCAGGTCCATCGGGAAGGTGCGCTCGATGCCGGCGGGCGACGCGTCGTCGTGGTCCTCGTAGACCGTGAACGTGATGCCCTGGGTCTGGAACGCGGCGTTGCGCCGGCGCTCGGCACGGGCCAGGTCCTCGTGGCTCAGCCCTTGGAGCGCGCTGGCGACGTGCCCGTAGTGCGGTCGGACGTCTCCCTCGCCGTCGACCACCTCGTCGAAGAACCCGTCGAGGGCGTAGTCGTCGAACCAGTCGGCCACGGAGGGGACGGTAAAGCGGTCCTCCGGCCCCGGGAAAGCCGGTGAAGGCTTGTTCACATCCGGTTCACATGGTCGTGATGGGGCAGGAACACGGGCGCGGACACCAGGTCCCGGTACCCACGCGGCCGCCGGCGCAACCCCGGACCCCCACCGCTCCCGTCGGTGCCGCGCCCCTACCGTGGCGGGGATGTGCGACCGCTGCGAGCGCGACGACGGGCTCCCGGGCCCGCACCGACGGGCGCTCCTGCGCGGCCTGGTGGTTGCGCCGCTGGTGACCGCGGCCGCCGTCGGGTCGGGTCCGCGGGCATCGGCCGCCGCCGGCGTCGGCGGGTCGGCGCCAGCTCGGACGACGGGAGCTCGGACTGCGGCGGCTCGGACGGCGACGGCTCGGACGGCGACGGCTCGGTCGGTGGCGGTGCCGCCGATCGTCCGCCGGGCCGACTGGGGCGGCGACCTGCCGAGCGGACCGCTCGTCGCCGAGGACGTCCGCTTCCTGCTCGTCCACCACACCGCTGAGCCGGGCAACGACTACGGGCCCGACGACCCGGTGCGGCTGCTCCGCGGCATCCACGCCTTCCACACCGGCGCGTCCAAGGGCTGGCCCGACGTCGCGTACAACTTCTTCGTCGACCGGTACGGGACGATCTACGAGGGCCGGGCCGGCAGCGTCGACGGGCCGGTGCGGGGCTCGGCGACCGGGGGCAACCAGGGCTACAGCCAGCTCTGCTGCTTCCTCGGCGACCACACCTCGGAGCCGCCGACCCCCGAGGCGCTGGGGGCGATGTGGTCGCTCCTCGCCTGGCTCGCCGACCGGTACTCGATCGACACCGGACCCGGGGCGACCGCCCGGTTCACCTCGCTCGGCTCCAACCGCTGGCCGGCCGGCGCCGCCGTCGAGACCGCCACGATCAGCGCACACCGCGACGTGTCGCAGACCACCTGCCCGGGCGACGCCTGCTACGCCCTCGTTCGCACGACGTTCCCGGTCGAGGTCAGCGCCCGCCGTGCGCCCGGCCCCGCGGCGACGACGACCACGGCGCCGCCCGGCACGGCACCGGGCCCGACGACGCCCGCCACGACCGGATCGGCCCCGACCAGCGTGCGCGCCGCACCGGAGCGCGACGAGCCCGCCGCCGCAGGAGGTCCGGCCGGCCAGGACGAGGAGCGGTGGCCGCTCGTCGCGGGCGCGGGCGCGCTGGCCGCGGCTGCGGTGGCGGGCGTCGTGGCCCTCCGCCGCCGGCGCGGCTGACCGCCTCAGTCGCGGTGCAGCAGGACGGCGGACCACCCGTCGTCGTCGAGGCGGGCCACGACGTGGAGCTCGGAGCCCGAGCCCCGCACGGCCGCGATCGCCCGGTCGACCTGGCCCGTCGCGTCGTCGGCCAGCAGCCCGCTCAGCACCAGGTCGCCGCCGGGGGCCACGGCCGACGCGAGCTGCGGACCCAGCTGCTCGATGATCGGGACGAGGAGGTTGGCGAGCACGAGGTCGAACGGACCGTGCTCGTCGACCACGTCGGCGACCGTGCGGACCGACGACTCGACGACGAGATGCTCCACCCCGCCGAGCGCCGCGGTCCGGCGCGTCGCCTCGACGGCAGCGTGATCGATGTCGACCGCGACCAGCGAGGTCGCCCCGAGGAGGAGCGCAGCGGCGCCGAGCACGCCGGTGCCCGAGCCGACGTCGAGCACGCGACCGAGCGCCGACCGGTCGGCCAGCGACTCGATCGCGGCGAGGCAGAGCCGGGTCGTCGCGTGCGACCCGGACCCGAACGAGGCGGCGGCGTCGACGACGACCTCGATCCGGCCGTCGTGCTCGGGCGACGGCGCGACCCAGGCAGGTCGGACGACCAGCCGCTCACCGACCGCCACCGCAACCGCGTGGTCGCGCCACCCGCCCGACCACGACGGGTCGACCTCGAGCACCTCGAAGGGCTGGCCGGTCGCCTCGAGGTCGGGCAGCGCGCCGACGGGCAGGTCGGCGACGAGCCGGAGCCCGCCGCCGTCGGGCGTCGCCAGCTCGGACACCGCGCTGGCACCGAGCGAGAAGAGCCGGTCCGCAAGCAGCTCGGCACCCGTCGCGCAGAACGGCGTGTCGTCGGCGACGACGGCCACGACCATGCGGGCGCCCCCTTCCTGAGCGCGGTCACCGAGCGGCTCGGGGGTCACGTGTGCCATCGCGCCCGACAGGGTAGGGACCGACCATGTCCACGTCACCAGGTGAACCGTCCCGCACCCTCGACGACCGCACCGGCCACAGCACCGAGCACACCGAGCCGGGCGTGCGTGAGGCGGAGCGACGGGACCGCGACCGGGACGAGCGCGACGACTCACCGTCCCTGCGCCAGCGACTCCACGCCGCCACCGGCGACCGCGACCGGGAGGCCGAGGCCCTGGCCGACCGCTCGCCCGACGACGTCTCGGTCGACGACGCGAAGGTGGCGGTCAACCGCGCCCACGGCCACGACCCCGAGGTCCGGCCGACCGAGAGCGAGATCGCGAGCCCCGAGGACGCCGAACAGGTGGCGGACGAGCGCGACGACTGAGGCTCCGTCGCGCTGTCGATCGTTCTTGCGTGGGTTCGCGTCGCCTGGCGACGGGAACCCACGCAGGAACGGGAGGCACGAGCCGGGGCCGATCGCTCCGGGCGATCGCGGTCATCCCTGGAACACGGTGACCGTTTGTGAGCCCGCTCCACGCGGCAGGTAGGTTTCGATCGAACCGATCCCGCAGTCGTTCGATCGCTGGTCGGTGACCCGCCGTTCAGGAGAGCACGGGCATGACCCAGGCCATGGAACGTCGAGAGGGCGCGGACGCCCCCGACGTCAACGGGACGCACAGGTCCAACAGG
This sequence comes from Dermatobacter hominis, assembly GCF_020715685.1. Lineage (GTDB taxonomy): Bacteria > Actinomycetota > Acidimicrobiia > Acidimicrobiales > Microtrichaceae > Dermatobacter > Dermatobacter hominis. The sequence continues at coordinate 2,183,654 of NZ_CP085840.1, forward strand.
AACCTGTTGATCGACTTCTGGCGGTCGGCCGTCGGCAAGAAGTGGGTCATGGCCCTCACGGGCGTCGGCCTGATGGGCTTCGTGTTCGCCCACATGTTCGGCAACCTGAAGATGTTCCTCGGCCGGACCGAGTTCGACCACTACGCCGAGGGCCTGCGCTCGCTGTTCTCGCCGATCCTCCCCCACACGTGGGCGCTGTGGGCGCTGCGCATCGGGCTGATCGTGATGTTCGCCCTGCACATCATCGCGGCGGCCCAGCTCACGGCCATGAACCGGCGGTCCCGCCCGATCCGGTACCAGTCGCCGCGCGACTACATCGCCGCCAACTTCGCCTCCCGGACGATGCGCTGGACCGGCGTGATCGTCCTGCTCTACCTGCTCTTCCACCTGGCGGACCTCACCTGGGGCTGGGTCAACCCCGACTTCGTCCGCGGCGCCGCGTACGACAACCTCGTCGCCAGCCTCGAGCAGTGGCCGGTGGCGATCATCTACCTGATCGGCAACATCGCCCTCGGCATCCACCTGTTCCACGGCGCCTGGTCGATGTTCCAGTCCATGGGCATCAACAGCCCCCGCTACAACGGCGTCCGCAAGGCGTTCGCCGCCGGCTTCGTCGTCGTCACCATCGGCATGAACTGCGCCTTCGTCGTGGCCATCCAGGCCGGCGTCGTCTCGAACTGACGCGGAGAGAGGAACCACCGTGACCATCACCCTCGACGCGCACATCCCCCAGGGGCCGATCGCCGAGAAGTGGACGAACCACAAGTTCGACCTGAAGCTCGTGAACCCGTCGAACCGTCGGAAGTTCGACGTGATCGTCGTCGGCACCGGCCTGGCCGGCGCCGCGGCCGCCGCCACGCTCGGCGAGCTCGGTTACAACGTGAAGGTCTTCACCTTCCACGACTCGCCCCGCCGTGCGCACTCGATCGCCGCCCAGGGCGGCATCAACGCCGCGAAGAACTACCGCAACGACGGCGACTCGGTGCACCGGCTCTTCTACGACACGATCAAGGGCGGCGACTACCGCTCCCGTGAGGCGAACGTGCACCGCCTCGCCGAGGTGTCGGTCAACATCATCGACCAGTGCACCGCCCAGGGCGTCCCCTTCGCCCGGGAGTACGGCGGCCTGCTCGACAACCGCTCGTTCGGCGGCGCCCAGGTGGCCCGCACGTTCTACGCCCGGGGCCAGACGGGCCAGCAGCTGCTGCTCGGCGCCTATCAGGCGCTCGCCCGCCAGATCCACCTCGGCACCGTCCAGCTGTACAACCGCATGGAGATGCAGGACGTCGTCGTGCACGACGGCCGGGCCCAGGGCATCACCTGCCGCGACCTGCTGACCGGCGAGGTCGAGGCGTTCAGCGCCCACGCCGTGCTGCTGTGCACCGGCGGCTACGGCAACGTCTACTTCCTCTCGACGAACGCCAAGGCCTGCAACGTGACGGCCACCTGGCGGGCGCACAAGAAGGGCGCGGCGTTCGCCAACCCCTGCTTCACGCAGATCCACCCGACGTGCATCCCGCCGGCCGACGAGTTCCAGTCGAAGCTGACCCTCATGTCGGAGTCGCTCCGCAACGACGGTCGCATCTGGGTGCCGAAGGCGTTCGACGACAGCCGTGCCCCCGCCGACATCCCCGAGAGCGAGCGCGACTACTACCTCGAGCGCAAGTACCCGGCGTTCGGCAACCTCGTCCCGCGCGACGTCGCCTCCCGCAACGCCAAGACCGTCGTCGACGAGGGCCGCGGCGTCGGCCCGCTCAAGAACGGCGTGTACCTGGACTTCGCCGACGCCATCGCGCGCTTCGGCGAGGACACCATCCGGGCCCGCTACGGGAACCTGTTCGACATGTACGAGCGGATCACCGGCGAGGACCCGTACAAGGTGCCGATGCGCATCTACCCGGCCACCCACTACACGATGGGCGGCCTGTGGGTGGACTACAACCTGCAGACCACGATCCCCGGCCTCTTCGCCCTGGGCGAGGCCAACTTCTCCGACCACGGCGCCAACCGCCTGGGCGCCTCGGCGCTCATGCAGGGCCTGGCCGACGGCTACTTCGTCGGGCCGTCCACGGTCGCCGGCTACCTCGCCGGCCTGCTCGGCACGACGCCGATGTCGACCGACGAGCCGGCGTTCACCTCGACGCTCGCCGAGAGCCAGGACCGCATCGACCAGCTGGTCGCGGTGCAGGGGACGGCGACGGTCGACCACTACCACCGCGAGCTCGGCAAGATCGTGTGGGACTACTGCGGGATGAGCCGCAACAAGGCGGGCCTCGAGAAGGCGCTGGCCGAGATCCCTCCGCTCCGCGAGGAGTTCTGGAAGAACGTCCGGATCCCCGGCGACCCGAACGGCTGGAACCAGTCGCTCGAGAAGGGCCTGCGGGTCGCGGACTTCATGGAGATGGCCGAGCTGAAGGTCCGCGACGCCCTCCACCGCGAGGAGTCCTGCGGCGGCCACTTCCGCGAGGAGCACCAGACCGAGGACGGCGAGGCCAAGCGCGACGACGAGAACTTCGCGTACGTCGGTGCCTGGGAGTACGGCGGGCCCGACATCCAGCGCGACGCCATCCTCCACAAGGAGGACCTGGTGTTCGAGAACGTGGCGCTGACGCAGCGCAGCTACAAGTGAGCCACAGGGAGACGAGGACGTGACCGACACCACCAACGCCGACTCCCCGACCGTGACCGGCGGCGTGCCCGAGCCGCCGCCGCACGGGAAGATGCTCAACCTGAAGCTGCGGGTCTGGCGCCAGCCCGGCCCCGACACGCACGGCCACTTCGAGGAGTACACGACGACCGTCGCCGACGACGCGTCGTTCCTCGAGATGCTCGACTACGTCAACGAGGACCTGATCACCAGCGGCGACGAGCCGATCTCGTTCGACCACGACTGCCGCGAGGGCATCTGCGGCACGTGCGGCCTGATGATCAACGGCCAGGCCCACGGCCCGCAGAAGGGCACGGCCACGTGCCAGCTCCACATGCGGAAGTTCAGCGACGGCGACGAGATCACGATCGAGCCGTGGCGGGCCGCGGGCTTCCCGATCATCAAGGACCTGGTGGTCAACCGGGCGGCGTTCGACCGCATCGTCGAGGCCGGCGGCTACATCACCGTCAACACCGGTGCGGCCCCCGACGCCAACGAGATCCCGGTTCCCAAGGAGGCCGCCGACGCGGCCATGGACGCGGCGGCCTGCATCGGCTGCGGCGCCTGCGTGGCGGCCTGCCCGAACTCGGCGGCCAACCTCTTCACCGCGGCGAAGATCAACCACCTGAACCTGCTGCCGCAGGGCCAGGCGGAGCGCTACGACCGCACCGAGACGATGGTCGAGACGATGGAGGAGTACTTCGGCTCCTGCACCAACTACGGGGAGTGCCAGGAGGCGTGCCCCAAGGAGATCTCGATCGACTTCATCGCCATGATGAACCGGGACTACGCCAAGTCGAAGCTGGTGAACCTGCGCCGCCTGGGCCAGAAGAAGATCGGCTGACCGTTCTGTGATGCTGATCACGTCGGAACAGACGCATCGAGCATCACAGAACGGGCCGCATCGCCATGTCGGACGCACCTGACCCGTCGAACCCGTCCGAGCCGATGCTCGGTCGGCACGTCGAGGTCGAGGAGTACGGGCGCCTGGACGTGTTCGACGTCGACCGCCCGGTGCGCATCACGTTCCGGACCGAGGAGCTGCAGGCGTTGTGCCCCGCGGTCGACGGCATCCAGCCCGACATCTACACCGCCGAGATCGCCTACACGGCGGTCAGCCAGGCGATCGAGTCGAAGTCGCTGAAGCTCTGGCTCACCACCTTCCGCGAGCGACCGATCTTCGCCGAGCACCTGGTCCTCGAGCTGCACGACACGATCGTGGCGCTGGGCCCCGGCCTCGCCGACGTGCGGGTCCGACTCACGCAGAACGTGCGGGGCGGCATCGAGACGATCGTCGAGCACCCGCCACCGCTGACCTGACCCCGCCTCTCGGGCGTCGTCGCGACCGGACCGTCCCGGTCTGAGGCGTCGCAAAGCGTCCGGGGTGGTGCCGGTCCGGGCGGCCCCGGCGGTCGGTACGATCGCCGGTCGATGACCGACACCACACCCTCGTCACGCCGCCTCCGCCCGCGGCGCCGGGCCGCCGCCGGCCTGGTCGCGCTGCTCGGCGTGGTCCCGCTCGCGGCGGCGTGCAGCGACGACGGGACGACCGTCGAGGCCGACTCCCCCGCCTCGTCGACCACGACGACCGCCGCCGATCCGAACGCCTCGACCACGATCCCCGACATGGGATCGGTGGCCGGACCGGTCGGCAGCTGCCTCACCGCGGCGGCGAAGTTCACGAACCTGGTGCAGGGCGTGCTCGAGGGCAGCGAGGGGGCCAAGCGCTCGCAGGAGGCGGCCGAGCAGCTCAAGGCCGAGCTCCCCGCCGACCTGCAGGACGACGCCGACGTGGTGGCGAAGAAGTTCGGCGACATCGCCGCCCGCGGCGGCACCCTCACCGACGCGGACGTCAACGACCCGGCGTACTCCGCGGCGACCGCCGCCATCTCCGGCTACTTCGTGAAGGACTGCAAGTAGGTCGCGGCGTCCGATCGCGACGGCTCGGGGGCCGGCGAGCGCAGCGGGCTGGGTACATCTCCCTCTGGCCCGGACGCCGGTTCGCCCGTACCGTCATCGACAGCTCTTCGGTTCGGTGGGAACCGGGAGGGAGAACGGGGCGGCTACCCCGGCTCCGTGGGGAGATGGATCGGTTGCGGTCGGCAGGATGCCACCGCAACCGCTTCATTTTTGGCCCCGTCTCGCGAGCTCTGTCACGGCTCACGGTGCCGTTCGGTACCGCCAGCCGGGACAGAGCGGGTGGGAGGGCCCGGTCAGGTGCGCTCGGGGAGCTTCGTGCCGGTCGGGGGCTGGTTCCACTCGATCCAGCCGCCGCCCTCGCGGCCGTCCGACGTGGTCACCCGTGCCATCGCACGCGGGAAGCGGGCGGCCCGCCCGTCGGGGTGGACGAGCAGCACCGGCGAGAACGCGACCGGCTCGAACTCCAGGTCGAGGTCGACGATCTTCGTCCCCGTCCGGGTGGGCAGGCGCTCCCGGCCCTCGGTGACGTCGAGCACGACCGTGTCGCCTTCGGCGAACTCCGTCGAGTCGGGGTCCAGGCGGTAGGCCACGCCCCAGTCGGCGTCGGGGAAGAAGCCCCCGGCGGAGTGCCAGCGGGTGCCGTCGGAGAGCCGGCCCGCCGTCCACGACCACTGGTTCGTCCACCAGTCGCGCGCCGCCCCCCACGAGTGGTCGCGCTGGCCCCAGCCGTCGACCTCGATGCGCTCGTCACCCACCTGCACGAACCCCTCGACGCGGCACGGGATCTCGTAGCGGGGCGTGACCGGCGGCCACAGGTAGGCGGCGCGATCGGTGTGGAAGTCGAGCTCGAAGCCGAAGGCGACGCGGCTGCCCCGCGGCTCGGGGTGGTACACCTCGGCCGGGTCGTCGAGCTGCAGGCCGAACGCCTCGAGGTTGATCGACATGTGCTCGTTCGGCGTCTCGACGACGTGGTCGGCCCAGAGGCCTTCAGAGCGGACCTCGAGCGACGACGCGGACCTCGGCATCGGGATGTCGTGCTCGATGACGGTCACCAGCGGGCGGTCCGGACCGACGAGGCACGCCCAGTACCAGACCCGGTCGAGGTTCGGGTAGAAGCCGATCCGCACGTAGCCGCCCAGCGACAGGTCCTCGGCGAACCAGTCCAGGTAGTACGACTCGTTCCACAGCTCCGTGTCGTCGGGGGTGTGCCGGGCCTCGTCCTGGGGGTTCGGTGCGCTCATGCCCGGAGTCTGTCAGCCGGCTCCGGGCCGTGCGGAGCGGACGCGGCAGCCCGCTCCGCGCCGCCGTCGGGACCGCTCGACCGCGGCTCGGCGGGCCCCTTGGCCAGGCCGTGCGTCGTCTTCTCCCAGTGCGACGGGGCGGTCACGAGCTGCACCGCGGCCCGCACGCCGGCGATCGACATGAGGACCCAGTACAGCGGCGAGACGAGCACCGCGACCAGGAGGTCGGGTCGGCGCGCCTCGCGCACCGTCAGCACCGACAGGTAGACGACCGACAGGTTCCCGAGCACCCAGGCCAGCAGGGCCACGTGGTAGGTGACCCCCGGGAACATCGACTGCACGAACGCCGCGCGCGTCGTCACCCAGACGACGGCGAGACCCCAGAACCAGAGGTTCATGACGGCGAGGATCGGGGTGCACCCGACGAAGAGCACGAGGTGCACGGTCCGACGCCAGCCGAGGTCGTCCAGCAGCGCGCGGGGGCGGCGGAACTGGACCAGGAAGGTCTGGAGGTAGCCCTTGTACCAACGGCTGCGCTGCTTCACCCAGTTGATGACGTCGGTGTTGGGCTCCTCCATCGTCGTGGAGTCGACGAGCCCGATCGTCCAGCCCCGCCGCTGGAGCCGCACGCCGAGATCGCAGTCCTCGGTGACGTTGTGGGCGTCCCACCCGCCGACCTCGCGCAGCGCGGTCGCCCGGAAGTGGTTGGAGGTGCCGCCGAGCGGGATGCAGGCGTCGCGGAGGATGAGCCCGGGCAGGTAGAGGTGGAACCACGTCAGGTACTCGGCGGTGAACCAGCGGGTCAGCAGGTTCCGGCGACCGCCGAAGAACGACAGGCGGGCCTGGAAGCAGGCGCGGCTCGCCGGCGACCGGCGGAAGGCCACGGCCACCCGCCGCAGCTGCAGCGGCTCGGGGTGGTCCTCGGCGTCGTAGATCGTGACGAGGTCGCCCCGGGCGAACTGGAGGCCGTAGTCGAGCGCACGCGGCTTGGTGCGCGGCTCGCCGGGCGGGACGACCAGCACGTCGACGGGCAGGTCGGTCTCGATCGCCATCGCCTCGGCGATGGTGGGCTCGTCGCCGTTCTCGAGGAGCAGCTTCACGTCGAGGCGGTCGCGGGGGTACTCGAGGCGCTCGAGCGAGCGGATCAGGTCGCCGAGCACCTCGGGCTCGCCGTAGGCCGGCACCAGCACCGTGTAGACGGGCAGGTCCCGGTCGCGCAGGGCCCGCGCCGCCGCATCGGTGACCCGCACCGACGGGTCGTCCTCGAGCGACGCCCGCACGAGCGAGATCCGGTGGACGACCGTCGCCAGGTACAGGCCGGTCGAGCAGACCATCAGCGCCACGCCGACCGTCGACGGCCAGCGCCACAGGCCGGCGAGCACGAGCGCGGCGAGGACGCCGAAGACCCACCGCTGGGCCCGGGTGGTGCCGGTCGCGGCCGTGGCGCCCGGGTTGGCGAGCTCGACGTCGCGCAGCGCCTGCGCCATGCGGGCGTCCGCGATCGCCGGCGGCACCTCGTGGATGCGCATCAGCCGCCCTCCCCGATCCCGTTGGAGCCGACCTGCTCGGCGACGTGCTCGGAGCGCTCGACGGACGAGGCGACGACGCCGCGGGCGAACGTCACGAGGAAGCTGCGGGACCGGGCCTGCTGGGCGGAGGGCGAGCCGTCGGGCGACGCGCCCCGCACGAGCTCGTCGGCCCGGAGCCCGACGCTACCGGCGTCCTCCGCCGTCACCTCGGGCGCCTCGATGTCGGCGCCGTCGACGTCGTTGAGCAGCAGGACCACCCGCTCGTACGAGGTGCTGTGGCCGTCGCGCACCGCCCACACCCAGTAGACGGTCGTCCACCGGAGGCCGGTGTCGGGCTGCTCCCAGTTGAGGACGGTGCCGACGACCCCGTGGCCGAGGTCGACGCGGCGGACCCCGCCCATGTCGAAGCCGTGGAACCGGTAGCACGCCTCGAGTCCGAAGTCGCTGAACGACTGCAGGTTCGAGGTGGACACGACATCGGCCAGCACCGGGACGTCGCTGCGGAGGCCCTCCGGCCCGTCCCCCACGTACGAGTAGCGGATCCACGACGAGTCCTCGCCGAAGAACCGACGGCCGGCGTCGATCGTGTCGACCGGCTCGGCGTAGAAGCCGTCGGGCTGCGTGCCGACCTGGGCGAACGTCCCGAGCCGCGGGGCGCCGACCGACGAGGCGATCGGGTCGTACCTCGTCAGCCCGTGGTCGAAGACGCCGCCCACCAGGGCCACGACGACGAGGACCGGCAGCACCGCGCCGAGCCGGGGCACTGCGGAGCGGACCGCCAGCGCTCGGGACGGGCCCTCGCGGCGGAACGGCAGGAGCCCGAACCGGGCCGACACCAGGACCATGGCGAAGACCCCGACGTTGAAGGTCAGCAGCCCGACGTAGGGGTGGAGGATGTCGATCGCCGCGCGCTCGCCGAACACCCGGCCGACCCCGAGGATCGACATGATCCGCACGACGTTGAGCAGCACCACGGCGGCGGCGCCGACAGCCAGCCATGCCACCTTGCGGATCCACGTGCTGCGCATCGTGATCGCGATCGCCCCGGCGACGAGCAGGAACCCGACCAGACCGTTGGCACCCGAGCAGGCCGACGCGATCTGGACGTGGAAGCCCCGCGGTCCGTGCGGCACGAGGAACGAGATGCCGTCGCCGCCGGCCCGCTCGGCGACGGGGACGATCCTCACGGCGACGCCGACCGCCGACGCCGCCAGGTCGCCCATGGGCTCGAGGGCGGCGATGGCCACGCGCTGCGCCGGGACCGGCCAGGCCAGGAAGAGGAACAGGATCGCCGCCCGGACCCGCCACAGCATCCGCACGCCGAACAGGAGGGCGACGACGCCGGCGACGAAGAGCGGCATGGTCAGCAGGTCGACCCGGTAGAGCCAGTACATCGTCGACATCTGCGCGGGCAGCAGGACGAGCGCGACCAGCGCGGCCACGATCAGGGGGACGGCCACGATGCGGTCGACCATCCGGTCGTGGATGTCGGGCTCGCCGACCTCGGGCCGGGCGAGCACGCAGCCGAGCACCAGCGCGATCACCGGCACGAGCCCGAGGAAGGCGAGCGGCGTGTCGACGGTGATGCCGCGCAGCAGGCTCCACAGCGACGTCTGGTAGCAGACGACCACGAGGGCGACGGCGAGCGCGGTCCGCAGCACGACGGACCGCCGCAGCGCGGCGTCGGACGGGCGCGCCGCGCCGGCCACCTGCGCCACACCGGGACCGGGGGGCGGGACGGGCAGCGCGAGCGTGCTCAACGGACGACCGCCTCGGCCCGCCGCCGGCGGGCCAGGATCCCGAGCGCCAACGCCGCGAAGCACACCGCCGAGATGGGCAGCAGCGCGCCCACGACCACCTCGTCGACCGCCGCGGGCGGCTCGGCGATCGTGGTCGTCGTCGTCGGCACCGTGGTCGTGGCGCCGGGCACCGTGGTCGTCGGCCCGGCCACCGTCGTCGTGGTCTCCGCCGGCGGGACGGTCGTCTCACCCGTGGCGTCCACGCCGAGCACGGCCTGCGCCTCTTCGGAGTACGAGGGCGAGTAGCCGTCGGTCCAGCCGGTGCCGCTGACGTCGGAGGTGTCGCCCGACGAGCCGGAGCCGCCGGTCGAACCGTCGTCGACCACCGCGGCGGCGTCCTCGGACGCCCCCGCGACGGCGGCGTCGCCGCCGGCCGCCGGGGCGGCGGTGGTCGTGGTGGTGGTCGACGACCGGGCCGAGGCGCGCGCCGCGGGCGAGTCGTCGCCGACGCGCCCCGCGACCAGCACGAGCGCGATCGCCAGGACGGGTGCGGCCAGCACCAGCAGCATCTTGCGGTCCGCCGGGAGGATCCTGCGCAGGCCGGTCATCGTCGGAACCCCTCCTCGGGAGTCGGTCGGGTGCGGGGAGCGGGGTCGGTGACCCGGTAGAGGCGGTACGAGGGGACGCGGGGGTCGTCGGAGCGCCAGGTGCGCACCTCGGTGAAGCGCTCGGCGTCGGGGCCGTCGTCCGATGCGAGGTCCGGGTGCAGCGACGTGACCGCGTCACCGGCGGCGGCGGGCAGGCGGACCAGGACGTAGCGGATGCCGAAGGTGCCGGGATCGCTGACCACCGCCTCGAAGTCCCGGTCCGACGGGATCACGTACAGCTCGGGTCGCTCCGACGCGGCGACGACGCCGAACGTCGACGACACGTCCGTCAGCACCGCGCCGGGTGCGGCGTCGGGAAGGGCCTCGACCGCGCGCGCCCACGTCGTCGGCACGGCGCTGCGCGGTGGGGTCGCCGTCGTGGCCCGACAGCGTCGCCCGGACCGCGTCGAGGGTGGCCTCGTCGTCGGTCGCGCCGTAGCTGCCCGTCACGACCGTCTGCCACGACAGGACGATCCCCGGCACCAGGGCCAGCACGACCAGCGCCGCCAGGGTCCGGCGGCGCCGGGTCCACGACCACTCGCCGCAGATCACCAGCGCGACGAGCGACGACAGCACGACCGCTCCGATGACGTAGCGGAACCACGGGAACGTCGTCCCGGACGCGGACAGGACGACCTGCGCGGCGACCGGCGCGCCGAGCACCGCGACGGCGGCGGTCGTGCGCGCCGCGGCCCGGTCGCCGATCCACACCGCCAGCGCTACGAGCGGCAGCAGCAGCGGGGCGACGACCAGGACCTGGCGGACCGTGAACCAGGTCCGCCCGGCCGGGGACAGGTCGCCCACGATCCCGCCGAGCGAGTCGCCGGCCGCGGCGACGATCGCCGAGTTGCCGTAGTCGGAGCTGAACTGCGCGAACGGCTCGCCGATGACGGCCCAGGACGCCAGCGCCCAGAAGCCGAACGCGGTGGCAGCGGGCAGGACGACCACCGCCACGTCGAGCACCGCCCGACCCCGCCGCTCCTCCCACAGCTCCAGCGGGTCCCGGTCCGTGCTCGCCGGCGCCCCGCCGACGGCGTGGCCGGCGCTGCGCCGCAGGGAGGCCACGACCACCACGACCGCGACGGCGATCACGGCCGCCACCGTCTCGTACCGGGTCAGGTAGGCGAGCGCCAGGGCGAGGCCGCACAGCGAGAGCGGCACCAACCCGTCGTCGTCGAGCCAGCGCGCCAGCTGGCGTGCCGCGACGACGAGGAAGAACAGCCAGCACGCTTCGCTCATCCCGTTCGCGCCGTACAGCAGCACGAGCGGGCTGGCGGCGGTGGCGACGGCGACGGCCCACCGCGACGGGCGCGTGGCCCGGCAGTCCTGTCCCCATCCGACGATCTGGGCGAGCGTCGCCCCCATGAACGCCGCGGACACGACGACCGCGGCCATGCCCGATCCGGCGAAGCCGGGCCACCAGTCCCGCAACCAGACGACCGGGACCTCGAACAGCGTCGGGAACGGGCCCCAGACGAACCCGATCGCCTCGGGGTGCGGGTCGCGCCCGAAGAGCACCGACTGGGCCGCGACCACCCGGGACGTGGCGTCACCGGGCACGGCCCGGGACGCCAGCGCCACGACGGCCCCGGCGGCGAGGAACACGAGCGTCCCGACGCCGCCGGCCACCCACGGCTCCCGGCGCGAGGTCGCGCCCCGGTGGCGGCGGCGGGCCCGCCGTGCGAGCTCCTCGGAGCGGACGCGGACCAGCTCGTCGCCCTCGAGGACCGCGGGGTGGGTCCAGTCCCCCGCGCCCGTCCGCTCGTGCTCCGCCGTCCGCTCCGCCACGTCCACCTGGACCCGCTCCGCCATCTCCCACTGCACCTTCATGCGCGTCCGGGCGGCGTGCACCTGCCGCCCGGGCGCGCGCCCGGGGGCGCAGCGGTCGCTGCGCCCCCGGACCGGACCGGTGTGATCGGTCGCCGGCGTGGCGTCAGGCCACACCCGCCTGGAACTTGCAGATGCCGTTCGTGCGATCAGCCACCGGCAGTCGCACGAAGCCCGTCGCCGTGTAGATGGCGGACAGCTCCTGGTAGTTGGTCAGGCCGGAGAAGAGGTTGTTCGAGTGCGAGCCGGTGCCCTTGCAGAGGAACTCGGTCAGCTCGCGCACCGCACCGCCCTTGCCGCCGGAGGCGCCGAGGACGTTCTCCGTCGCGGCGTCGGCGGTGGCGTCGACCTTCTTGGTGACGTGCCAGATGAACCGGGTGAACGGGTACGAGCCGTTCGACACCGAGGCGTTCGAGGCGTCGACGCCGTTGACCTGCCAGACCTTCGCGTCCTGGCGCTTGTAGGCGAACGCCTTGAACTCGGCGTACGACATCCACCAGATGGCGTTGTTGGCCTGGAAGCCGGGGTCGGTGTTGAGCTGCTTCACGTCGTTCTCGAACGGGAAGATCCCGTTGTCGAGCTTCTTGACGCAGGCGCCGGCGTTCACGTCTGCGAGGCCCAGGAAGCCCTGGAACGTCCGCTTCGTGCCAGAGGCGGCGTTCATGCCCCACGGCTGGATGGTCTGGCCGTTCGGGGTGCCCGTGGTGAGCGTGCCCCAGTCGGTGACCGAGCAGTTCCAGATGCTGGCGAGCTGCGCCGTGGTCAGGTTGCCCGTGGTCCGGTTGCCGAACGTCACGACGACGATGCCGTCCTTGCCGTAGGCCCAGAAGTTGACGTCGCTCTGGCCGCCACCGGCGCCCGCCGGCGCGCTGGACGAGCGGGCGTAGTCGACCTTGCCGTCCTGGAGCTCCTTGACGCCGGCACCCGAGCCGGTCGGGTACTTGGAGACCGCGTAGTCGTGGTCCCAGTTGCCGCGGGCGTCGGTCTGGCCCTGGGCCGAGCCGGTGAGGCACTGGCCGACGGTCGCCGAACCCGTCGAGTTGTTCGTGTCGCAGCCGTTGGCCTGGTTGTAGATCCTCTCGAAGCCCTGCATGAAGGCATAGGTCGTGTCCGAACCCGACCCGACGATGAGGTCGTTGACGTCGTCCCAGCCGGAGCCGGTCGGATCCGGCTCGGGCGGGTTGGGCACGGCGCCGGCCACGGCCGCCGTCGTGAGGAACGCAGCAGCGATCACGCCTGCCACGAGGACTTTCAGCTTCATCTGGTGCACCACCTTGGTTGGTGAGTTCGGGTTCATCTGGCCCGTGTCGGTACAGGGGGGTTCTGGCTGTCCTGGCTCGCCGATGGAGATTCGCGCCGGGGGCCCTCGGCGGCTGCCCCCGGCTCGACCAGCGGGTGCCGGTCAGGAGATGGCAGCTCGCCGCCGGAGGAAGAAGAACCCTCCGACCGCCGCCAGGGCGCCCACGACCGGGAGGAGGACCCCCACCGGCGCCTCGGGCACCACGGCGCCGCCCACTTCGAACGTGAAGGAGGCCTCCGCGGCGTCGTCCTTGTTGCCGATGACGTTGTTCGTCACCCGCACGTAGCACGTGGTGTTCTTCTTGACGCCGCTCGGCGGCGTGTCGTTCGCCCCGTAGCAGCCCCAGCCGTTGGACTCCGAGCTCTCCTGGCCCCGGAACACCTTCACGGACGCGGAGCCGGACCCGTCGAGGGTGCCGTTCTTCGTCAACGTGGTCAGGTCGTCGCAGTCGAGCGCGACGTTGAAGGTCGGATCCGAGATGGTCTTCCCGCACACGGTGATGAAGATCAGCGTGTCGACCTTCTGCCCGGTCCAGTTGACGGTCACGTCGGCCGTCGTCTGGTCGGAGGTCATCGGGATGACGTTCTGGCTCAACGACACCGTGCCGAGCGCACCCGCCAGTGGCGCGGCGAACGTGGCCAGCGCGACCGCCAGGCCGACCACGGGGACGATGTTGCGCAGGCGCATTGTCACTTCTGTCTCCCTCTGCAACTCGGCAGGCACGTCCTGCCGGGAGTGATCATCAGGGCGCCGCGTGCCCCCATCAACGGTTCCGAGCGACTGTTCGGCAACAGTTCGGCGGGTGTTCACCGATTGCCCGGGCGCCGTTCGCACAAGCTCCCGGGCGCGCCGCACGGGCCGCCCGGCCCCAGTCCGGACGGCCCGTGCCGGGGCCGATCTCGACGCGCTCGGGAGCGCCGCTCGCGAGCGTCAGTAGGTCATGGGCAGGAACGAATCGAGGTGGAAGAGGACCAGACCGACGCCGAGCGCGACGGCCGGTCCGGCGACGACGACGGTCGTCACGAGCGAGGTGCGGCGCCGAAGCTCGACGGCACCGAACACGCCGAGCGCCGCCACGGCGGCGCCGCCGACGAGCAGCACGAGGCCGCCCGCACCGCGCCCGTCGAAGCCGCCCTGGTCGCCCTTGACGAGGCGCACGCGCTGGTCGTCGGGGACTGCGGGCTGCGTCCCGTCCTTGGCCGCCTGGACGACGACGCGCCGGCTGTCGAAGGGGCCGCCGGCGCTGGTCACGAGCGTCATCCGGGACGGACCGGTCGGGTCGAGGACGTCGGTGTCGTCGCCGTCGACCTCCTTCACCGACGTGACCTTGTAGACGTAGACGCGGCCGTCCCGCATGCGGGCGTAGACCAGGGATCCGCTCGTCAGGTCCTTGAGCCGGCCGAACGAGTACCCCCACAGCGTGGAGTGGCCCAGCACGACCGTGTTGCCCTGGCCGGGCGTCGCCGAGCCCTCGCGCCAGCCCGGTCCGCCGCGGAGCAGTTCGGGGGTCGCACCGGTCACGACGACCTCGTTGAACCCGATCGCCGGGATCTGCAGCGCGAACGCCGGATCCCCGGAGGTGAGGCGGGGGTCGGCCTGCGTGTACTCGTCGGCGCGGTGCGTCTGGCGGACCCGGGCGAAGGCCGGGAGCAGGAACACGACGAGCAGGGCGAACGCCACGACCCCGCCCACGACGGCGATGACGGCCCGGCGGCCGAGCGAGGACCGCGGGTCGGGACCGGTCGGCGGCGGAGGATCGGGCTCGGGGAGGTCGACGGCGGGCTGCGGCGCCGAGGCGCCGTGCTCGAACTGCGACCCCTCAGGGGCCTGCTGCGGTGACGCCTCCGGGGGGACGGGCGGCCGGGGCGCCTCGGGGACGACGGGCGGCTGCGATGCGCCGTCCCGGAGGTCGACGACGTCGCTGCGGTGGTGGAGGTCGCTCCGTGCGTGGACGTCGGTCACGAGGCCCACGCCCGCTTCGTGGCGAGGTTGCGCAGGATGATGAACGTGAGCGCACCGAGGCCGAGCGTCACCACGCGGTCGAGCGGCGACAGCGAGAGCGTGGGCAGCTCCATCGGCATCCTCCGGCTGATCGCCGCCGCCTCCGCCGCCTCATCGCCCACGGCGCCACCGCCGCCCGAGGCGCCGCCACTGCCGTCGACGCCGCCCGACTCGGTGATCGTCTCGAGCGGCGTGAAGCCGGAGTCGTCGACGGTCCCGTCGTCGTAGCTGCCCGGATCGCCGTATCCGAGGTCCGAATAGCCGCCGTCCGGCGCCAGCTCCCCGGACCCGTCGCCGTCGCCCGCCGGCGGGTCGCACAGCTTCATCGACGACACGCCGGTGATGGCGCCGGCGGGTGCGTAGGGTGCGCCGTCCTTCGACGTGACGACCTCGCCACCCGCCGACCCGCAGTTGCTCTCGACGATCTGGTTGGCGGCCGTCAGCGCCTCGACGACCATCTTGTCGGTGATCTGCCCGTCGCCGATCTGCGCGGCCTGCGCCCGTCCCGTCGTCACCTGCGTGCGGATGATGGTCGCCACTGCGTTGGCCTGGGCGGCGGTCAGCCCCGAGGCCGGTGCGTAGAGGCGGTTGACCCAGGTCAGGGGGTACGCCCCGGGCACCGGTGTGGTCGCACCCGTGAGCGGTGCGCCGTCGCCGGCCGCGACCGCGGCGGTGATGGCCGCCGGAGTGGCGCTCACCCACTCGCCGGCGCCGTTGCGCAGCTGGGCGGTGTAGAGGGGGATCTGCTCCGCCTTCGGTCGTGCGGCGTTGAGGAAGACCGACTCGGCCACCTTGCCGGGGGGCACGAAGGCGAACGCACCCGAGAAGTTCAGGATCGAGTCGCTGCCGCTCAGGCCCTCGCGAATCAACGACAGCACGTCGTCCATCGACCGCCGCGAGGTCTGGCTGTCGACCGGCCAGACCTCCGACGGCTTGGTGTCCGCCGTCTGGCCCGGGGTCTGGGCCATCCACGCCCGCCAGTCCTGGGGCTGGGTCGCCTCGACGTAGCGCTCCAGGTAGTAGTTCGAGGCGTCCGCGCCGGAGCGCACGATCGCTCGGGGGATGTCGTTCGGCGCGATCAGGGTGCGTCCGGCCAGGGCGCCGGGATCCTGGTTCGCCTTGAACTCGGTCGAGGCGAAGACGCTGCGGCCGGAGAAGATCATCTGCCCCACAGCCGACGGGGTCAGGCGGAACGGGCCGGTGAACGGCGAGATGTCGGCGAGCGCGCACGGGCTCTCTCCGTCCTCGTTCAGCTCCTCGCACCGCAGGGGCCAGGCCCGGAGCCATGCGTCCGCGGTCGGGAAGCGGTCGCCCGCGATCGGAGCGGGGATGTAGCCGAACGCCGCCAGCGCCGTGGCCTGCACCGGTGCGGAGATGACGCCCCGACCGGACTTCTGGAGGTCCGAGAGCTCCTGCGGGCCGAAGCCGACGCCGGACACGATCATGTCGGTGTCGCCCGCCACGAACGACGCCCGGGCGTCGGCGGTGTCGGTCAGGATCGTCTGCAGCGACAGGTCCACATCGGCGCCCTCGAGCCGGGCGATCGCCGAGCTGATCATCGAGTTGGCCTCGCCGCTGAGCTGGACGTCGAGGTCGACCGCGGTCGGGGCGTCGGCGTCCTGGGCCCGTGCCGACTGCGGCAGCGCGACCCACGCCGCCGCGAGGGCCAGCATGACCACTCGGGCGAAGACGACGCGGCGCGGCGTGGGCCGGCGGGAGCGGGCGCGACTCACGAGCGGGCCAACCCCGACTTCGTCCCCCGGGCGATCACGGTCCCCAGCGCGACGAGCGCGCCGCCGAGGAGGAACGTGAACACGACGTCGCTGTTCTCCGGGCCGGCGGTGCCGCCCTTGGCCGCGGCGTTGCTGCCCGACGCCCCGGCGGCGGCCTGCTCGGCCGCGGCCGCATCGGCGGCTGCGGCCGCGGCGGCGGCATCGGTCGCGCCGGCTGCGGCCGACGGGTCGGCGGCGCCCGAGGCCGCCGGGTCGACGGCGCCCCCTCCGGCGCCGGCCCCGCCCGCGGCGCCGGCCCCGCCCGCACCTGCGTTCGCCCCGGGCGCCGCGGCGGGAGCCGCCGGACCGTTCTGGACCCGGACCTGCGCCGGCGCGTTGCACGTGGCGGTCGCCGGCCGCGCCGGGGCGCCGGGGATCTTGGCGATGGCGTCGAGCGCGATGTTCACGAGCGGTTCGCTGAGCCGCGAGTAGAAGAGCGGCTCGGACCGGCGCTGGCCCTGGCACGCCGCGTAGTTCAGGAACGTGGCCAGGACCTTGCCCTTCTCGGCGTTGAACCCGGCGGTCTGGGCGATCGCATACGAGTACGTCGACGGGAAGTACGCCTTCGGGTCGGTGCCGCCGTAGCTCAGCTCGAAGGTGCCGTTGCCCCGCGGCTGCGCGTAGGCCAGCGCGATCGTCGAGTTCGGGGGGTTGGGCGGCGTGAACGCCCCGGCCGGGTTCTGCACCGAGGCCACCGGCAGCTTGGTGATCGTCTTGAAGCCGGTCTCGATGTAGGTGATCGAGTCCGCGCCGGTCGATCCGTTGGCGACCGACTTGGCGATGCCGTCGGAGCTGTAGGCGGCGCTCACGCTGCCGAAGCCGCGGGGCCAGACCGAGATCGGCTTGCCCTGGGCCAGGTACTGGTCCTGGCCGAACGGGCCGCCGCCGATGGTCTGCTGGAACTTCCGCCAGACGTCGGGCGCGCGGGCGATGCAGAACTCGCTGAGCACGTAGCTGGTGCCGGCGCGGTCGTCGCGGACCACCGGTCGGATCGGCCGGTCCGGCAGCGGCGCCCCCGGATTGGCGGCCGCGATGCCGGGGTCGTTCCACTTGATCCCCGGCTCGGTGAAGATCCGGCACGCCTCGCGCTGTGTCAGCTTGAGGTCCGAGATCCGCTGCCCGTTCGTGCCCACCACGTTGAACATGAACGCCACCGCGCCTGCGGCGACCGGGACGTACACGAAGTCCTTGCGGCCGGAGCCGTTCAGCGTCCCCTGCTCGTCGGGCAGGAACTGGATGTCGCTCTGGCCGAAGTCGAGCGCGCCCGACATGTAGCGCTCACGACCGAAGCCCGACCCGGTGGCGCTGTAGTTGATGCTGAGCTTGTACGGCGGGTTGGCCACGTCGGCCTTCCACTGGTCCATCAGCAGGCCGACGAACGACGAGCCGCCGCCGGTCACGATCGGCCCCTCGGCCGAGGCGCCCGGGACGACGAGGACCGAGCTCGCGGCCAGCACGCCGACGGCGACGAGCGCTCGCAGGAACGTGCGCATCACCCGAACCTCCCGCTGACGTAGTCGAGCGTCCGTGGATCGGACGGGTCGCTGAACATGACGTCGGTCGGGCCGATCTCGACGATTCGGCCCGGCTGGCCCAGCTCCTCGACGAGGAAGAAGGCGCACTGGTCGCTGACGCGCTGGGCCTGCTGCATGTTGTGCGTGACGATCACGATGGTGATGTCGTCGCACAGCTCACGGATCGTCTCCTCGATCACCCGGGTGGAGATCGGGTCGAGCGCCGAGCACGGCTCGTCCATCAGCAGGACGTCGGGGCTCACGGCGAGCGAGCGGGCGATGCACAGCCGCTGCTGCTGACCGCCCGACAGCGACATGCCGCCCTCGCCGAGGCGATCCTTGACCTCGTTCCACAGCCCGGCGCGGCGCAGGCACGTCTCGACGAGCTCGTCCCGGTCGGGCACCGAGATGCCGGCCAGCCCGAGGCCGGCGAGGACGTTGTCGGCGATCGACATGGCCGGGAACGGGTTCGGCTTCTGGAACACCATCCCGATGCGGAGTCGCACCTCGGTGGCGTTCATCTCCTCCGAGTAGATGTCGATGCCGTCGAGCAGGACCCGGCCCGACAGCGCAGCACCCGGGACGAGCTCGTGCATGCGGTTGAGGGCCCGCAGGAAGGTGGACTTGCCGCAGCCCGAGGGGCCGATCAGCGCGGTGACCTCGGTCGGCTCGACGGACAGCGAGCAGCGCTCGAGCACCTTGCGTCCGCTGAACCACATGCTGAGGTCGGTCACGTCGAGGCGGGCGGCGTGCTCCGCCGGGACCTTCGGCACGTCGGTGATCGTCACCGGGTCCCAGAGCGACGGCGCGTCGTGCGGCCGAGGGTCCGGCGCCACGGTGATCGGGTCGACCGGGTGGTGGTGGGGCGCCTCGCCGGCGGGAGGGGCGTACGGCGGTGGCGCGGCAGGCGCCGGTGCGGGCGGCGACGCCGCCGGGGCGGGACCCGGCGGCGCGTACGGCGGTGGCGTCTCGACGCCGGCGGACAGCCACGCCGGCAGCGGCGGTGGGACGACGCCGAGGGGTGCGGGGGCATCGGTCACGGGTGACCTCCGATCGTCATCGCCCGGCTCCGCGCTTGCGAGCGCCGCGCGCGCCGATCCAACGGGCGGCGACGAACAGGATCAGGACCAGGATCATGAGCACGAGGGCCCCGGTCCAGGCGCGGCCGACCTGCCGGTCGTTGGGCTGGCGCAGCAGCGACCAGACGAACAGGGGGAGGTCCGCCTGGGGGGAGCTGAACGGGTTGTAGTTGGTGGCGGTGCTGCCGAACGCGGTGAGCAGCACCGGGGCCGTCTCGCCGATCGCGCGGGCGACGCCCAGGATCGACGCGGTGATCAGGCCCGAGCGGGCCGTGGGGAGCACCACCCGCATGACGCTGCGCCACTGCGGCGCGCCCAGGGCGAGCGCCGACTCGCGGAGGCCGTCGTCGACGGTGCGGAGGATCTCCTCGCTCGTGCGGGTGACGATCGGGATCATCATCACGGCGAGCGCGACGCCGGCCGCCGCACCCGAGAAGCCGTGGCCCTCGTTCACCCAGATCGTGAACACGATCAGACCGGCGACGATCGACGGGAGGCCGCTCATCGCGTCGACCACGAAGCGCACCGGAACGGCGAGCCGGCCCTTGACCTCGTGGAGGTAGACGGCGGTGAGGATCGCGATCGGCACGGCGAGCACGGTGGCGATCGCGATCTGCTCGAGCGTGCCGACGACGGCGTGGAAGGCGCCGCCGCCCGCGTCGAGCGGTCCGACCTCGGACAGGTCGTCGGTGAAGAACGCGAGGTCGAGCCCCGGCAGCCCCTTGATGATCACGAACGTGCACATCCACACGAGCACGCCCACGGCGATCGCACCGCAGACCCAGATGAGCGTCGTCATCAGGCGGTCCTTGGCCACGACCTTGCTGGTCCGGTCCCGGGCCAGGAGGTACACCGCGACGAGGAACCAGAGCAGCGCCCAGCACCCGAAGGTGAGCGGGTGCGTCCAGTCCATGGCCGCGCACAGGGCCCAGGCGAATGCGAGTCCCGAGCCGGCGGCCAGGAGGTAGTCCATCCGGTCGTTGCGCGACAGCGTGCGCGGGCGCACCGGTTGCTCCGACAGCGGCGGCCAGGGCGTCGACGGACCTCGGTCGTCGACCCGCACGCCCTCGGAGGCCCCGCCGTCGGAGGACGGGCCGCGGCCGGGAGCGACGGCACCCGCCCCGTCGGGCGCGCCCGCCGGTGGCCGCTCGCCCACGGCGGTGGAGCGGCGCTCGAGCTCGCGCTCGTCGACGACGGTCATCAGACGGCCATCCGGGCGCGGGCGACGATCGTGCGGGCGACCAGGTTCACGATCAGGGTGAGGATGAACAGGGCCAGGCCGGCGGCGATGAGGCCGTTGATCTCGAGGCCGGCGGCCTCGCCGAACTTCGTGGCGATCAGGGCCGAGATCGACCCGCTGCCCTGCTCGAGGATGTGCAGGTTCGGCTTGTCGATGATCGTGATGACGAGGACCACCGCGATGGTCTCGCCGAGCGCCCGGCCGAACCCGAGCAGGACCGAGCCGACGATGCCGCTGCGCCCGAACGGCAGGACGACCGCGCGGATCATCCCCCACCGGCTGCCCCCCAGCGCCAGGGCGCCCTCGCACTGGACTCTCGGCACCTGGGCCATCACGTCACGGGAGACCGAGGTGATGATCGGCACGACCATGAACGCCACGACGGAACCGGCGATGAACGTGGACTGCGAGACCGAGGCGTCGGCCGACGTGAGGCGCAGCAGCGGGATGGCGTTGAGGTGCGATGCCAGGAACTCCGACACGCCCATCAGCGGGCCCTGCAGCGCGAAGAAGCCCCACATGCCGAAGATCAGGCTCGGGATGGCGGCGAGCAGGTCGACCGCGCTGGTGAGGACGCCGCGGATGCGGCCGGGGGCGTACTCGTTGATGAAGAGCGCGAGCCCGAGCGCCAGCGGCACGCCGATGACGAGCGCCACCGCGGCGATGAGGATCGTGTTGACCAGGATCCCCCCGACGCCGAAGTTGCCCTCGGCCGGTCGCCAGTCGGAGGTGGTGAGGAAGTCCTTGACGCCCGACTCGCTCAGGGCCGGCAGCGCCTTGACCGTGAGGAACACGGCGGCGGTCGCCATGATCGCCAGGCAGGTGGCGGCGGCGATGCCGGAGATGCCCCGGAAGACCCGGTCCCCGAAGGTCCACGTGCGGGGCAGCGAGCGGGGGGCGTCGTCGCCCGCAGGAGCGGGCGGCGTGGGCGACGCGGCGGTCGGGGGGGTCGTCACGGCCACGGACCCAAGGTGTAACGGAGCCAGGTGACGACGGATCGACGGCTCGGCCAACGGGCGGGGAGCAGTAGGTGAACTCCGCCCTCACCGTCGGCGGCCGACCACGGCCCGTCGCGGGACGCGATCGAGCCCCCGGGACCGTCGTCCCGGGGGCTCGATGTGCGGTGGAGGCGTGACCGCCGCCCGGCGAACCGGGCGGGGCGGTTCGGTCAGCGCCTCCGGATCAGGGAGCGACCACCGTGAAGGCGAGCTCCTTGGCCTCGTCGTTGTTCGACTGGCTCTCGTTGGTCACCCGCACGAAGCAGGTGGTGTTCTTCTGGATGCCGCCCGGGGCGGCGTCGCTGGCGGCGAAGCAGCCCCAGCCGCCGTCGCCCGACGGCTCCTCACCCCGGAAGAGGTCGAGGTTGCCGGAGGCGCCGACGCCGTTGGCCGTGCCGTTCGGCGTGATCGTCGACAGCGGGGCGCAGTCGAGGGCGACGCTGAAGGTCGGGTCGGACTTCGACTTGCGGCACACGTCCACGAAGATCAGCTTGTCGGCGTCCTGGTTCTTCCAGGCGACGGCGACCTTCTTGAGCGAGTTCGGCGCGATGGCGACCGGGTTCTCGAAGAGGTGCACGTCGGTGGGCGGGGCCTGCACCGTGACGGTGGCGGTCGCCGTGGCCGTGGCCGAGCTGGCGTCGGTCACCGTCAGCTTGGCGGTGAAGGTGCCGGAGGTGCGGTAGCGGTAGGTCGGCGTCGCGCTGGTCGAGTCGATGAAGCCGCCACCCGTGAAGTCCCACTTGTAGGTCAGGCCCGTGCCGGTGGAGCCGGCTGCGGAGAAGGCGATCGGCGCGCCCACGACCGCCGGGGCCGACGGGTTCACCGAGATCGCCGCGGTCGGGCCGCTGGGCACCGACGAGGTCGTCGAGCTGGTGGTGGAGCTGGTCGTCGAGCTCGTGGTCGAGCTGGTCGTCGAGCTCGTGGTCGAGCTGGTCGGGGGTACGGGTGTCTCGGGCGCGCACGCGGCGGCGGTGAGGACCGTCGCCAGCGCCAGGCCGGCCGTCGCCACGAGGCGGCGGGGGGTGCGGGTTCGCATGATGAGGAGTTCCTCCGGGTCGTTGTCCAGCGGACGACGACAGCCCGTCGCCCGAGTCGCCTCATCGAGGCAAGGGAGTTGTAACGATCCAGTCCTGACGCCCGGGAGCGCGGAGGCCAACGTCGGGTGAACATTCGGCGGCATCCGGGCTGCGTTCACGCCCGGTTCACCGGACGGTCACCGGGGGACACCGGCGTGACCCGCAGGCCGTCGGGGCGTGCTGTGCTCGGGCGCCCGACGGCGCCGCGGCTCCTCGCCGGTCGGCGGCGCGCGCCGCAGGGCCGGCCGCCGTCGGCGGGTAGGTTGTCGAGCCGTGGTGGCCTACCTGAGCGACGAGTGGTTGGAGCGGGCCGGCGCCTCGCTGGCGGCGAGCGACGAGCTCGCGCAGCGGACGGCGGACCTCGATCTGGCGATCGCCTACGAGGTCGCCGGGGCGCCGGCGGGCAAGGTCGGCTACACGATCCGGTTCGACCACGGCACGACCTCGGTCACGCCGGGCGCGGTCGAGGCCCCCGTCTCGTTCCAGCTCGACTACGACACGGCGGCCGCCATCGCCAAGGGCGACCTGTCGGCCCAGGCCGCGTTCATGCAGGGCCGGCTCAAGCTCGTGGGCGACGTCAACGTGCTCATCCGCGACGGCGCCGTGCTCGACGGCGTCGCCGACGCGCTGGGCGAGCTCCGCGCCGACACCGAGTTCTGAGGCTCCTCCCCCTCCCCCTCCGGCTCGGTCACGGCTGACGGCGCCGTTCGGCACCGCCAGCCGTGACAGAGCGGCGAGGTCGTAGCGTGGTGGGATGCCCGAACTGCCCGAGGTCCAGGCCCACGTCGAACGGCTGACCGCCGACTTCGCCGGCGCGGAGCTGTCGGGCTTCCGACCGATCACCTTCACGGCGCTCAAGACCGCCCTCCCCGACCCGGGCGACGCCGTCGGCACCACGCTCGATCGCGTCGACCGGCGCGGCAAGTTCCTCCTGCTGCGCTTCGGCGGGACCGGTGAGGGCGCGCGCACGTTCGTCGTGCACCTCATGCAGGGCGGCCGCCTCGTCCCCGACGAGACCCAGTCGGCCAAGCCCCGCAACGGCGTCGCCCGCTGGACCTTCGCGGACGGCCGGGCGCTGCTGCTCACCGAGGCGGGCAAGGAGCGCAAGGCCGGCGTGTGGGTCGTGGCCGGCGAGCCGCTCGTCCAGCCGCCGCTCGACGACCTGGGCATCGACGCCGACATCGTCACCCGTGACGAGCTCGTCGCCGCGTTGAAGGCGAAGGGGACCCGGCTACACACGTTCCTCCGCGACCAGCACGGCATCGCCGGCGTCGGCCGGATGCTCGCGAACGAGATCTGCCACCGGGCGAAGCTCTCGCCGTTCGCGAGCACGAACAAGCTCGACGACGAGCAGATCGACCGCCTGTTCGCCGCCATCCGGACGTGCATCGCCGACGCCCTCGCGTTCGAGCGGGGCATGGACCGGATGTCGAAGTCGGCGGAGCGGCCGGGCAGCGCGCACCACCGCAAGGGCGAGGCCTGCCCGGTGTGCGGCGACACGATCCGCGCCGTCGAGTACAGCGCGTACGAGGTCGACTACTGCCCCACCTGCCAGACCGGGGGCAAGGTGCTGGCCGACAACACGACGTCGAAGTTCCTCAAGTAGCCCGGACGCGACGACGCCGCGGCCCGGGCCGCGGCGTCGACCGTCGCTCTGTTCCCGAGACCTGGGGCGAACGCCCCAGGGACGAGGAACAGAACGCAGCGGGTGCGGTCAGATCAGGCCGAGCTCGGCGACCGCGTCGCGCTCCTCCTGGAGCTCGGCGGCCGAGGCGTCGATCTTGGCGCGGGAGAAGTCGTCGATCTCGAGGCCCTGGACGATCGAGTACTCGCCGTTCGAGCAGGTGCACGGGAACGACGAGATGATGCCCTCGGGCACGCCGTAGGAGCCGTCCGACGGGATGCCCATCGAGACCCAGTCGCCCTCGGGGGTGCCGAGGTGCCAGCTGCGGACGTGGTCGATCGCCGCGTTGGCGGCCGAGGCGGCGGAGCTGGCGCCCCGGGCGTCGATGATGGCGGCGCCGCGCTTGGCGACGGTCGGGATGAACTCGTCCTCGATCCAGGCCTGGTCGCCGACCTGCTCGGCGGCGTTCCGCCCGGCCACCTCGCAGTGGAAGAGGTCGGGGTACTGGGTCGTGGAGTGGTTGCCCCAGATCGTCATCTTCTTGACGTCGGCGACCGCGGCGTCGAGCTTCCCGGCGATCTGCGCGATCGCACGGTTGTGGTCGAGGCGGGTCATCGCGGTGAAGCGGCCGGGATCGAGGTCGGCGGCGTTGCTCATGGCGATGAGGGCGTTGGTGTTGGCGGGGTTGCCGACGACGAGGACCTTGATGTCCTTCTGGGCCGAGCGGCTGAGCGCCTCGCCCTGCGGCTTAAAGATGCCGCCGTTGGCGGAGAGCAGGTCGGAGCGCTCCATGCCGGCCTTGCGGGGCATCGCGCCGACGAGCAGCGCGACGCCGGCGTCGCCGAACGCGACGTCGGGGTCGTCGGTCTCGACCATGTCGACGAGCAGCGGGAACGCGCAGTCCTCGAGCTCCATGGCGACGCCGTGCAGCGCGCCGAGCGCGGGGGTGATCTCGAGCATCTGGAGGATCACCGGCTGGTCGGGCCCGAGCATGGCGCCGCTCGCGATGCGGAAGAGCAGGGAGTAGCCGATCTGTCCGGCTGCTCCGGTGACGGCGACACGGATGGGCGCGTTGGGCACGGGGTTCCTCCCGGGTTGTCGGACCTCGCCGGTCCGCCGGCGGGATCGAGGTGGCCCGGTGCCGATCGCGACCCCGGGCGAGGGGTACGGGAGCACGTTAGGACCGCCTCCCGGACGGGTCGAAACCGGCGCCGGGTGCTCCCCAGGGGCTGCGTGGGTCAGCGGCGGCCGAAGCGGAGCTCTCGGCGGGAGGTGGCGGTCACCATCGCCCCGCAGACGACCAGGAGGAGGCCGGTCAGCCAGAGGCCGTGGACCTCGGTGCCGGTGAGGGCGAGGCTCGCCCCCGGTCCGCTCCCGCCTCCGGACGCCCCCGACCCTGACGACGCGCCGGCCGATGCGACGTCGTCGCCACCACCGGCGGCGGCCGGGGCGGCGACGGGGAGGCCGGTCGCCGACGGGGCCGCGACGGGCGGGCAGGGGGCGTCGGCCCCGGCGTCCGCATCGGTGCCCAGGCACGCGTCCACGCCGGCGATGTCGGTGGCGTCGACGTCGAGGAGCGTGACGACGGACGGGTCGGGGAAGACGACCTCGCCGTGGATGTCGAACGAGACCGGCTGGTTGCGATACCACTCCGGCTGGGCGACGTCGAAGTCGGGTTCGGCGTCGCAGTGGTCGTGACCGCCCGACACGGGCAGCGGCACGTAGAAGGCGACCAGGTACGTCACGCCCTGCGCAGCGTCCATCTCGTAGGTGCCGTCGGCCGCCGTGATGCCCCGGGTGAGGTCGATGTCGTCGTCGAGGGGCAGCCCGATGACGCAGCCACCCGCGAGGGGCGCGGCGGTCGGCTCCCAGCGCACCGTGCCGGTCACCTTCCGGAGCACGGCCACGGCGCCCGCCTCGATGGCGCCGGCGTCGCACGCGGACGCGCCGTCGCCGTCGCCGTCGACCGGTCGGGCGGCGCCGAGCTGGTCGGTCGAGGGAGTGCCGCACCCGCCGTCGGTGACGAGGTCGATCGCGGGGTTGCCCGGCTGCAGGGCGTACGAGGTCGGGTCGGCGACGCTGATGTCGCCGTCGAGCCGGTCGGCGGCGTCGGGCATGCGGGACGGGTCGCTCAGGTCCGTGCCGGTCGGCGCGCAGGAGCCGTCGTCGGACACGTTGAAGTCGCCGACCACGATCGTCCCCGGCGCGCCGCTGCAGTCCTGGCCGCCGTTGCGGACCAGCAGGGACCGCTGCAGCGTGACCGTGCCCGATCCGAGCGTGGTCACGCCCGAGCTGTTGTCGGCGATCGTCACGTGGCGCAGCGTCGTGGTGCCGCCGCTCGAGCGCACGGCACCGTCGGCCGCCGTGCCCTTGTTGTGCGCCAGCGTCGCGTTCTCCACGTGCAGCTGGCCGCCGGCGACGACGATCCCGCCGCCGGTCGCGGCGAGCCCGGTCCGGAGGGAGCTCGGTCCGTGCAGCGTGACGTCGCCGCCCGTCATCGCCAGGTGACCGCCCCGGGCGAGCGCCGTGTTCGCCTCGGCGTCGAGCGCGACGTCGACCGTGCCGGCC
Organism: Dermatobacter hominis; assembly: GCF_020715685.1. Taxonomy (GTDB): domain Bacteria; phylum Actinomycetota; class Acidimicrobiia; order Acidimicrobiales; family Microtrichaceae; genus Dermatobacter; species Dermatobacter hominis. The sequence continues at coordinate 2,210,376 of NZ_CP085840.1, forward strand.
AGGACCGAGAGCCCGCCGCCGTTCGCGGCCGTGGTCGACCGGATCGACACCCGCCCGTCGGGGCCGGTGCCCAGCGAGCCGCCCGTGACGCGGATGCCGCCGCCGGTCCCCGACACGGCGACGTCGTCGACCTCGAGGCGTCCGTCGACCAGGAACGTCCCGGCACCCTGCACGATGCCGCCGCCGTCGACCGCCTCGGTCGTGCGCGCCGGGTCGATCGAGTCGGCGCCGCCCCGCACCGAGAGCGTGGCGTCGTCGTAGACCCAGATGCTGCCCATGTTGACGATCCCGCCGCCGTCCCCGGACGACCAGTTCCGCGTGACGCTCGTCGGGCCGCAGCTGTCCTTGATCGCGACCTGACCGGTGGTGTCGTTGTAGAGGCCACCGCCGCCGCTCCCGCCGGGAGTGGCAGCGCCGGCGTCGATCTCGCCGCCGACCATCGTGATCTGACCGGCGTTGTGGACGTCGCCGCCGGTCGGCGCGGTCGAGCTCCGGACAGCCCCGCGGCACCCGAGGACGAAGGTGCCCGAGTTGGCCACGCCGCCACCGACGAGGGTCGCGGAGTTCGAGTCCACGTAGACGTCGTGGGTCGGCGACATCGGGGGCGCGGAGCCGACCACCTCCAGGTAGCCGGCGTTCGCGAACGCCCCGCCGCTGCCCTGGGCGTGGTTGCCGAGGATGTCGATACGGCTGCCGGTGGTCGACGTCGACGAGTTCTTGACGACCAGCGAGCCGCCGGAGCGGACCGCCACCGCGCCGCCGTCGCCGTCCGCCTGGTTCCCGACGAGCGGCATGAAGGGCTCGGCGTAGGTGGCGGACGGCGTGTTGGTCACCGACACGGCGCCGGAGGTGAGGACGGCGCCGCCGTCGCCCGCGCTGTGGCCGCCGGCGAGGGTGACCTCGACCAGGTCGAGCCGGCCGCCGGCCGCGACCTCGAAGTGACGGTCGCCGAGCGAGTCGCCCTTGATCGTCGTGACCGAGTTGTCGGGGTTGCGGCGGCCGTTGATGGTGATGCTCACCGACGCGGCGACGTCCAGGTCGCCGACGTCGTCGCGGCCGTCACCGTCGGCGCCGCCGGACAGCGTGAGGGCGACGGCGGTGAGCGCCGACGAGAACCCGATCGTCGTGGTGGTCCCGGGTGCCGTGTTCGCCTCCATCACCGCGGCCCGCAACGAGCACTCGCCGGCCGCGGTGGCGCACAGGCCGTCGCCCGGCACGTCGTCGACCGCGTCGGCGGAGGTGTCGACCGTGTAGGTGCCGCCGGCGGCCGAGGCGTGCGACGCCGGCCACGTCAGCGCGGCGGCGACGACGGCCGTCGCGGCCAGGGCGCGGGCGATGCGGCGCGCCGGCCGGACAGGGTTCCCTTCCACTTCCTTCATCGGTCCCGGTCGGCGCCGGGCGACGCCCACTGAGCGGTTCGGGTGACGGCGGCGTCACCGTGTCCGATCGGACAGCCGCCGTCACCGGCTCGTCGATGGCCCTGAGGGGGCGCGGACGACCGACGCCGGGTGGCGTCGGTTCAGGGCCGCCGGGTCAGGTGGCGCCGGGTCGGGGCGCGCCGGGTCGGGGCGACGGGGTCAGACGTGCAGGCGCCGGTGCGTCGCCAGCTCGTACGCCGTGCACACGGCGACGATCGGCCAGCACACGATGCCGAGCCAGACCGACCACGAGGCGTCCCCGCCCACGAGGTCGATCACGTTCATCACGATGAGGGCGACGCTGATCACCAGCACCACCCAGTTGAGGTTGCGTCGGGTCTGATCGGTCACCGCTCCCACGGTATCGGCGAGGTCGCGGGAACCGACCGGCCTCGCGGTGTCATCGGCGTCGGCATGGTCGACGTCGACGCCCGCCGGCTCGGCGGTGCCGGGAGGGGTCGTCGCACCGCGTCGAATGTGGAGTTCTCCCTTCCGATGCCGGACGAGCGGTCGTAGGTTGGACCGCGTCAGGACCTTCTCGGGAGAGGGAGGGAACCCATGCCCCGCCGACGTCGTGCGTCGGTCGCGCTCGTCGCGTCCGCGCTGCTCTGCGCGTCCGTGCTCACCGGATGCAGTCCCGTGTCCGTCACCGCCGGACCCGCGCCGCCCATCACCACCGACTGGTGGTCGACCGCCGAGTGGTGGGCGTTCGGCGACTCCCTGTTCGCCGGCCACAGCTCGGTGCCGGGCGCGCCGTCGCACCTCCGCGGCGTGGTGAACGCCGCCGCCGGGGGGACGACGCTCGTGCCGGTGACGACGTCGATGGGCAACCCGAACGGCGACCTCGCCGGCCAGATCTCGGCTGCGATCGAGCGAGCCGGACGGCCCCGCCACGTCATCATCAGCGCCGGCATGGCCGACCTCTACGCCCGCCAGGTGTGGGGCGCGGATCTGCCGCTGGCGTCCTACACGGACCGCTACGTCGACATCACCCAGTGGCTGCGCCACCTGGGCATCGACGTGCACTGGATGACCATCACGCCGATCACGTCGTGGGGCATCGTCGGGGCCCAGGCCTGGCTGCAGTCGGCGTTGAACGCATGGCTCCGCAGCAGCGGACTCCCGCTCGTGGACTGCGAGTCCTCGCTGCAGGCACCCGGATCGCCGTGGCTCGACGACTCGCTGACGTTCGCGCTCGACGGTGTCCACCTCAACGAGACCGGCTCGCTCACCTACGCACGCTGCATCTCGGCGGCGATCGGCGTGCCGCTGACCACCGACCCGGTCGAGCCGGACCCCCCCGTCCCCGACACGACCGCTCCCGACCCCAGCGTCCCGGATCCGGGCCCGCCCGGGCCGTAGGGGTCAGGCGGCGCGGGTGTTGCCGATCCAGCTCTCGTAGAGCCGCCCGTAAACGCCGCCCTCGGCGACGAGCTCGGCGTGCGGCCCCATCTGCACGATGCGCCCGGCGTCGAAGACGACGACCACGTCGGCGGCCTCGGCGGTCGACAGGCGGTGCGCGATCGAGACGGTCGTGCGACCGGCGGCGAGCTTGGCGAGGGCCTCGGCCAGCGCGCGCTCGGTCTCGGGGTCGACGGCCGAGGTCGCCTCGTCGAGGATCAGCAGACCGGGGTCGGCGAGCTGGGCCCGGGCCAGCGCGACGAGCTGCCGCTCCCCCACCGACAGCGCCTCGCCCCGCTCCCGCACCGGCGTGTCGAGGCCCTCGGGCAGCGTCTCGACCCACCAGTCCAGGCCGAGCGCGGAGAACGAGTCGGCGATCTCGTCATCGGTGGCGTCGGGCCGGCCCATCCGCACGTTCTCGGCGACGGTCGAGTCGAAGAGGAAGCCGTCCTGGGGCACGAGCCGGATCGCCGAGGCGCGCGACGTCTTCGACACGTCACGCAGGTCGGTCCCTCCGAGCAGGATGCGGCCCGACGTCGGGTCCGACAGGCGGGTGAGCAGCTTGGCCATCGTCGTCTTGCCGGAGCCGGTCTCACCCACGATCGCCGCGTTGATGCCGGCGGGCAGGGACAGGTCGATCCCGTGGAGCACCGGGTGGCCGGGCTCGTACTCGAACTCCACGGCGTCGACGTCCACGTCCAGCGCCCCGCCGGGGAGGACGACGCCCGGGGCGGGCTCGGTGACCTCGACGGGCTCGTCCATCAGCCGGAGCACCTTGCGCCAGCCGGCGAGCGCCGTCTGCGTCTGGTCGAGCACCTCGCCGAGCTCGGCGACCGGCTGCACGATCAGGTTCGTGAGGAAGAGGCAGGCGACGAGCGTGCCCGCCTGCAGCCCCCAGCCCGGCCCCCACCACACGCCGACGCCGACGACCGCGGCGAGCGCCAACCCGCTGAACAGGTCGGAGACGGGGAACATGATGGCGAAGAAGAACCGGGCCCGGACCTGGGCGCGGTACTGGTGGTCGATCCGCTGCGCCAGCCGGCGCCGGGCCGCGCCGACGTCGCCGTAGGCCCGCACCACCCGGATGCCGCCGACGGTCTCGGAGATCTCCGACAGCGTGTCACCGACGGCGTTGCGCAGGTCGTCGTACGCCTTCAGCTGGCGGCGCTGCACGAGGCGCATGATCGGCAGCACCGGCAGCAGGACCGCGACGATGACCAGGGCGAGCTGCCAGCTGTAGATCGCGGTCATGGCCAGTGCGACGACGATCATCGTGCTGTTGACCGCCCAGCTGACCGCGCCCCACGAGGCGAACTGGGCGAGCGTCTCGATGTCGGACGTGACCCGCGAGACGAGCACGCCCTTCTTCGCCTCGTTGTGGTGGCCGATCGACAGCTCGTGCACGTGGGCGAAGGCGCGGGTCCGCAGGCCGTAGAGCACGTTCTCGGCCGTGGTCATCAGCCGGTAGTAGGTGATCCGGTTGAGCACGGCGAGGCCGACGATCGCGACGGCCGCGGCGACGCAGGTCCAGACGACGAAGGGCCAGTCGGGGCTGCCGTCGGAGATCCCCTTGTCGAGGATCTGCTGGATGGCGATCGGCACGACGAGCTTGCCGAGTGCGATGACCATGGCGAACGCGAGCGAGGCGGCGAAGCCCTTCTTGAGCTCGGGGGTCTGGCGGACGCCGGCGCGGAGGACCTCCATGGCCTTGATCGGCTCGGCGTCCTCCTCGTCGTCGGGGGTGTTCGGCCGGATCGGCATCAGCGCTCACCTCCCTCGAGCTCCACGTCGGCGGGGTCGACCTCGATCGGTTCGACCTCCGCCTCCTCCTCGTAGGCCGTGACGAGCGCCGAGTACTCCGGGTCGGCGAGCAGCGCCTCGTGGGTGCCGACGTTGCGGACCCGGCCCTGGTCCAGGTGGACGACCTTGTCGGCGAGGAGGATGGTCGACAGGCGGTGGGCGACGACGACCATCGTCGTGTCGCCCTTCCGCAGCCCGTCGAGGATCTCGGCCTCGATCACCGGGTCGACGGCCGAGGTGGCGTCGTCGAGCACGAGCACCCGGGGCGCGCCGGCGAGGGCTCGGGCGAGCGCGACCCGCTGGCGCTGACCGCCCGAGAGCGTCACGCCGCGCTCGCCGACGACGGTGGCCTCGCCCTGGGGCAGGCGGGACACGAACCGGGCGGCCCGGGCCCGGTCGAGCGACTCGTCGACCCGGGCGACGTCGACGTCGCGCCCGAGCGTCACGTTGTCGCGGACCGGCGAGGCGAACAGGTACGACTCCTGGAAGGCGAGCGACACCGCGGATCGGAGCTCGTCGGGGCTGAGGTCGGTGATCGGAACCCCGCCGACCAGCACCTCGCCGCCGGTCGGCTCGTCGAGGCGCACGAGCAGCTGGGCCAGCGTGGACTTCCCCGCGCCGGTCGAGCCGACGAGCGCGACGACCTCGCCCGGGTCGACCGTGAAGGACACGTCGTCGAGCACCCCCGCGTCGCCGTACGCGAAGGCGACGTCGCGGAGCTCCACCGACAGCGGACCGTCGGGCAGCGTGGCGGCCGGGGCCTCGGGACCGGCGTGCTCCACGGCCGGGTCGACCGGCTCGGCGGTCAGCTCATCCACGCGCTCGATCGACACGACGGCCCGAGGGATCGACTCGAACATGAACCCGACGATGCGCATCGGGAACGCGAGCCAGCCGAACAGCGCCACCGCCTGGACGAGGTCGCCGGCGGTGGCGGCGCCGTGGTCGATGCGCCAGGCGCCGGCCAGCAGCAGCAGGACGGTGCCGAGGTTCGGGAGCATGTCGAGCAGCGGCTCGAACGACGCGGTCATGCGGGCCACCACGAGGCGCTGGCTGCGCAGCCGGTCGGCCGCGGCGTCGAACCGCTCCTGCTCCTCGGCCTCCCGGCCGAGCGTCTTGACGACGAGGACGCCGTCGAAGCTCTCGTGCGCGATCGACGAGACGTCGCCGAGTCGGGCCTGCACGAGCGCGGCGGGCTCGTGGACGCGGTTGGTGTACCAGCGGCTGATGAAGGTCAGCGAGGGGAACAGCAGGAGCGCGACCACGCCGAACGCGGGGTCGGCGACGAAGAGGCTGACGAGCGAGATCAGGACCAGCGCGACGACGCCGAGCGAGAACGGCAGCGGCATGAGCGTCTGCGCGGCCGTGGTGACGTCGACGTCCGCGTTGGCGAGCAGCTCGCCGGTCGGCCGCTTCCGGTACGACGCCAGCGGCATCGTGAGGAGCCGCTCGACGACGCTGGCGCGGAGCGAGCGCTGCGTGCGGGCCTCGGTGAGCGACCCGAACCAGCGCCGGACGCCGACCGAGATGCCGCGGGCGAGGCCGACGAGGAACAGCGCCGCGACCGCCCACCACACGGTCGAGGCGGGGATGCCCTCGTCGGAGAAGGCCGGGGTGATGACCTCGTCGGTGACGCGCCCGAGCACGTAGCTCGCCGCCACGACGATCGTCGCCCAGCCGATGCCGCCGACGAGCGACATGGCGAACGGCCCCGGGTGCATCCGGATGAACCGGCCGATGAGCCGGGCGCCGCGGCGCGTGACGGAGTGCCCGGCGCCGTCGGTCGGCGTGGGTCCGAGGGGCGCCTCGTCGGCGGGCGCAGCATCGGGTTCAGGTGCGAGGAGGGTCACCGGGTTCCTGCAACGTCGGGAGCGTGGGCAGCCTTCCAACGTAGACCCGACAGGCCGCCCGGTTCCCACCCGATTGCCCCGGCCTCACCCTTCTGGCTGTCGTTCTGCCGGTGGGGGCCGGCAGAACGACAGCCAGAACGCTCAGGCGGCGGGAGCGGACCGTCGGCGACGGGTCCAGACCAGTGCCCCGCCGCCGACGGCCAGGGCTCCCGCCGGCAACAGGATCGCGGCCGGCGCCTCCGGGACGACGGGCGGCGGCCCGGTGTCCGGCAGCCTGCAGTTGGCCGGATCCGACCAGAGCCAGGCGGCGAGCCACTCCACCTGGGCGTTCCACTCGCCACCGGCGGCGATGAAGGCGTCCTTCTGGGCCTGACGCTCCTCGGGTCGACACGCCGGTGGCGGTGGGGTGCACGACGAGGCGAGCCCGACCAGCACCAGCAGGCCGGCCAGGGCCACCGGTGCGATCGCCCGTCGGGCGCCTCGTCGATCTCCCCACAGCACGTCTGCATCAGACCGCACGCAGCTGAACCTGGGCGGTGGTGCGGGTGAACCCCAGGCGAACCCTTGGCGACCCGGCAGGCGCCCCGACCAGCGAGCGCGACCCGACGAGCGGACGCGGCCCGGACGCGTCGATGCCGGGTCCCTGGGGACCCGGCACCGGCGGAAGGGAGATTGGCAGCGTCCTATCCAGTGGCCAGGAGGTCCAAACCACGTTCGGAGATTTCTCCCCGAACGTCCCGTCCTGGCCGGATCGGGCTGCGACCGGATCAGACCGGCAGCTGGATGGACTTCGTCTCGAGGAACTCCTCGAGGCCCCAGCGCCCGCGCTCACGGGTGTTGCCCGACTGCTTGTAGCCGCCGAACGGCGCCTCGGTGTTGAACGGGGCCCCGTTGACGTCGACCTGACCGGTCCGCAGACGGCGGGCGATGCCCTTGGCCCGCTCGACGTCCGCGGACTGCACCGCGCCCGCCAGGCCGTAGACCGTGCCGTTGGCGATGGCGACGGCGTCGTCGTCGTCGGTGTAGGTGAGGATCGACAGGACCGGCCCGAAGATCTCCTCCTGGGCGATGGTCATGTCGGGCGTGACGTCGGTGAAGACGGTCGGCTTGACGTAGAAGCCCTTCTCGAAGCCCTCGGGCTGCTCGGGGCCACCGAGCGCCAGCGTGGCGCCCTCGTCGATGCCCTTCTGGATGTAGGAGCGCACCCGCTCCTGGTGGGCCTTGGACGAGAGCGGGCCGAGGTTGTGGAACAGGTCGGGCTCGTCGGCCTTCGGGTCGACCAGGCCGACCTTCGAGGCCTCCTCGAGGACGGCGTCGATGTACTCCTGCTTGCGGGACTCGGGGACGAGCAGGCGGGTGAGCGCCGAGCAGGTCTGGCCGGAGTTGATGTAGCAGCCGAACACGGCGCCCATCGCGACGGCGGTCGGATCGGCGTCGTCGAGCACGACGTTCGCCGACTTGCCGCCGAGCTCGAGGCCGACGCGCTTGGCCGTCGGCGCCGCGGCCTTGGTGACCTCGGCGCCCGCCCGGCCCGAGCCGGTGAAGGACACCATGTCGACGTCGGGGTGGCCGGAGATGGCCGCACCGACCTCGGGGCCGGTGCCGACGACGAGGTTGAACACGCCCTTGGGCAGCCCGACCTCGTCGAGGACCTCGGCGAGGATGTACGCGTTCAGCGGCGTGACCTCGGACGGCTTGAGCACGACGGTGCAGCCGGCGGCGAGGGCCGGGACGACCTTACAGATGATCAGGTACAGCGGGTAGTTCCACGGCGTGATCGCGCCGACGACGCCGATCGGCTCGCGGACGACCAGGCTGTTGCCCACCTGCTCCTCGAAGGCGTAGCCCTCGACGAGCTTGGCGAACGTCTCCCACTCGCCGAGCGAGAGGCCGGCCTGCACCATCTGGGCGAAGGCCTTGGGCGAGCCGACCTCGGAGGTGATGACGTCGACGATGTCGTCGTAGCGGCCGGCGAGCGCCGCGCCGATGTCGCGGAGGTACTTGGCCCGCACGTCGACCGGGGTCTGCGACCAGGTCTCGAAGGCGGCCTTGGCGGCGGCCACGGCGGCGTCGACGTCGGCGGCGGACCCCTCGGGCACGCGACCGATGACCTCTTCGGTGGCCGAGTCGATCACGTCCATCGTGCCGGTGCCCTCGGATCGCACCCACTCGCCGTTGATGTAGAAGTTCTCGTAGGCCTTCACCTGGTCCCCCTGTGTCGTGTCTGTCTGGTCGCTGGATGGGTGGCGATCGCGGTCGCTCGGCGGTCGATCGGCGGAACTTGACCGATCCGTCAAGTTCTGTGGCGATCGTACCCCGGCCGGTGCGGTGCGTGTCCCGCGGTCGGTGTCGCCGACCGACACTGTTGTGACGCCCCCCGCCACCCCCGCCCGGATATGGGGGTGCACAGCGACAACCCTTGTCGCGATCCGGACCACAGATCCTGCGCCGGTAGGGTTCGGGCCAGTGCGGGTGCCCCGGTGCTCCACGGGCCGGGTGTCGTCGGGCTGGGCCGCGCTCCGGCGCACCGTGGCGGCGGACGTCGCGGCGCTCGTGGCCATCGCCGGCCTCGCGCTGTGTCTCGCAGCGTGCGGTGGCGAACCCGGCGGCGGGGTCACCGCCGTGCCGAGGCCCTCGGGGTGGCCGTCCGCGCCGTCCGAGGAGTGGACGGTGCCGATGGGATCGCCGCCCGCCGTGCCGACGGAGCAGGGGCCGTTCGCCTTCGTCGCCCACCAGCCCGACGGCACGTCACCCGTGGCCTGGGACCCGTGCCGGCCCATCCACTTCGTCGTCAACCCGACCGATGGGCCGGAGGACCAGGAGGAGCTGATCGACGACGCCGTCGCGCGGGTGTCGGAGGCGACGGGCCTGCAGTTCGTCGACGACGGCACCACCGACGAGACCTGGTCCCGCGAGCGCGACAGCTCCCAGCCCGACCGCTACGGCGACCGGTGGGCGCCGGTGCTCATCACCTGGGCGCACGAGTCGACGGCGCCGGTGCTGCGCGGACCCGTGGCCGGCCGGGGCGGCGCGAGCGGCGTGCGCCTGCCGGGCGGCGACGAGTTCGTGTACGTGACGGGCTCGATCGTGCTCGACGCCGTGCTCGCGAAGACCGCGTCGAGTGAGCCGGGGGCGACGGCGGTGCGGGCGCTCATCCAGCACGAGCTCGGGCACGTCGTCGGGCTCGACCACGTCGACGACCCCGACGAGCTCATGCACACCGAGTCGCTGCCCGACGAGTACACGGACTGGGGGCCCGGCGACCGGGAGGGCCTGGCGCGCCTCGGCGCCGGCCGCTGCTTCCCCGACATCTGACGGCGGCCCGGCTGACGGCGCCAGATTGCGGCCGCCGGATATGGCGGTGCACAGCGACAACCCTTGTCGTGATCCCGACCTCAGATCCTGGTGAGGCGCCGGCTGCCGTGGGCGCAGGCCCGTCGGTACCCTCGGCGATCGTGGGAGATGAGATGGCTGACGACGACTTCGACGAGGCCGTCCGTCGCATGCTGGAGCAGGCAGAACACGCGGACGCGCCCGCCGAGCCGAGCGCGGAGGAGCGGGCCCGGGCCGCCCGGCAGGCGGACCTGGCTCGACGCCTCGAGGAGCAGGCCGAGTTCGAGCGCCAGCTCGCGCATCGCGACCGCAAGCACGAGCGGACGGCCTCGAGAGGGTCGCGTCGGGCCAGGTGGATCGCCCCGCTGATCGTCCTCGCCATGATCGGCGCGGCGATCTGGTTCACGACCGACCGCGGCCAGGACGCGATCGCCGGCGGCCCCGAGATCGCCCGCCCGTCGAACTGGCCCCCGGTGGCCGAGGACGTCTCGACGACCCCGCTCGGCGCACCGCCGCCCGCGCCCCAGGCGACCGGGCCGTACGAGTTCATCGCCACCCACGACGACGACTCGCCGGTGACGTGGGACCCGTGTCGGCCGATCCACTACGTGGTGAACCCGGCTGGCCAGCCCGAGGGCGGACAGGAGCTGATCGAGGCGGCCATCGCCAAGGCCTCGGCCGCGACCGGACTGCAGTTCGTCGCCGACGGCACGACCGACGAGACGTGGGAGAAGCAGCGCGACCCGTACCTGCCCGATCGCTACGGCGAGCGGTGGGCGCCGGTGCTCATCTCCTGGTCGACCGAGCAGGAGACGCCACCGCTCGGCGGCTACGTCGCCGGGCTCGGCGGGCCGGCCAGCGTCGGCCTCTCCGAGGACGACGTCACCAACGTCAGCGGCGACATCGTGCTCGACGCGACCGACATCTCGGCGGTGCTCGAGGGCCCGGGCGGCGCCGCTGCGGCCCAGGGGATCATCCAGCACGAGGTCGGCCACCTGGTCGGCCTCGACCACGTCGCCGACCCGGCGCAGCTGATGAACACCGAGGGGTCGCCGACGAGCGCGACCGACTGGGGAGCGGGCGACCTTCGCGGGCTCCACGAGCTCGGCAGCGGGACGTGCCGGCCCGACATCTGACGCTCAGGTTCAGATCAGCGGGTTCAGACCAGCGGGCTCTGGTCAGCCGGTTCAGGTCACCGACCGTCGGCGCCGGTCGCGCCACACGGATTTCTCCGGCGCGGATCGCGACAAGGGTTGTCGCTGTGCACCCCTATATCGCGGGGACGGGGTCTGCGGGGGTGGGGGGTTCGGAGGGCTCGGGCGCCGACGGAGCGGCCACCGAGGCGTCGGCCGGCACCGTCGGCGCGTTCGGCACCGGACGGACCCAGGCGGCCGACCCCTCGGCCAGGCCGAGGCGCAGGAACTGCGGCCGGGTCTGGGTGACCACGACGGTCCCGTCGGCGGTGGCGACGTCGAGGCGGACCTCGAAGCCCACGCGCACGATCCGCTCGATCGTCCCGGCCAGCGCACCGCGCCCGTCGGGAGCGGGTCCCGGATCCGCGGCATGGACCTCGACGTCGTGGGGCCGGATCAGGTCGCCGCCGATCCGGGTCACCGGGCCGAGGAACGACATCACGAACGTGCTGGCCGGACGGTCGTAGAGCTCGTCGGGGGTGCCGATCTGCTCCACGCGGCCCTCGTTGATCACCACGATCTCGTCGGCGACCTCGAGCGCCTCCTCCTGGTCGTGCGTGACGAACACGGTGGTCACGTGCACGTCGTCGTGCAACCGGCGCAGCCAGTCGCGCAGCTCCTTGCGCACCTTGGCGTCGAGCGCGCCGAACGGCTCGTCGAGCAGCAGGACCTTCGGTTCCACCGCCAGCGCCCGGGCGAGCGCCATGCGCTGGCGCTGACCGCCCGACAACTGTGCCGGCAGGCGGTCGGCGAACTGGTCGAGGTGCACGAGCTCGAGCAGCTCCGTGACCTTGCGGCGGATCTCGTCCTTCGGGCGCTTGCGGATCTCGAGCCCGAACGCCACGTTGCGGAACACCGACAGGTGCTTGAACGCCGCGTAGTGCTGGAACACGAAGCCGACGTCGCGGCGCTGCGGGCTGAGGTCGGTGGCGTCGGTGCCCTCGATGAACACGCTGCCCGAGTCGGGCCGCTCGAGCCCCGCGATGATCCGCAGCAGCGTCGACTTGCCGCCGCCGCTCGGGCCGAGCAGCGCGGTGAGCTGGCCGCTCGGGATGCTGACCGACACGTCGTCCAGGGCGACGAAGTCCCCGAACCGCTTGCCGATGTGCGACACCTCGATGCTCACGAGGCCTCCTCGTTGTCGTCCGACGTGTCGGGCCGGATGATCGCCACGACGACGATGCACGCGACCGACACGAGCGCCAGCAGGAAGGCGACGGCGTAGGCGCCGCCCTTGTCGAAGTTGAGGTACTTCTCCTCCACCACCAGCGTGGCGGTGCGGGTCTCGCCCAACAGGTTGCCGGACACGACCTTCACGGCGCCGAACTCGCCGAGCGAGCGGGCCAGGCTGAGCACGACGCCGTAGACGACGGCCCACCGGATGGCGGGGAAGGTGATCCGCCAGAACGTCTGCCACGAGTTGGCGCCGAGCGTCTGCGCGGCCCGCTCGGAGTCGGTGCCGATCTCCTCGAGCACGGGCACGACCTCGCGGATCACGAGCGGCAGCGCCACGAAGACCGTGGCCATGATGATCCCGGGCGTGGCGTAGATGACCTGGAACCCGGCGTCCTCGAGCGCAGGTCCGAACCAGCCGTCACGGCCGCCGTAGACCAGCACGAGCGACAGGCCGACGACGATCGGCGACACCGCGAGCGGCAGGTCGACGAGCGCGCTGAGCAGCCGCTTGCCGGGGAACTCGTAGCGCACGAGCAGGATCGACATGCTCACGCCGAAGACCGTGTTGATGACGACGGCGATGACCGCCACCACGAGCGTGAGGCGCAGCGCCTGCACGACGTCGGGGTCCTCGAGGACGCCGCGGAGGTTGTCGAGGCCGCCCTCGAAGGTGCGCTGCCCGACCAGCGCCACCGGCCAGGCCACGAGGAAGAACAGGTAGACGACGACGAAGAACCGCAGGGCGTATGTCCCGAAGCCCTTCCGCTCCTTGGTGCGGCGCCGTGGGACGGCATCGAGCTCGCGCTGGTCGTCGTCGCGGTGGTGCGGGACGTCGAGGAGGGAGATGTCAGCCACGACGCACCAGCCTCCGCTGCAGGAGGTCGATCGCCACGATGACGACGAGCGAGACCAGCAGCAGCACGGTCGCGACCGCGGCGGCGCCCGCCCGGTTGTCGTTCTCGAGGCTGGACAGGATGCGCACCGACGTCACCTCGGTGCTGTACGGCAGGTTGCCGGACAGCAGCACGAGCGAGCCGTACTCGCTGACCCCGCGGGCGAACGACAGGGCGGCACCGGCGGCGATCGCCGGCGTGATGCTCGGCAGGATGATGCGACGGAAGGTCGTGAGGCGGCTGGCGCCGAGCGAGGCCGCGGCCTCCTCGACGTCGCGGTCGAGCTCCTGCAGCACGGGCTGCACGGTGCGGACCACGAACGGCAGCGTGACGAACAGGAACGCCAGGCCGACCGCGATGCGGGTGTTGGCGACGTCGACGCCGAGCGGGCTGGTCGGGCCGTACAGCGACAGCAGCACGAGGCCGGCGACGATCGTCGGGAGGGCGAAGGGGATGTCGATGAGCACGTCGAGCACCGACTTGCCCCAGAACCGGTCGCGCACGAGCACCCACGCGATCGCTGTGCCGGTCACGACGTTGAGCAGGGTGACGATGATCGCGGTGCCGAGCGTCAGCCGGATGGCGGCGAAGGTCTGCTCGTTGGTGATCGTCGTCCAGAACTTGTCCCACCCGCCGGCGGCCGACACGCCCACGACGGCGGCCAGCGGGATGAGCACGAGGATGCTGAACCACAGGAGGGTCACCCCCAGCCCGATGCCCGAGCTGAGGGTGAGCCTCCCGTCCACGGACGGCCGGCGCCAGCGCGCCGACCGTCCGCTCCGGATCGAGTCCGACCCGGTGAGGGCAGTCGTCACTGCGCCTTCCCGGACTCGGCGATGATCTTCGTGATGATTCCGTTCTCCTCGTCGAAGAACTTCTTGGACAGGTCGCCCCAGCTCCCGAAGCTCTCCTGGACCGTCAGCAGCTTCTCGGGCTGCGGGAAGGGATCGGACGGGTCGGTGGCGCCCTCGACCTCGTCGACGTCGACCGTGGCGCCCTCGATCGGGCGGAAGCCCTTCAGCGCGAACTGGGTCTGGCCGGCGTCGCTCAGGACGAAGTCGAGCCACTCGGTCGCCTTCGGCGTGGCGTCCTTCAGGACCGCACCCGGGTTCTCGATCTTCAGCGTCGTCGGCGGGATGACGTAGTCGAAGTCCTCACCGTTCTGACGGGCGAGGATCGCCTCGTTCTCGTACGTGAGGAAGACGTTGCCGGTGCCGCTGGTGAAGGCGGTGGTGGCGTCACGGCCGCTGTTGGGCAGCGACACGACGTTGCCGTAGAGCTTGGTGACGTACTCCTGCGCGTCGGCCTCGGTGCCGCCGTTGGCGATGACCTGGCCCCACGCCGCGAGGGCGTTCCAGCGCGCCGCTCCCGACGAGGCCGGGTTCGGCGTCACGATCTCGACGCCGGGCTTGATGAGGTCGTCCCAGTCCTTGATGTCGTTCGGGTTCCCCTTCGGCACCGCGAACACGACGACCGACGTCGAGACGACGCCCTTGTTGTCCCCGGTGTTCCAGTCCTCGGCGACGAGGCCGGCGTCGACCAGGCGGGTCACGTCGCTCGGCACGGAGAAGTGCACGTAGTCGGCCTTCAGGCCGTCGGCCACGGCGCGGCTCTGGTCGCCCGACGCGCCGTAGGAGGTCTTGAACTCGACGTTCTCGCCCTCGGGGGTCTTGGCCCACTCGGCAGCGATCGCCTTGTTGGCCGCCTCCGGCACGGCGAAGCCGACCAGGTTGATCGTGGTCGGCTCGGAGCTGCCGCCCGAGTCGCCGGAGGCGTCGTCGTCGTCGCCCCCGCAAGCCCCTGCCACCAGCATCACGCCGACGACCGCCAGGGCGAACAGGCCCCTCCATCGCTGCTTCATCTGACCGTCCTTCCTTCGAGCGCCGCTTCCTTGCGGCGCATCCGGCGGACCACCCTACGAATACCCGACCATTTCGGTCAACATTGCCGACCAGATGGGTTTCACGGGATATAGGGGTGCACAGCGACATCCCTTGTCCCGGTCCCGACCGGAGAACCGGGCGAGGCACAGGTGCGGGGCCAGGTGCGGAGCCAAGTGCGGCCGGGCGCGACTGGACGCTCGGTCGCCACTTGTCTGCAACCTGTATGCTTTCGCCGGTTCGTCAGCAGCGGCCGGCCCCGAGCCGGCCCACGAGAGAACAGGTGCGCACCGCCATGGCGAAGATCAAGGTCCAGAACCCGGTCGTCGAGCTCGACGGCGACGAGATGACCCGCATCATCTGGGAGTTCATCAAGGACAAGCTGATCCTCCCCTACCTCGACGTCGACCTGAAGTACTACGACCTCGGCATCGAGTCCCGCGACGCCACCGACGACCAGATCACGATCGACGCGGCCAACGCCATCAAGGAGTTCGGCGTCGGCGTGAAGTGCGCCACCATCACGCCCGACGAGGCCCGCGTCGAGGAGTTCGGCCTCAAGAAGATGTGGCGCTCGCCCAACGGGACGATCCGCAACATCCTCGGCGGCGTCGTCTTCCGCGAGCCGATCATCTGCTCGAACATCCCGCGGCTCGTCCCGGGTTGGACCAAGCCGATCGTCATCGGCCGCCATGCGCACGGCGACCAGTACAAGGCGACCGACCTCAAGATCCCCGGCGCCGGCACGATCACGCTGACCTACACGCCGGCCGACGGCTCCGAGCCGATGGAGTTCGAGGTCGTCGACATGCCCGAGGGCGGCGGCGTCGCGATGGGCATGTACAACTTCAACGAGTCGATCCGGGACTTCGCCCGGGCCTCGTTCCGCTACGGACTGCAGCGCAACTACCCGGTGTACCTGTCGACGAAGAACACGATCCTCAAGGCCTACGACGGCCAGTTCAAGGACCTGTTCCAGGAGGTCTTCGACGCCGAGTTCGCCGAGGCCTTCAAGGCCGCCGGCCTGACCTACGAGCACCGGCTGATCGACGACATGGTCGCCGCGGCGCTGAAGTGGGACGGCGGCTACGTCTGGGCGTGCAAGAACTACGACGGCGACGTGCAGTCCGACATCGTCGCCCAGGGATTCGGCTCGCTCGGCCTCATGACCTCCGTGCTGATGACGCCCGACGGCAAGACGGTCGAGGCCGAGGCCGCACACGGCACCGTGACCCGCCACTACCGGGAGCACCAGAAGGGCAACCCGACGTCGACCAACCCGATCGCGTCGATCTTCGCCTGGACCCAGGGCCTGTCGCATCGCGGCAAGCTGGACGGGACCCCCGAGGTGACCGAGTTCGCCACGGCGCTCGAGGAGGTCTGCGTGTCGACCGTCGAGGGCGGCCAGATGACCAAGGACCTGGCGCTGCTCGTCGGCAAGGACCAGCCGTGGCTCACCACGGAGGAGTTCCTGGCCGCGCTGGACGAGAACCTGCAGCAGCGCCTCGGCGCCTGATCACGCTGACCCGGGATGTGGGGGTCGCGCCCGGACGAGGATCGTCCGGCGCGACCCCCGCATCGCGTCCGGGGTGGTGTCAGGCGGGCCAGCGGGAGGATTCGACCCAGTTGCCGTGGAAGCCGAACGGCACCCGTCGCGGGATCCGCACCCGGGCCACCTCCTCGAGCGCCCCGGCATCGACGACCACCAGATCCGTCTCCCCCTCGGGTGAGGTCACGAGGTTGAGGAGCCACCCGGCGTCGTGCTCGCCGGTGGCGCCGTCGGAACCGGTCGCACGGGTCGGATCGGGCGCGAACACGGCCTCGCCGGCGTAGCTGCCGGCGCCGTAGTCGAACACCTCGCTCGTGCCGTTCCAGAGGTCGTGCTTGACGACGCTGTCGAACGCGATCGGCTCGTCGCCCCACCGGCCGGTGGCGGCGACGTAGCCGTAGCGGGCCGGCAGGCCCGCGAACCGGTCGTCGACCCGGGGGAAGTCGCCCGGCCGGTCGTCGAGCTGCTCGTCGGACACCGTCCCCGCGGCGGGGTCGATCGTCCAGCGGTGCAGCGTCGGCTGCGCCGGCTCCGACAGCACGTCGTCGCCGAAGGTGATCGGCAGGCGCGGCGAGCGGCACCCCTCCACCACGATCTGGTCGCCGATGCCGCCGACCACGCGGTCGTGCGCGTTGAGGAAGTGGAAGACGTAGAACGGCTCGACGTCGATCCAGGTGGTGATGTCGGCGGCCGAGGTGACGTCGGCGGGCAGCGCCGCCAGCTCGGCCCGGTCGATCACGCCGATGCGGGCGCCGCGCTCGGGCTCCCATCGGATGCCCGCACCGCCGGACAGCATCGCCTCCACGTCGAAGACCGCCGGCAGGTCGAAGAGCACGATTCGGGTGGCCGAGACGGCGAAGTCGTGCATCATCACCGGCCCGAGCAGGTCGACGTCGACAGATCGCACGAGCGCACCCGAGGCGTCGACCACGTGCAGGCGGAGGAACGGCGGGAACGGGCTGTAGCCGAAGAACACCATCTCGCCGGTGACCGGGTCGACCTTGGGGTGCGCGGTCATCGAGCCCGCCAGGCGACCGCCGAAGTCGATCTCGCCGAGCGTGCCGAGCCGGCCGTCGACCTGGATCGGGCGGGCCGCCTCCATGAGCGCCAGCAGCCGGCCGCCGTGCTCGACGACGTTGGTGTTGGCGGTGTTCTTCATCATCCCGACGCGGTCGATGACGTCCTGCGGCGGCAGCTGGAACTCCGACAGGCCGCCGAAGAGCGCCCGGCCCGCCTCCCACTCGGCCTCGAGCCCCGCCGAGCGGACCCAGCGGTTCCGGTAGCTCGCCCGGCCGTCCCGGAGTGTGATCGCGTGGAGCATCCCGTCGCCGTCGAACACGTGGTAGCGGCCGACCGGCGGGTAGGCCGGGTTCGGGCCGTTGCGCACGTAGGTGCCGTCGAGCGCCTCGGGCAGCGTGCCGAGCACCTCGAGCTCGTCGTCGTCACGCTCATCGTCGACGGGGGCGAAGACGCCCTGAAGGTACGGGCTGGTGATCGTGCTCATCGGTTCCCCCTCGGACCGGCTCGGCGCCCGCTCCCGACCGCCGCCGGCTCCAGCATGGCAGCAAGTCCGCCCGACGGGCAGGCTCGGCTCACCCGTCGCACCTTCCGTCCGCCGCCCGCCGCCCCCGACGGTTCTGTGATGCTCGAGACGTCGATCCAGACGTATCGAGCATCACAGAAGCGCTTGGGACTGGTCCGAGGGTCAGCCGAGGTAGGCGGTGGCGAGCACCTCGGCGTCGTCGCGCAGCTCGGCCGCCGGCGCGCTGAGCCGCACCTCGCCCCGGTTGAGGACGACGGCGTGGTCGGCCACGTCGAGCACCATCGCCACGTGCTGCTCGACGAGGAGGAAGCCGGTGCCCTCGTCGTCGGCCACACCGCGCAGCACGGCGAGCAGGTCGGCCACGATGCGAGGCGCCAGGCCCAGGCTCAGCTCGTCGACCATGACGACCTCCGGGTGCGACACCAGCGCCCTGGCGATGGCGAGCATCTGCTGCTCGCCCCCGGACAGCAGCCCGGCGCGTCGATCGCGCAGCTCGTCGAGCGCGGGGAACAGCTCGACACCGCGCGCCACCGCGGCGCGGCCCTCGCGCCAACCGGTCCCGAGCGTGAGGTGCTCGGCGACGGTCAGGCCCGGGAAGAGGGAGCGGTCCTCGGGGACGTGGGCGAGACCCGCACGGGCTCGACGGCCGACGGCGGCTCGCCGGGCGCGGTTCGGCACCTCGTCGCCGAGCACCCGGATCGTGCCGGCGGTCGGGGCGACCAGGCCCGAGACGGTGAGCAGCGTCGTCGTCTTGCCGGCGCCGTTCGGGCCGAGCAGCGCGACGAGCTGACCCGCCTGCACCGCCAGGTCGACGCCGCGCACCACCGGCACGCCGCCGTAGCCGGCGCACACCCCGTCCAGCTCGAGGAGCGCGGTCACGTCACCCCCAGGTAGGCGCGGAGGACCTCGGGATCGATGCGGACGTCCTCGGGCGAACCCGAGGCGATGAGCCGACCGGCGTCGAGCACGTGGACGGTGGCGCACGAGCCGAGCACCAGCGCCATGTCGTGCTCGACCAGCAGCACGGCGGTGCCGGCGGCGCTGATCCGCTGCAGCAGCTCGGCCAGCTCCGCGGTCTCGCCGGGGTCGAGCCCAGCCGCCGGCTCGTCGAGAAGCAGGACCGTCGGCTCGGCCACGAGGGCGCGCGCCAGCGCGACACGCCGGCGGTCGACGTTGGACAGGGTCGTCGGACGGCCCCCACCGCAACGCTCGAGCCCGACCGTCGACAGCGCGTCCTCCACCCGGGCCGCCGTCGACGGCAGCGGGATCTCCTCCTCGGTCTCCTCGTGGAGGGTCGGGGCGGCGGGGGTGGCGGCGGCAACGACCGCCAGGTTCTCCTCGACGGTCAGGTCGTCGAACAGCTCCAGCGTCTGGAAGGTGCGGGTGAGACCCAGGCGGGCGATCCGGTGCGGCGGCAGCGCGGTGCAGTCGACGCCGCCGACCACGACCGCACCGCTCGAGGGTCGGGCGAAGCCGCTGACCCCGTCGAGGAAGGTCGTCTTGCCGGCGCCGTTCGGACCGATGAGCCCGTGCAGCTCGCCGGCGGGGACCGCGAGCGTCACCCCGTCGAGCGCCACCACCCCGCCGTAGCGGACCGACAGGTCTCGCACCTCGAGCGCCGCGGTCAC
This sequence comes from Dermatobacter hominis, assembly GCF_020715685.1. Taxonomy (GTDB): domain Bacteria; phylum Actinomycetota; class Acidimicrobiia; order Acidimicrobiales; family Microtrichaceae; genus Dermatobacter; species Dermatobacter hominis. The sequence continues at coordinate 2,230,040 of NZ_CP085840.1, forward strand.
GACGCGCTCCCGGCGCCGGCCGCGGCGGTGGCCCCGTCGCCCCGCGATGCGCCTCGGCCCGCGCCCCCGCCCCCGCCGGGGGCGTCGGCCCCGTCCGTCGAGCGCGCCCGGCCGAACCGGTCCCGCGCGGCGCGGGCCAGACCGAGGATGCCCTCGGGCGCGAAGTTCGCGGCGAGCACCAGCGCCACGCCGGCCCAGGCGTAGAGGTGCGGCACGCCGTCGCCCGAGCCGAGCGAGGTCAGCAGCCCTCCCTGCACGATGAGCGCCGCCACCACCGCACCCCACGCGGTCGACACGCCGCCGAGGAACACGAGCGCGACGACCACCAGCGAGCCGAACACCGTGAACGACGCGGGCGACAGCGTGGAGGTGGAGTAGGCGGACAGGGCACCGCTGACGCCGGCCAGCGCGGCCGAGACGCCGAAGGCGACGAGCCGGGCGCGGCCGACGTCGACGCCACCGGCGGCGGCCGCACGCTCGTTGGCCCGCAGCGCCAGCCAGCGCAGGCCGAGCTCGCTGCGCCGCAGGGCCAGCACACCGGCGAAGCACAGCGCGACCACGACCGCGACCATCACCACGAACGCCGGCCGGACGTCGTCGACCCCCGACGACTGCGCGCCCAGATCGATGCCGAAGAGCGACGGACGGGGTGCCGTCAGCCCGGCCGCTCCGCCCGAGAGCCACGGGCTCGCCAGCACCAGCTGCTCGAGCGCGACGGCGATCGCGAGCGTCGCCACCGCGAACGTCATGCCGCGCAGCCGGGAGGTCGCCGCACCGATCGCGACGCCGACCGCCGTCGCGACGAGCGCGCCGGCGAGCAGGTCGAACGGGAACGGCACCGACCCGTCGGCCACGTGGACCACCGTGAAGCCCGAGATGCCGGCGAGGGCGAGCTGCGCCAGCGAGATGCGCCCGGCGTAGCCGCAGATGACGACGACCGACAGCCCGAGGACCGAGAAGGCCAGCGAGACGACCAGGCCGCGACGGTCGCCGGCGTCGAGGACCAGCGCGCCGAGCACGCCGACCGTCGCCAGCACGACCGGACCGATCGGCCACCACCGCCCGGGCGTGGGCGCGGGCTTCGGCGCCCGGTCGACGATCGCACCCCGCCCGGGCAGCACGTCGCCCCGGAGCGTCAGCGCGGCCAGGATCACGACCACCGGGATCACCTGCTGCAGCCCGGCCGCCGGCAACCAGTCGGGCAGCCAGTCGGCCTCGGGCTGCACGGTCCAGCCCAGGATCAGCGACTGCACCACGCCGATGCCCAGGCCGGCGGCCGCGGTCCAGGCGAACGAGGTCAGGCGGCCGACGAGCGCCGCCGCCAGCGCCGGCACGACCAGGAGGCTGGTCGTCGCACCGTCGAGCCCGGCGATGGGCTCGATCAGCACGACCGCGAACCCGGCGAGCACCGTGGCGAGCGCCCAGTTCGCCGCCGCGACGAGGTCGGGCCGGAGCCCGATGAGGAGCGCGCCCTTGTCGCTCTCGGCCGACGCGCGCGTGACCAGCCCGAACCGGGTCCACCGGAACGTCGCCGCCAGCGCGGCCGCGACCACGACGACGACCAGCGCGAGCCACAGCCGGTTGGCGCTCACCCCGACGCCGAGGATCTCGACCGGTCCGTCGGGCAGCACCGGGAACCGGGTGATCACCGCGGCGCCGGCGGTCGGGAACCGGTTGCGGATCAGCTCCTGGAAGTAGAGGAAGAGGCCGAGCGAGGCCACGATCCGCGCCAACACCGACGCCGAGCGGAGCGGGCGGAAGACCAGCAGGTGGATGACGACCCCGAGCGCGGCGGCGTAGAGCGCGAGGACGACGATGGCGGTGCCGATCGTCGGCGTCGGGATGATGCGGATGCGGTCGGGCAGGCCCAGGACGGGCAGCACGAGGTCGCCGCGGTCGCGGAACTCGAAGTACGCGTAGGCCAGGAACGTGCCGGTCGCGGCGTGGGCGAAGTTGATGACGTTCGACGCCCGGTTCGTGAGGACCAAGCCGAGCCCGAGCGCGGCGACGACGGCGCCCCCACCCAACCCGGCCAGGGCGAAGCCCAGGTACGTGCTCAGCGCGAGGCCTCCAGCTCCGCGCCGACGTCGATCCAGCCGCCCACCTGCTCCAGCGCGCCGTCGTGCATCTGGACGACCACCTGCTGCGGCGAGCAGGCGGCGGGCAGGCCCGGGAACTGCCTCCCGTCGCACGTGTAGGCGTGGCCCATGAAGCTCGGCTCGTCCGCCTTCGCCCTCAGCGCGTCGGTCACCGCGTGCGGCGTGATGCCGTCGGCGCCGAGCTCTCGCAACACCGCGTAGAGGTTGACGAAGGACCGGGCCGACACCGTGCCGGCCCCGACAGGGTCGAGCCCGGGCGCCATCGCCGCGAGGACGCTCGTGTAGAGGTCGGTGTCGGGCTGGGGCTGGTCGGGCTGCACCTCCTGCTCGACGTTGAAATAGGCGCCGTCGGCCCGGTCGCCGACCTGCGAGATGATCGTCGGCGAGGCGCAGGCGCCCACGAAGTAGAGGGCCGAGGTGATGCCGATCGTCGCAGCGGCGTCGAACGCCGCCTTGCAGGCGGTGTCGGCGGCGATCACGAAGATGGCGTCGGGTTCGCCGGCCCACGCGGCCTGCAGCGGTGAGCCCAGGTCGGTGGCGATCACCGGGAACGGCACCATCTGCACGTCGACCCCCTTCGCCTCGAGCACCTGCTTCGCGGCGCCGGCACCCTCGGCGATCGAGCCGAAGTCGCCATAGACGATGGCGACCTCCTTCGCATCGAGGTCCTCGACAGCGCGGTGCGCGAACGCGACCGCCGCGCCCCAGGTGCCGCCGCTCCACTGGAACGAGCTCGGTGAGGTCATCGACTGCTGGCTCACCGGGATGCCGCCCACGTACGGGATGCCGTCGGCCGCCAGCACGTCGACCGCGTTGCCGAACACGTCGATGCCGCCGAGCACGACCGGCACCTGCTCGGCGACGAACCGCTGACCGCAGGCCGTCGAGCCCTCGGCGCTGAAGCCGGTGTTGCAGACGTCGAGGCGGAGCGGCCGGCCGTCGATGCCCCCGAGGTCCTCGTTCACGAAGTCGACGAAGGCCTGCGCCGCCCGGCTCAGCTCGGGGAACGACCCGGCCGGGGTGTTCTCCTGGTTGATCATGCCGATCGTGATCGGCTCACCGGTCGCCGCCGTGGGCTCGTCGGGGACGAGGTCGGCGATCGTGGAGGCGCGTGCGCAGTCGAGGAGGTGCTGGGCGTCGCAGGTGATCGGTGGCGCCGAGACGGTGGTGGACGACGCGGTCCGGTCCTCGCTGCAGCCGACGGCGACCAGCGCGGCGGTCACGATCAGGCTGACGGCCGCGACGATCGGACGAGCACCTCCGGTCACCCCTGGACTCCCCCCTGGCGCACGACCGCTGGACCGCTCGGGACCCTAGCGGTCCGCCCCGCCCCACGGCCCCGCCAGTACCCGGCCGGTACCCGCTTTGTGATGCTCGATACGTCGATCCAGACGTATCGAGCATCACAGAACGGCCGGGGATCGGTCCCCGGTGACGGGAGCACCGCACGTGGTCGATGGTGGCGCACGTGTACCACGACGTCGTCGAACGGCTCGCCGAGCACCGCCACGGGGTGGTGGCGACCTGGGAGCTCATCGCGGCCGGGTTGACGCACGACCAGATCCGGCGCCTGCTCGATTCCCGCCACTGGGAACGCGTCGGATCCGGGGTGGTCCGGCGTCGCGGTTCCGCACCGACCGCCGACCAACGCGTCGTGGCCGCGGTGCTGGACCACGGCTCAGGAGCCGGCGCAGCGTTCCTGACCGGCGCCCACCTGTTCGGCTGCGCGGGCGCACCCCTGCTGCCGATCCAGATCGTCGGAACGGTCGCCACCCGTCGCTACCGCACGGACGTCGGCTACCACCGGGTCCGTCGCATCCCCGATCGGTGGATGACGGAGGTGCGGGGCATCCCGGTCGTGGCACCGGAGATGGTCGCCATGCAGCTCTTCGCCTGCTCGCTATCGGAGTCGGCTGAGCGACGTGTCGACGTCCTGTGGTCGATGGGACGGCTGTCCGGGCGGTCGATCGAAATGTTCCTGTCCGACATGGGTCGGAGCGGGCGGAACGGCGTAGCGGGCCTGAGGTCCTATCTCGACGCCCGAGGCGTGGACTACCGGCCGCCGGCGACCGGCCTCGAGAGCAGGGCGATCCAGGTCCTCCGCGAGGCCGGCATACGGGTCGAGCGCCAGGTCGACGTCGGATGTGACCACGCGTGGACCGGTCGGGTCGACCTCCGCGTCGTCGGCCTGCCCGTCGTGGTGGAGGTGCAGAGCAACATGTACCACGCCTCGCTGATCAACCGGCAGGCGGACGCTGCTCGACGATCGGCGTTGGAAGCCGCCGGCTTCGTCTGGGTCGAGCTCTGGGAGGACGACGTCTGGGGCCACCCGTGGGTGCTCGCCCCGAAGGTGCAGGCGGGCATCGACGCGTGCCGTCGACGACCCAGGGTTCTGTGATGCTCGATACGTCGATCCAGACGTATCGAGCATCACAAAGCGGAGAGGTGGGGGACGGTCAGGGGGTGGTGCGGTGGAGGACCTGGTGGTCGCCCTCGGACGTCGTCAGGTACGACCCGCCGTCGGGGGCGAAGCCGAGCGACTCGCCCTGGACCTCGGTCGGCGCCGGCCCCTCGCACGGAGTGGTCTCGAACGCCTTGGCCAGCTGCTCGCCCTCGGGCCGCCGGTAGACCTCGACGCCGCCGTAGGTCCGCAGCGCGACGAGCGAGCCGTCCCGCGTGACGTCGCCGGCGGTGACCAGGGCGCCGGCCTCGAGCGGCACCGAACCTGCCGGCAGCATGTCGATGCTCGTCCCGTCTGCGATCGTGGCCACCTTCGGCATCTGGAACACGAGCGACTCGCCCGTGCGGCCCCAGTCCTTGGTGATGATGTTGATGTCGCCCACGATCGGGTCGACGATCATGGCCTCGGCGTCGTAGGGCTGCTCCGGGTACCGCAGCGAGAACGTCGTGACGGAGGCCTGCAGCACCGGAGGGGCGGACCCGTCGGCCGGCGGGGTCGTGGGGACGACCGGCTCGTCGAGCCGGTAGATGCGCACGCTCTTGCGAGCGGTCGGATCGGCCAGCATGGCCTTGTTGTTGCCGATGTCGCCGACGTACAGCTGCGGGCTGCCGCCGGGCAGCGCCGGCGGGCCGACGGCGATGTCCTCCCAGTCCCGGGCCTCCGCGCCGGTGAGCTCGACGGTCGCCAGCAGCTTGCCGGCGCCGTCAATGGCGAAGAGGCGGGCGGCGTCGCCGCTGTCGTTGTGGATCCACCACACCCCGTTCGCGCCGTCGCCGGTGTTGTTCCAGGAGGCGACGAGGCCACTCGCCTCGGTGATGTCGGGCGACTCGATGACGCCGACGTCGGTGACCTTCGGCGCGCCACCGCACAGCGCATCCATGAGCGCCGCCTCGGGAGCGGCGGTCGCCGCCGTGGTGGTCGTCGAGCTGGTGGCCTTGCCCTTCTTGCGGTCGGCGTCGTCGTCGCCCCCACCACCGCCGCACGACCCGACGACCAGGGCCAGCGCCGCGACCAGCCCGACCGCCCCGACGACCCGGCTCACGTGATGCGCCCGCCCGTGATCCCGCCGTCCCCTCACGAGGCGCCCGTCCGCTCCCGGACCGCGGCCGTCATGGCGCTGAGGCACGCCGGGTCGGTCGTGCCGGGGACGAGGATGAACTCGTCCACGCCCGCCGCCTCGGCCTCGTCGAGGACCTGGTTGACCCGGTCGACGTTCCACACCGCTGCCGAGTCCGCCATCGCCCGGGCGAAGCGATCCCCGAAGATGGCGAGGTAGTCGTAGGTGAACGACTGCAGCACGCCCCGATCGTCGTCGGTGCCGAGCACGGCGAAGCACCCGGTCACGTGGCGCGGCGCCTCGGTCCGACCGGCATCGGTCCAGGCCTGGTTCGCCGCTGCGACGGCGGCCGCGATGCCGGGGCCGTCGGCGTCGATCGAGAAGCCGGAGATCCCCGCCGCCCACTGCGCCGCCCGGGCGAGCGACTTGGGTCCCATCGCCGCGGCGAGGAGCTCGGGGCCACCGTGCTGGACCGGCGTCGGCCCGATGGGATCCGCGCCGTCGAACGCGGGGTGGCCGGCCCAGAGGCGGCGCATCTCGGCGACGAGATCGTCGAGGCGCTGGTGCCGCCTGGCGAACGGCGACCCGGCGCTGATGTAGTCGTGCTCCCGGCCGCCGACGCCGAGGCCGACGGTCAGGCGGCCATCGCAGAGCACGTCGAGCGTGGCGAGCTGCTTGGCCAGGACGCCGGGGGCGTGCAGCGGCCCGACGGCGACGTTGACGAACACCCGCACCCGCTCCGTCAGCGCGGCGGCCGCGGCGTTGGTCACCAGCATCTCCTGGTTGTGGAAGCTGATGCGCTCGCCGCACGAGATGCTGGAGAACGGCCCCGCGTCGATCCCCTGGGACCACGTGATGGTGGTCCGCCGGTGGTACTCACGGGCCATCGTGGGCAGAGCGACGCCGATCTCCATGGCGCCGGACTCTAACGACCACCGGCCACCCGACCGAAGCGGACCCCAGGCCGCCCGGCACTGCTCCGAGCCGTTCTGGCGTGGGTTTTCGTCGCATGGCGACGGAAGCCGGCGCCATAACGGCGACAAAGGGGGTCAGGTCGACCCGTCGCCGTCCGGCGGGGGCTGGTAGCGGAACCGGTCGACGGCCTCGCCCTGCTCGGCCAGCTCCGGTCGGCCGGTGACCGACGCGAGGTCCCGTGCGTGGGCCGACACGGTCTCGGCCGGGGCACGGGGCCGCCCGACCTCCGCACCCAGCTCCTCGAGCTCCCGCTCGGCCCGCACGTCCCACCGCTCCTTCGCCAAGCGGTCCGCCGCTCGGGCCATCGCCCGCCGTTCGCGCCACGCGTGCAGCCGCCGGGCCAGCGGGGGCGACACGACCACGACGGCGGCGACGAAGAGGAGCGCCACGGCGAGCCCGACGAAGCCGATCGGCAGCTCGAAGCCGTTGTCGGCGTCGCCGGCCAGCGGCACCTCGGCCGTCGGGTCGAACGGGATCCAGCCGACGCCGGGGAACCACACCTCGGCCCACGCGTGGGCATCGCGCTCCCGCACCACGAAGCGCCCGCTGGCCCCATCCTCCTCGCCCGGCGCGAAGCCGGTGGCGAGCCGCGCCGGCACCCCGACCTCGCGCAGCATGACCACGAGGCTGCTGGCGATCTGCTCGCACCACCCGACCTTGGACTCGAACAGGAAGTCGTCGACCACGTCCACGCCCTGCGGGGCGAGCGGTGCGTCGAGCGAGTACTCGAGGTTGTCGCCCATCCACGCCTCGAGCGCCTGCACCTTGGCGAACTCGGTCCCGGCGCCGGCCTCGGCCACGACGCGCCGGGCGAGCTCGCGGACCCTCGACGTCGTCTCGGGTGACGAGGCGTAGCGCTCGGCGAGGTCGACGGGGACTGCGTCGTCGACGGCGGCGAGGTCGGCCGACGTCACCGGCACCTGGCGGCTGGTCACCGTGTACGTCGCGCCCTGGCCGAGGGCGTCGGGGGCGACGATCGATCCGTCGGGGCCCTGCACGAGGCGGTCGTCCGACTCGATGATCGAGGCCGACGGCGCGACCGGCAGCACGTTGGCGAACCGGCTCTCGAGCCGGAACTCCTGCTGCGACTCCTCGCCGGTGCTGGCGGCCAGGTCGTCGGCGGACGGGAACACGCGACCGCTGTCGCCGATCGACCGGTATCGCCGATCGTCGGTGTTCCGCCAGCTCGTGCCGTCCCACCGGTCGTAGGTCGCGGTGCGCCAGAAGCTCACGATGTCGGAGCGGACGGTCATGACGGTCGCGTCGGTCAGGCGCGGCCGCCGGGTCATGTCGAGCCGCTGCTGGAGCGTGAGCGGGTTCTGCGGACCGCTGTCGAGCTCGTCGGGATCGGATCCGCTGGAGGGCGCGACCGGCGAGCGTTGCCCGGCCCAGGGCCCGGCGATCACCACCACCGCCGCGACGAGCACGACGGCGGTGACCGCTCCACGGACGACCGCCCACGGGTCCGACCGACGAGGGCCCCGCCCACCCCCGTTCTGTGATGCTTGATACGTCGATGCAGACGTATCGAGCATCACAGAACGGGTGGTCGGGACGGGAGAGGTCGCGGATCGGGGGACGGGCGACGGGCACAGCGCCAGCGCGCCGGCGGTGCAGAGCGCCCACAGCAGCACGTCGGACGCCCCCGTCACGCCGGTGCCGTCGCCGAGCACGCCGAGCCGGAACAGCAGGCCGCCCCCGACGAGGGCGTAGGACCGCACGACCCAGCGCAGCGGGATGGACCGGAGGGCCACCACGGCCAGCACGGCGGTCAGCACCGCGGCGTTGACGAAGAACGTGCCGCCCTCGCCGACCTGCAGGCTGCCGAGCGCGAGCCGGAACGACGCGCCGAGGAGGACGGCGACGGCGATCGTGACGCCGGTGCCGGCGCGCTCGCGGTCCTCGGTCGCTGTGGGCCAGACGGGCGTGCGCGGGCGCTCGGGCGGCGGCCGTTCAACCACGGTCGCCCCTCGGCGTGACCCGCAGCACCGACCACCCGTGCGGCACCGGGCCCGGCGTGCCGGCGGTCGCCGCGGCCAACCGCGACATCGCCATCGCGTCGTCGCCCACCTCGCCGACGCGCGGCTGCGGCTCGGCGGTGCACAGCATCACGCGCACCCCCCGGCCACGCAGCTCGGCCACGATCGCCGCAGAACGGGCGACGGCGCCCTCGGCCGCCCGGTCCTCGCCCTCGCGCAGCGGCGTCGTCGGCATCAGCGGCAGCTCGTCGGGGCCCGTCGGCACCGGCCCGGGCCCCGGCCCGAGGTCGACGACGATCGCCACGGCACGGTCGGCCGGCGGCTCCATCTCCCGCACCACGAGCTCTCCCGTGCGGGCGGTCGTCGGCCAGTGGACGAGGTGGGCCGGGTCGCCGGTGACGTAGGGCCGCACCGATCGGGTCGTGTCGCCCGAGTGGCCGGTCGACGTCGTGGCCAGCTCGCCGAACGCACCGGCGTCGGGCTCGGGCAGGCGCTCGACGTCGATGGGGCGGGGGCCGACCTCGAAGGGCCGGCGGGGCGTGACGACGACGGCCCGCGACGCGCTGACCATCCCGAACGGCGCATCGCTCGTGATCCGGACGGCGAGGCGATCGAACCGGCCCCGGCGCGCCGGCACCAGGGGCACGTCGACCTCGGTCGCCGGTCCGGCGCCGAGCGGCACGGCCTCGGCGGCGTCGACCCACCGGAGCGCCACCTCGGACAGGCGGGACCCGACCTGCAGCCGGACCGACGTGGCCTCCCCCACCCGCACCGGCCGCGGGCCCTGGCCGATCGTGTCGGCGTCGGGCTCGACCCGGACGACCATCACCGTCAGGCACGGCCATGCCGTCCCGACGAGGACCAGGCCGAGCAGGGCGGCCCACACGAAGCCCGCCATCGCCGGGTCGGCCACCGCGGGGGCGATGGCGAGGAACAGCACGAGCGCGACGATCGACACGACGCCCGTCGGCGTCGGGTGGACCCGGAACCGGCGGGCGGGCCGGGTGTCGGGCGGCAGGCTCGCCACGTCGACGCGGCGCCCCGGTCTCATGCCGGCGCCTCCTCCCCTGCTCTGTCACGGCTGGCGGTGCTGTTCGGCACCGCCAGCCGTGACAGAGCGCTGAGGGGGTGCGCCATCAGGCGGTGGGCCGCGGGACGGGCACCCGGCCGAGCAGCTCGGTGAGGATGGCGCCGGCCCCGACCGAGTCGACGCGACCGTCCACCATCACCCGGTGCCGGCAGGCGCCGACGAAGATCGCCTGCACGTCCTCGGGGGTCACGAAGTCGCGCCCGTCGACGACGGCGCGGGCACGGGCCAGGCCGATCATCCCGGTCGACACCCGGGGCGACACGCCGTGGCTCAGCCGCACGTCGGTGCGGGTGGCCTCGACGAGGTCGAGCAGGTAGTCGACGATCGCGTCGGCGGCGTAGAGCTCGGCCACGGCGCGCTGCACTGCGACGAGCTCGTCGGGCGAGGTCACCGCCTGCACCGAGCCGAGCACCCCGGTGCCGCCCTGACCGGTGACGATCTCGCGCTCGGCGCTGCGCTCCGGCAGGCCCATCGACAGCACCAGCGCGAAGCGGTCGAGCTGGCTCTCGGGCAGCGGGAAGGTGCCGACCTGGCCGAACGGGTTCTGCGTCGCGATGACGAGGAACGGCTCGGGCAGGTTCCAGGTCGTGCCGTCGACGGTGACGTGGTGCTCCTCCATCGGCTGGAGCAGCGCGGCCTGGGTGCGGGGCGAGGCGCGGTTGACCTCGTCCACGAGCACGACGTTGGCGAAGAGCGGGCCGGGCCGGAACTGCCACTCACCGCTGTCGGGCCGGTGGACCGAGGTGCCGGTGATGTCGGACGGCAGGAGGTCGGGCGTGCACTGGACGCGCCCGAACCGTCCGCCGATCGCCGCCGCGAGGCTCCGGGCGAGCAGCGTCTTGCCGGTGCCGGGGAGGTCCTCGACGAGCAGGTGGCCACCGGCCAGCAGCGTGGCGACGGCGAGGTCGACCGCCTCGGGCTTGCCCCGCACCGTCGTGGCGACAGCGGTGCGCAGGGCGGCGGCGACGTCGGTCGGCGCCCTCATCGGCCCGATCCGGCCGTTCGCCCCGCCGATCCCTGCGGGGCGACGTGCGTCGACACCCTCCGTCCTCGGTCCCTCCGACACATCGCACCAGTCTGGACCACCGGTCTCGCACGTTCGCCGCGACGCGGTGCGGACCGCGCCGGGGCCCGGCAGGTCACCCCGACCTCGGGCGCGCCACCACGGTGATCGGCGCTGCGCCACCGGTCGTCGCGACGACCTCCCACCCGGCTCGGTCGTCGCCGACCGGGCCCTCGACCACGGCGATGTCGACGCCGTCGGTCCCGTCGTCGGCCACCCGGTGCGCGCCGATCGTCCGTGGTTGGGCGTCGAGCTGCGTGACCTCGAAGCCGCGCTGCTCGAGCTGCGCCATCAGCCCGTAGGTGGGCGCGTGCCAGTACTCGGGCCGCCCGGGCGCCCAGAACACGAGCGTGTCGTCGACGTCCAGACGGGCGGCGACGTCGTCGGCCAACCCGATCAGGGCCGGGTCGGACTCCTCCCGGTCGTCCTCGACGTACTGCCGCAGGCACACCGTGGCGGCGAGCGCGCACACCACGACCGCGGCCGACACCGATGCGAGCCGGCGGACCGCGATCGACGACGTCGCCGTCCAGCGGAGGTTCCGGATCAGCGCCGCCGCACCGATGGCCATGGCGACCGCCGCGACCGGGCGCTGGATCACGGCGAGGTGGTGGTGGTACTCGCCCCGGATCATCGCCGAGGACACGACGGCGGCCACCATGGACACGCCTGCGAGGATCGATCCCCTCACGAACGGCCGGTCGCGGCGGACGACGGCTGCGACCGCGCCGCCGATCGGGACGACGAGCCACACGGGCACCGCCCAGGCGGACCCGACGAGCGGCCGCCCGGGCCCGGCGGCGGTCAGCCAGCTCGGCACCCAGGCGAACGATCGGGTCAGCGTGCTCACGGCCTGGCCCAGCCCGACCTGCGGGCCCTCGCCGCCCATCTGCCACAGCATCGCGTTGGGCGAGTCGGACAGGACCTGGTCGAGCACCGGCCCGATCCACAGCAGCAGCCCCACCGCGACGGCCACGTCGAGCGAGCGCCTCGGCACGGGCGGCCCGCCGTCCTGCCGGGAGGTCGACACCGCCAGGCCCAGGCCGGCGACCGCCACGAACGCGACGAGCGGCGCGGTGGCGGCGTGCGCCTGCACCAACATCGACCCCACCACGACCAGGACGGTCGGCGCCCAGGGCTGGCGCTCCGCCGTCGCCCAGGCCGCCACGATCACCGTGCCCGCGCCGACGAGCGACACGTACGGGTTCCACGGGCTGTGGCCGACCTGCGCCGTCACGGCGGCCAGCACCGCCAGCATCGAGATCAGCACGCACCACCCGGCGACCCGGGCGATTCGCCGCGCCATCCACCACGCCGCGAGCACCGCGGCGAGGTGCCACGCCAGCGCACCCACCATCAGGCCGTTGGGGCCGAAGGTCCGGAGGAACCCGGCCGACCACCAGAGCTGGAGCGGCCCGGGATGGGACCACCCGAACCGCGAGTACACCCCGACGAGCGGCAGGTGGCCCGGCACGTCGCGGGCCAGCATCTCCATCATCGCGACGTCGCCGATCGCGGCCCACCGCGTGCGCAGCACGACGACCGCGGTGGCGACGAAGGCGACGACGGTGCCCACGACCGCGACGAGCTCGCTCCGCGTCAGCGGCGTCCGGTCGTCGCCGCGCGGAGCGGCGCGACCGACCTCGTCGGCCACCACCTCGTCGAGGACGCTCGGCTGCACCTCAGCCCGCCGCCACGTCGGGCACGGCGGAGCCCTTCACACCGCGGCGGCACTCCATCACCCGAGGCTACGGACGGCGTCGACCGATCCCACCTCGACGTCGCCCGCGATCCCCCAGCGGGCCAGGCTCAGCCCGGACCGTCGTCCGAGGCCTCGTCGTCGTCGGGACCGGCCGCAGGGTCTGCGCCGGTCGGCGGCGCCGGCGACCCGGTGAACGGCGGCGGCCGGTCGGTGGGCGGCGGTCCGCCGCCGTGCGTGTCGGGGAACGCCCCGGGCGGCGTCGGGACGAAGCCGTCGGGGAGCGTCGGCGGACCGAGCCGGCCGGGGTCGCCGGACGGCGGAGGACCGGTGGGAGCTGCGGTCGGGGCGTACGGCGCCGGCACCACCGGCTCGGTCGCCTGCCCGTAGGAGTGCGTCTCGGGGAAGGGGACGTCGGGTCTCGGCACGAACCCGGCCGGCAGCACCGGGGGTCCCACCCGATCGGGGTCGATCGGCGGCCCGACGGGCGGCGCCCAGCCTGCCGGCCCAGGGTCGGCGGGCGCCCCGGCGTCGGGTCCGATCGGCGTGGTGGGCGGCGTGGCGACCCCGCCGATCGGGGCGGCCGGGCCCGCCGGGGACGGGTTCGGCGCCGTCGGCTGCTCTGCCGTCATGCCGCTCGACGCAGCGAGCGCAGCGGCGAGCAGGTCCTCGGTCTGGGTCCCGCCGAGCGGCGCAGTGCCGACCGGCGGCGCGGTGGGAGCCGGAGTACCCGCCGCGGTCGGCGGAGCAGGCGTGCTCGGGGCTGCATCCCCCCAGCCGTGCGACGAGTACGGCGGCGGCGAGGACCAGCCATCGGGACCGACCGGGATCGGCGGAGGGGCGGTGGGCGCCCAGCCCTGCGGAGCGGAAGTCTCGAGCGAGTGGCGCGCCGCCCCGCGTCGACGGCGGCGGCGGCCGCCCGCGGCGGTGACCAGCAGCAGGATGAGTCCGATCACGATCAGCGCTGCGATGCCGATCATCGCCCACTGGAGCGGACTGACCGACGACGGCTCGTTCTCCAACGTCAGCGTCGTCGCCGCATCGGAGCCCGCCAGCACCCACGTCGCGGTGCCGCCATCGCTCGACGTCGCGTTCGTCCGGGCCACCTCGCCGGGCAACGTGACCGAGAAGTTGACCTCGACGTCGTCGGGGTCGAGGTCCTCGGTCGGGAACGAGGCCGGGATCTCGTTCAGGACGGCGTCGAAGCCGCCGGGGTCGACCTCGGCCTGGAGCGACCACTTCCCCTCGGGCCCCTCGCTGATCTCGAAGGACTGGAACAGGCGCAGCGTCCGGCCCTGGACGTCGCCCTCGGTCAGCGCGCTCGCGAGCTGGCGGTAGTCGTCGAACTCGATCGTCATCCGGATGCCGCGCTCGCCGTCGGCGGCGATCGTCGAGATGTCGATCCCCTCCTGGCTGGCGGTCGCCGTCTCGGCCAGGTCCTTGAGGTCGTCAGGGTTGAGCCCTGCGAGGCGGAGCGACTCCTCGCTGAAGTAGAGGTCGAGCTCGACCGACCCCGACCGGTCGTCGTCGACGTGCACGTTGACGTCGGCGCGCAGGCAACCGGTGGCGAGCAGCACGATCAGCGCCGTGGCCGCGACCGCCCACCACGAGCGGGTTCCCCTCCGTCGTTGCATCGCACCAGTGTGGACCAGCACCCCGTGCGGTCCAACGACCGATCAACAGCCGTTGCGACCGCAGATCTTCCAGCTGAGGACCTCGACGCCGCGTCGAGCGGAGGCAGAGCCCTGCGCCGCCGGGTTCACCCGGATCGCGGCCTGGGCGCGGATCTCGCCGTCGACGCGGGCCACCAGCACCGCGGCGTCGCGGCCGGCCACGCAGCACACGACGCCCTGCTCGCCGCCGATCTGGTCGACGCCCAGCCCGTGCACCTGGAGCTTGCCCTCGAAGATCGGCCGGCTGAATCCTCCGAGCCAGCTCGTCGTCCCGACCCACCGGACATCGAGGTCGGACCTGGGGAGCACCACGGGTCCGAACACGTCGAACGACGTGCCGTTCGACGTGTCCACGCTCACCGACGAGTAGGGCGGGCGCGACGTGACCGTGTTCGTCCCGACCGACAGCGAGACCGAGTCCACCTTCGGGATCGGCACGCCAGCGCAGTCGCTGCCCTGGATCACCGGGGCGTTGGTCAGGGAGAGGAGTGCGCAACCGGTCCGGTACGACAGCCGGAGCCGCAGGCCCTGCAGCTGGCTGGCCGTCTGGAGCTGGCCGCAGTTCCCGGGGCTGATCAGGTCGAACCGGAGGTACTGGTTCGACTGGCCGTACGCCCTCGTCGACTGGTCCTCACCGGTCGAGCACACGACCGCGCCGGTCCCCGGATCGACGAGCTCGACCTTCATGAGGCCGCCGTCGACCGGATCGGCGAGGAAGGACACCTCGTTGACCGGCCCGCGGATCTTCACCGCCAGGCGGTCGAGTCGGTCCGAGCCGTTCAGCCCGCTGGGCAACGACAGTTGGTTGAGCGTCAGCGTCCGGGTCACGTGGTTGATCGGAGCCCACGCCCCGCCACCGGCCAGCCAGTTCGGATCCTGGAGCGCATAGTTCTGCGTCGCCTGGGCGGACGCCGAGTCGGGGACCCGGGCGCCGTCGACCGTCGAACCCCACGCCGCATCGGACGGGCCCGGACCGCTGGCGCGGACGTCGAACGAGTTCGTCTCGATCCGCATGTTCCGGACGTCGAGGATGAGGCCCTGGTTGACGGCGCCCTGCCAGCTGAACGTGGCCGACACGTGAGCGCCGTCGATCTGGTTCTGGTTGGTGAGCACCGACGCGCACGATCCGTTCAGGAGGTCGTAGCTGATCGATCCGCCGTAGCTCCGGCCGGCGGGCAGGAGGTCGGTCGTGCAGCTGGGACCGGTCGCCGGCGTCACCGTGAACCGGACCCGCACGTCGACGGCGTGCTGGGAGCCGGGGTCGTCCGGTCCGCTCGCGATCGTCAGGATCGGCCGCTCCTGCAGGTCGAGCACCGCCGAGGCCGACCGGAGCGGCCCGGTGCCGGCCGAGCGCCAGGTCGTGTCGAACGACTGCGGGTTGCAGGCGACGAAGAAACCCCATTCGAAGGTCCACGTCCACGCACACATCTGCGCGCTGCTCCAGCCGCCCGGACCGGCCAACGCCGCGGCGCCGCCGGAGAAGTTCGCCGAGCTCGCCGACACGAACTGGGGCTGGGTGTCGGCGGACCCCGACTGCCGGAGCACCGGGACGGCGCCGCCGTTCTGGTGCATGGGGCAGAGCGCGACATTCCCGCCGATGTGGCGGACGGCGGAGCGGGCCGACAGCACGATCTGCACGCCCGGTGAGGTCGGCCCCGACTCGCACGCGTTCGGGAACGTCATCGTCGGGGTGGGCACGCCGCCGATCACCCGCACGTTCCGGTTCGAGATCGTCAGGCTGTTCCGGGCGTCGCCGGTGCGGGCCGGATCGAAGACGTCGAGGTAGTGGACCCCCGGCTCGAAGACGACCGTGCAGGACTGGCTGCCGCCCAGGATGTCGTTGAGACGGGTGATCTCGGTCGGGCTGTAGCGACCGGGAGCGAGCGACACGTTCGGACACGTCATCGGACGCGTCGGCACGCTCGGGATGCCGTCCGCGGGGTACGGCGCCTCCACGGTCGTGGCGGTCACCGGCCCACCGCACGAAGGTTGACCCTCGCCGCCCGCATCGGAGATCTGATTGGGGCCCGGCGTCCCGAGCGCACCGCAGCCGCCGCCCCCGACCGTCGCAGCCTGCTCGTACTGGCCGGCGACGTCGACGGCCGGCGACCCACCGGAGCGGGCCGGCGCGGCGCCGTCCTGGACGAACACGTCCGACGAGAAGGTCGCAGGCGAGCTCGACCCCCGGACCACGAAGCTCGGGTTCGACACCCCGGGCACCGAGGGGACGGGGTTGATCCCGCCGGCGTAGGCGTCGGTCCCGACGATCTCCACGTCGGGCCCGGGGAGCTTGGCGTCGGGGTCGTCGGACACGCCGCTGAACGTGCAGTCCACCGAGACGTCGGGGGATCCGTCCACGGTCCTCGGCCAGTCGGTCGGGTTGCCGCACACGTCGCCGCCGCGCGACGCGATGTCGGCCACCAGGGACTCGAGCGCGCCGTCGGCCGCCCGGGCCTCCCGGGCCTGCTGCGACTCGATCGCCGCCACCTTCGCCGAGGTGAGCGCGAGCCCGAGCAGCGCGATGACCAGCACCGACGTCAGGCCGATGATGCCGAGGACGTAGATGAGGAGGTAGCCGCCCTCGTCGCGGCGAGCGCGGCGACGAGCGGCGTGGATGGCGGCGGCGAGCGCGCTCATCCGCCACCTGCCGGTGCCACGACGAGCGGGAGGACCGCCTCGCCCACGCCGCCATCGTTGTCGATGGCCCTGAACCGCACGGTGTACGTCCCGGGCGCGACGTAGGTGTGCGACACGTCGCCCGCAGGCGCGTCGATCACGGTGCCGTCGCCGAAGTCCCACGTCGTGGCCACGACCGACCCGGCGCCGGAGTCGGTCGCCGACGACGCGAACCCCACGGTGAACGTGGGCACCGCGCCGTTCTGCGAGGTGACGGCGAGCGTGACGGCCGGCTGGACGTTCACCCGGAAGCCCACGCGCTGGCCGGGCACGCCGTCGGTCACGCGCACGATCTCGTACTCGCCCTCTTCGGACGAGAGGAACGGCAGCTTCCACGGATCGGTCGCGGAGACCGAGTTCACCGGCGTTGGCGAGCCCTTCACGTACAGCAGCCAGTCGATGACGGACGCGCCCGGGTTGACCGCCTTGAAGGAGACCTCCAGCGAACCGTTGGGCGGGACGGCGTTGACGACCCCGCCAGGGGTCGGCGTCGGGGAGATCGTGATGCCCTCGTCCACCGGGGCCGCCACGTAGCAGGAGACGGTCTGCACGGACGTCCTGCCCGTGTCGTCCGTCGCGGTGAACGTCAGCGTCTGGCCACCGGTCGCCCCGTCGGGCGCGGTCCACTGGGGCCCGACGATCGGAGCTCCCGTCGGGTCGACCCAGGCGACGGTCACCGCATCGCCGTCGGGATCGCTCGCGGATCCCACGAGGGCGAAGGTCCGACCCGAGACGAGGGTGCACGCCGTGTCTGCGCTCACGATCGGCGGGCGCTTGATGATGTCGATCGACTTCGAGCCGTTCGTCGCGTTGGACCCGTCGCTGGCGGTGAGGCCGACGTCGCCGGGGTTTGGGAGGCGGAAGCGCACCGTCTTCCTGTCGGGGCTCATCCCGATGACGTCGGCGTCGGCGGGGAACGACCACGTCAGCGTGAGGTCGTCGCCGTCGGGGTCGGTCGACGTGCTCGTGGCGGTGAACTCGGTCGTCGTGTAGCCCCGGTCGCCCGGACTCAGCGTGAAGCCTGCGAACGGCGGGTTGGACTGGGCGAAGCCCGTCCCGGCTCCGGTGGTGCGGCGGGTCCCGCTGACCACGAGCGGGACCACCGTGCCGTCGTTGTGCAGCTTGGGCACGGTCATTCGCGCCCGGACGGCGTCGGGCTGGTCGCACGCGATGGTCGTGCCTGCGGCGGTGAGGCAGTCGGCGCCGGCACCGCTGCCCTGCACCCGGGTCATCACCTCGACGGAGTCCACGAGGTCGCCGTTCGGCGCGCAGGTGTTGCGGAGCAGCGCCACCGGATCGGGGCCGAGCCCGACGGCGTAGACCACGCTCGTCGTCACGTCGCCCGACTGGATGAGGCGGACGAGCGGTCGCTGCGACGTGGCACCGGCGCAGTTGGTGACCCCGCCGGCCGGGGTGACGAAGGCGCGGGCCGAGGCGACGTCGCGCAGGAAGTACGTGTTGAGGAGGCCGGTCGCGTTGGCCTGGCCGAGCTCGTCCTGCGTCACGAAGCCGGCCCGGAGCGTCCCGAAGGTCCACGCCCCGAGCGGGACCACGAGCAGCGAGGCGATCGCGAGGGCGATGAGGATCTCCATCAGGGTGATCCCGGCCTGGCCCTTCCGGCGACGACGCTCGACGAACCTCGCGACCGCCGGTCCCGCAGCGATCCGCCGGGTCACGGCGTCACCGCCGTGGCCGAGGGGTTCCGCTTGACGATCGCCGCGGTCCGGCCGTCGACCGAGATCGTGATGCGCTGCGCGACATCGGTCGCCACGCTGCACGGGCTCGTGGCGTACACCTCACCGCCGGTTCCGGGCTGCAGGTACTCGACGGCGGTGACCGCGGCGCCGGGGATGGCGGAGTAGGTCGCGGCGCAGGGCTGGTACGGCAGCGCCTTCACCGCCTCGGTGGCGTCGGTGAGCGCCGCTTCGGCCTTCTGCGTCCGGGCGACGCTCTCCGTCGCGGTGACCGTCGTGATGATCCCTGCGGCGACGCCCAGGATGACGACCGTCGTCAGCAGCAGCGCGGCGAGCGACTCGACGAGCGAGAACCCGCCCTGTGAGCGGGCGCGACCGAGCGCGTGGCGTCCCCCAGCTCGGTTCGGTCTGGCGTCGGGTTGGTGGCCCTTCCGACGCCGAATCGCACTCGCCACGTCGCTCCCTCAGCCCCGTGCACCTGCCCCGGTCGGCGACGGACCATGCATGCCGCACGAGGAGATCGGCCCGCCACGGCGCCGAAAGCCTCCCGCGAGCCCGCCGACCTGTCAACGCGACCCGCTCCTCGACCCCACCTCGGAGCGCGCCCTGGCGCCACCCCCGCGCCCACGGGAGCGCTCGGATGGGGCGGATGGTCCGATCGCCGCGGGCCCTCGAGCCCTCGAACCTCCGGACGAAGCGTGGCTCAGCTCAGCGCCCAGACACCGAACGAGTCGAGGATCGGCTCGGCGAGCGCGATGGAGAGGAACGCGGCCATCACCAGCGCGGGGCCGAACGGCACCTTCGCCTTGCGACCCCGGGCTCCCATGACGGCGATCCCCATCACCAGCCCGATCACGGCCGCGAAGAACAGCGTGATGACCGCGAGCAGCACGGCCGCCACCGGTCGCGTGCCGGCGTAGAAGCCGATCGTCCAGCCGAGCAGCACGGCCAGCCGCACGTCGCCGAACCCCATGCCGGACGGCAGGAAGAACCAGAGCACGAACAGCGGGCCGGCCAGCGCGGCCAGTCCGGTCGCGGCCGCGAGCAGCCAGGACCACTCCCCTTCGATCGCCGCCGTCACGACCGACAGCGCCACCACCGCGCCGAACGCCGGCCAGACGACCCGGGTCGGCACGATCATCGTGCGGATGTCGATCACGCTCACGGCGATCCCGGCCGGGATCAGGCCGAGCACCGGCAGCAGCCGCCAGTCCCAACCGATCGCCCACACCGCCGCCAGGAACAGCGCAGGCGTCAGGAGCTCGACGACCGGGTGGAAGGCCGGGATGCGCTCGGAGCAACCCCGGCAGCGCCCGCGGAGGAGGATCCACGAGAGGACCGGGATCTTGTCGATCGCCCGGATCGGCTCGCCGCACTCGTCGCACCGGCTGTGCCCGCCGAGCACCTCGTTCCACGGGCGGGTGTCGTAGAGGTCGCCGTACTCGTTGGGCTCGTTCAGCGCCAGGGGCAGCCGGTCGATGACCACGCAGAGGAACGAGCCGACGGCGAACGCCGTGACGGTCCCGAACACGAGCAGCACGATCTGCGTGCCGGTCACGCGTCGGCCCCGTTCGGCACCACGTGGTGCGGCTGCAGGGCCGAGATGTCCTCGGGGTGCACCGATGCGTACGTGGCGTCCTCGTACGAGATCACGCCTTGGGTCACGAGCTGGCCCAGGTGCTGCTCCAGCACCATCATCCCGTCCTTCTGGCCGGTGGCGATGACATTCCGCAGCTGGCGGACCTTGTTCTCACGGATGAGGTTCGTGACCGCCGGCGTGCCCATCAGCACCTCGTACGCCGCCACGCGGCCACCGCCGATGCGGGGGATCAGACGCTGTGAGATGACCGATGCGAGCGTCATCGAGAACTGGGTCCGGATCTGGGCCTGCTGGTCCGACGGGAACACGTCGATGATCCGGTCGACGGTCTGCGAGGCGTCGTTGGTGTGGACGGTGCCGAACACCAGGTGGCCGGTCTCGGCCAGGGTCAGCGTGAGCGAGATCGTCTCGAGGTCGCGCATCTCGCCCACCAGGACGACGTCGGGGTCCTCGCGCAGCGCCGCCCGTAGCGCGTCGGCGAACGAGGTCGCGTCCGTCCCGATCTCGCGCTGGTTGACCAGCGCCATCTGCGAGGGGTGCACGTACTCGATCGGGTCCTCGATGGTCAGGATGTGCACCGGCCGGTGGCGGTTGATGTGGCCGATCATGGCGGCCAGCGTGGTGCTCTTGCCGGAGCCGGTCGGGCCGGTCATCAGCACCAGGCCGTGCGGTCGGTTCACCAGCGAGGCCGTGGCCGCCGGCAGGCCCAGCTGTTCGGGCGTGGGGATCTCGGTGGGGATCAGACGGAGCGCCAGGGCGGGGCGGTCCATCTGGAAGAACGCGTTGGCCCGGAAGCGAGCGGTGCCGCCCCAGGTGAACGCGAAGTCGAGCTGGCGCTGCTGCTCGAAGACCGAGCGGTCGGTGCCGTGGATGAGGCCCTCCAGCACCGCGACGACGAACTGCTCGCTCGACTCGTCCTGATCGGGGACGGGGAACAGCTTCCCGTCGATCCGCACGCGCGGCACGGTCCCCGCCGCCACGTGGAGATCGGTGGCGTGGGTGTCCCAGAGGTAGCGGAGCAGGTGCTCCATGGGGGTGGTGTCGACCAGTTGCACGAGAGCCCTCCCGACGCGCCGTGCGCGAACGTCCTACAAAACGGTAGCGGGCGGGGCCGCAAAGCGACCCCGCCCACTTGGCTGTCCTGCTCAGCTGCAGGGCGCGCCGGACACTGCGGTGATCGTCGTACCCGAGACCGTGAAGTACTTCGGCGTGCCGTCCAGGTAGTCCGCGTAGGTGTCGGCCGAGTCCGACGTCGCCTTCGCGGCCTGGATCGCCGTCTTGATGGTGTCCTTCTCCACCTTGCAGGCGTTGGTGTCGGCGTCGTCGGTGAGGTTGCCCACCGCGAAGACCGCCACGCCGGCGAGGATGGCGAGGATCGCCACCACGACGAGGAGCTCGATGAGGGTGAAGCCACCCTGACCCATGCTCCGCTTGCGCTTCTCAATCATGTTCATGAACTGAATCTCCCTGTGAAAGCGGAAGGGAGATCTCCCCCTCCTCCTTGCCCCGTCGCAGCAAGGCCTTTCATCACCCTCACGACAGAACGAGGTCCATTGAGCCTCATGCCCCGGCGGAATGTCAACCGCCGACGACCACTATCACCGCAGTGCGGGCAGAATCACCCAACCCGGTAGGACATCGGTCCCATTCACGTCATGGGACGCGCCGGATCGACCCCCATCTATTGCCATAACGACGGCTCGCGAGTTCACCAAATGGAGGCGAGGAACGTGGCGGTGGGCCAGGTCAATCGAGGTCCCACGACTGGATGCTCAGGGAGCCACCGTTCCCACCGACGTCACGGACGCGCACGACCGCGGTCCCCCGGGTCACGTAGGTGCCGTCGGTCTGCTCCACGGCGGCGGTGAGCGTCACCACGCGCTCCGCGGGGCGGGTGGGGGCGCAGCACACCACGCCCGATTCCCCGCCGGCGGCGGTGAAGCTCCCGAGCGCCGAGATCACCGTCGTACCGCCGATCACCGGCACGTTGGTGCCGTCGGCCTTCTTGGGCGACGGACCGGACCACCTGACGTTCACGTCGTTCCTGGGGGTCGACCAGGGTCCATAGACGTTGAACGAAGTCCGGTTGGCCGCGTCGGCGCCGAAGTTCTCGGACACGAGGTTGGGGGCCTTCGCTCCGGCGTAGGTCCCGCCGCTGACGGTCGAGATCTTCAGGTGATCGATGCGGATCCCATAGTTCACCGAACTGAAACCACCGCCGTTGTCACCATTGCGCTGGACGTAGACCTCGAGCACGGCATTTGCACCGATCAACTGCTCCGCACTTGTCAGCGTGGAACTGCAGTTCCCGGGTGCTCCCAAGAGGTCGAGATAGACGCCTTGCCCCCAGAACGGCACGCGGTTCCACGTCGCTTGGCAGCTGCCGCCACCGGCGAGGTTGACCGTGACCCTCATCCACGAGTTGTTGGCGACGTCGGGCTTCCCCTGCAGGTCGTAGAACGAGCCGTTCGTGAAGAAGTTCTGGCTCGTGGTCTCGCCGCTCACGACCACGCCGGCCTTGAGCAGTCCACCGCTCAAGGGCGGCAGCGGGGCGTCGGCGTTGTCCAGGCCCGTGGCGGTCATCGACCGCGTGGCCGTCGGGCAGGTGCTGTCGAAGGCGCCGCAGTTGAGCGTGTAGCCCGTGGACTGGCCGTTCAGGCTGACGATGTTGGCGGCGTTGTTCCAACCCGAACCGTCGGTCCCGCCGGTCGGCGTCAGGTCCCAACCGGCCCGGAGCTCGAGCCCGTCCACCTTGACGCTCGTGTTGAAGCTGCCGAACCCGAAGGCGACGAACGTGTAGGTCCGGTAGCGCACGTCGACCCGGGCGTTGAAGAGGTCGGCGCGAGTGAGCTGGTTCTTGAGCGAGTCGCAACGGGGGATGCCCGAGACGGTCTCGGCCTGGTTCGAGAAGAGGTCGTAGGCCAGCGTGTTGGTGATCGTCGACGACAGCGAGTCGGGGATCGACGGGTAGCCCTGCGCACAGGTCGGCGACGTCGCTCCGCTCTTGTACAGGGTCAGCTGGGTCGCGGAGTCGCCATCGCGCAGCAGGCTGGCGGTGAAGGACCCGTTCGAGTTGTTCGCGGACGCCTTCACGATGAGGTCGAGGGAACCGACCCGCGAGCTCGCGATGGGCTCGGCCGGTGCGGTGCCACCCGAGCCGAACCCCTTCGCCGACGCGGTGACGTCGGCAGCGCAACCGCCGGCCAGGATGACGGTGCACGAGAAGGTCGCCGTCCCGTTCGAGCCGTCGGTGACCCACGAGCTCCCCTGGTTCGTGACGCTGTTGCTGCCCCAGGCGATCCAGCTGGAGCTGCTGCTCATGGTCAGCGTGCTCGTAGAGGCGTCGGGGGTCCCGGTCCAGCCGCCGTCGACCGTGGCGTCCTGGTAGACCGCCGGCGGCGGGCTGCCGGCGGCGGGGTTGCTCGAGGTGCTCTGGGCACTGCGGTCGCAGACCGCGACCTGGCCCTGCTTGTGGCGGAAGCTGGTCCGCGGCGACAGCACGATCGCCACGCCGGCGGCGTCCTCCTTGCACGCGTTCGGGAAGGTCGAGCTCCCGGCGCCGGTGGCGCTGTTGCCGGCCGCCGGCTCGCCGAAGATCACCCGGACGGTCGGATCGTCGATGATCAGCGAGTTCCGCTCCCGGGCCGAGTTCGTCGCATCGTCGACGTCGAACCAGTAGTCCCCGGGCTTGAACCAGAAGGTCTTCCCGCCGCACCCCCCGCCCAGCCGGTCGTTCAGGACGGCCGTCTGGTCCTTGCGGTACCGCCCGGGCTCGAGCGTGACGACCGAGCCGCTGCACGCCGGCACAGTCTGCGCGGTGAGCGCCGACGGCAGGAACGGTGACCCCAGGCCGGCATCGTTCGTCGTGACCGCCGTCCCGCACTCCGGTGCACCGATCACGTCGTTGCTGTCGATGAGGCGGCCACCGCCGACGTTCCACGGGAACGACGGGCCGAGCATCCCGCAGCTGTTCGTGCCGCCGGCCGAGCTGAACAGGCCGCTCGACCCCTGCTTGTACGTGCCGCCGACGTTGACCGCCGAGGTCGCTGGGTGGTCGGTCGGGTTCACGAGCGCAGCGGCGCCCTGCTTGACGTTGACGTTGCCGGCGATCTGCAGCGTCGAGTCGTCGGCCGGCACCGACGGATCGGCGGTGTGCAGCAGCGTGGGCGTCTGCGCCGCGATCGTCGACTGGTTGGCGTTGTAGTTCGGCACTCCGATGCCGAGTCGCCACGGGTAGCAGTTGGGGTCGGGGGCACCGGTGCAGTCCGTGGCCCACTTCACCGTGTCGCCCACGTCGCTCGCCGACCGGTAGCTGCTCCCGACGAGGTCGAGGCTCGGCAGGGTCGCGCCGGCGGGCACGTCGGGGAGCGTCTGGGGCGAGGTGTCGCACTCTGCCGTGACGCGGACCTCCGTGCCCGACTCATCGGTGAAGTCCAGACCCGAGCCCGTCCCCAGGCCCGCGACGCACGAGCCGTCGGCGGCGGCGGTGGCGCGACCGATCGTGCCGGCCGGGTCCATGCGGATCTGGTTCACCGCGGACTCCATCGCCGAGTCCGCGGCGCGGGTCTGTCGCGAGTCGACGGCGTTGCGGACGGCGATCTTCGAGCTCGACATCGTCATCGACAGCAGGGCGATCAGCGTCACGCCGCAGAGGAGGACCCAGACCATCAGGCCCGCCACGAGGGCGAAGCCGGATTCGTTGCGGCCGCGACGCGACCCGTGGCGGTTCAAGAACGTCGACATCATGAGCTCACGTTGATTGTCGAGGACCACGGGCCCCACTTGCCGGTGGTGGCGTCGCGGGACCGGATCTTGGCGTCGTAGGTGTCGGACGAGCCGGACAGCCCGGTGACCTCGCCCGACGTGCCGGTGAAGGTCACCGGCGTGTTGTTGTCCAGCTGGATCTGGTAGGCGTTGACGTTGCTGACCGCGCTCCAGGTGAACGTGATGCCTCGTTCGACGCAGAAGATGAACGACCTGACGCACCGCGTGCTCTGCTTGGCGAAGGAGGTCGGCGCCGGCGACCCGTTGGCCGTGACGACCACGGTGCCCGTGCCGACCGCCCCGTTCGCGTCGGTCACCGTGAGGGTCACCGTGTACGCCGCCGAGATGAAGGTGTCACCCGAGACGTTGTGCGTGAAGGTCGGGTTCACCGTGGTCGGGTTCCCGCTGCCGTTGACGACGGTGCCGTTGCCGTAGTTCCACTGGAACGAGGCGATGGCGTCCCCGTCCGGATCCGCCACCGTGGGTGTGAGGGTCGAGGCGAACGGCGCCCGGCCGGCGGTCGGCGCAGCTGCGATCGAGACCGTCGGAGGACGGCTGGCCACGTTGACCGTGATCGTCCGGACCGTCGTGCCGCCGTCGCTGTCGGTCACGGTCAGCGTGACCGTCTTCGCGCCGAACGCCGTGTAGATCTTCGACGGGTTGGCGCCGGCGCCGGTGTTGCCGTCGCCGAAGTCCCACACGTAGGTCGAGATCGTCCCGTCGACGTCACTGGCGGTGGCCGCGAAGTTGACCGTGTCGCCCTTGTAGACCGTGGCGTTGTTCGCCGGTGCCGTGATCGAGGCCGAGGGCGCCGAGTTCACGACGTTGACCGTGATCGTCCGGACCGTCGTGCCGCCGTTGTTGTCGGTGACCGTCAGGGTGACCGTCTTGGCGCCCGTGCTGACCGAGTTGGCGTAGGTCTTGGAGGGGTTCTGCGACGTCGAGGTCGTGCCGTCGCCGAAGTCCCAGGCGTAGCCGGCGATCGTGCCATCAGAGTCCGACGCCGTGGCGGTGAACGACACCGCCACGCTGCGGGTCACGTTCGCGCCGTTCGCCGGCGCCGTGATCGACGCCGACGGCGCGTTGTTCCCGAGGTTCACCGTGATCGTCCGCACCGCCGTGCCGCCGTTGTTGTCGGTGACGGTCAGCGTCACCGTCTTCGCCCCGGGCGTCACCGAGTTGGCGTACGTCTTGGTCGGGTTCTGCTGCGTCGAGGTGGTGCCGTCGCCGAAGTTCCAGGAATACGACGAGATCGTTCCGTCCACGTCGCTCGCCGTCGAGGTGAACCCGACCGCCACGTTGCGGCTCACGTTGGCCCCGTTCGCCGGCGCAGTGATCGACGCCGACGGCGCCGAGTTCGCGACGTCGACCGTGATCGACGTCGTCGCCGTGGTGCCGTTGTTGTCCGTCACCGTCAGCGTCACCGTCTTCGTGCCCGGCGTGACCGAGTTCGCGTAGGTCTTGGTCGGGTTCTGCTGGGTCGACGTGGTGCTGTCACCGAAGTTCC
This sequence comes from Dermatobacter hominis, assembly GCF_020715685.1. Lineage (GTDB taxonomy): Bacteria > Actinomycetota > Acidimicrobiia > Acidimicrobiales > Microtrichaceae > Dermatobacter > Dermatobacter hominis. The sequence continues at coordinate 2,256,377 of NZ_CP085840.1, forward strand.
AGGCATACGACGCGATGGTCCCGTCCGGGTCGCTGGCGGACGACGTGAAGCCGATCGCCTGGCCGCGGGTGACGTCGGTCCCGGTCGGCGGCGCCGTGATCGAGACCGACGGCGCCGAGTTCACGACGTTGACCGTGATCGTCCTCGTCACCGTCCCGCCGTCGTTGTCGGTGACGACCAACGTGACGGTCTTCGAGCCGGTCGTGACCGAGTTGGCGTACGTCTTGGTCGGGTTCTGCTGCGTCGAGGTCGTCCCGTCACCGAAGTTCCACGCGTACGACGAGATCGTCCCGTCGACGTCGCTCGCCGTCGAGGTGAAGTTGATCGGCACGCCACGGGTCACGTTGCTGCCGTTGGTCGGCGCCGTGATCGATGCCGTCGGCGGGTTGTTGACCACGGTCAGCGTGATCGTCCGGACGACCGTGCCGCCGTTGTTGTCGGTCACCGTCAGCGTGACGGTCTTGGCGCCCAGGGCGGTGTAGATCTTGGCCGGGGTGGCTCCCGCACCGGTGTTGCCGTCGCCGAAGTCCCAGGCGTAGGTCGAGATCGTGCCGTCGCTGTCGCTGGCGGTCGCAGCGAAGTTCACCGTGTCCCCTCGGTTCACCGTCGCGCCGTTCGCAGGGGCGGTGATCGAGGCCGTCGGGTTCTGGTTGTTCACGTTGACGGTGATCGTCCGGACGGCGGTGGCGCCGCTGTTGTCGGTCACCGTCAGCGTCACCGTCTTCGCGCCCGGCGTGACCGAGTTCGCGTAGGTCTTGGTCGGGTTCTGCTGCGTCGACGTCGTGCCGTCACCGAAGTCCCACGCCCAACCGGCGATCGTGCCGTCGGGATCCGACGCCGTCGCCGTGAAGTTGACCGAGACCCCACGCGTGACGTTCGCGCCGTTCGCCGGGGCCGTGATGGAGGCCGTCGGCGAGGCGTTCCCCACGTTGACCGTGATCGTCTTGACGACCGTGGCGCCGTTGTTGTCGGTCACCGTCAGGGTGACCGTCTTGGCGCCGGTGGTGACCGAGTTGGCGTAGGTCTTGGTGGGGTTCTGCTGCGTCGACGTGGTGCCGTCGCCGAAGTTCCACGCGTACGACGCGATCGTCCCGTCGACGTCGCTGGCGGTCGAGGTGAAGCTCACCGCCTGGCTGCGTGCGACGGTGGCGCCGTCGGCGGGGGCGGTGATCGAGGCCGTCGGGAGGGCGTTCACGACGTCGACCGTGATCGTCTTGACGACCGTGCCGCCGTTGTTGTCGGTCACCGTAAGGGTCACCGTCTTCGTCCCCGGCGTCACCGAGTTCGCGTACGTCTTGGTCGGGTTCTGCTGCGTCGACGTCGTCCCGTCACCGAAGTTCCACGAGTACGAGGCGATCGTCCCGTCGGCATCGCTGGCGGTCGCCGTGAAGCTCACCGCCTGGCCGCGGGTGACGTCGGTCCCGTCCGCCGGCGCCGTGATCGACGCCGAGGGGACCAGGTTCACGACGTTCACCGTGATGGTCCTGGTGGCGGTGCCACCGTCGTTGTCGGTCACGACCAGCGTGACGGTCTTCGAGCCGGTCGAGACCGAGTTGGCGTAGGTCTTCGTCGGGTTCTGCTGCGTCGACGTCGTCCCGTCACCGAAGTTCCACGAGTACGAGGCGATCGTCCCGTCGGGATCGCTCGCCGTCGACGCGAAGCTCACGGCCACCCCGCGCGTCACGTTGGTGCCGTTCGCCGGCGCCGTGATCGAGGCCGTCGGGGTGGCGTTGGTGATCGTGACGTTGACCGTCCGCACCACCGCGAAGCCGTCGTTGTCGGTCACCGTCAGCGTCACCGTCTTGGCGCCCGCCGGCACCGAGTTGGCGTAGGTGTGGGTGGTGGACTCACCCGAACCCGTCGTCCCGTCGCCGAAGTCCCACGCGTAGGAGGTGATGGTGCCGTCGGAGTCGCTGGCGGACGCCGTGAACGTGGTGGCGACCCCCCGTTGGATCGTGGCACCGTTGGCCGGCGCGGTGATGGAGGCCGTGGGAGGACTCTGGATCCTGACCTTGATCTGGGTCTGGTTCGTCCCGCCCTCGTTGTCGGTGACCGTGAGCTTGACGGTGTACCCGGACGCCGTCGGACTGGCGGCCGAGTAGGTCTTGTTGGTGGGGTTCGCCGATGTCGAGGTCGTCCCGTCGCCGAACTCCCAGTAGTACGAGGTCACGGAACCGCCGTAGGCGGCGTCGGCGGTGTCGTTGCTGCCCGAGGACGAGAAGTTGATCCCTTGGCCCGCGCTGAAGACGCGTCCGTCCTCCGGCGCTGCGATCACCGCGACCGGGAGGCGGTTCTTCACCTCGACCACGACGAAGTCGGTGGCGGGCGTCCCGGCCGCGTTCGTCACGGTCAGGATGGCCGTGAACGATCCCTTGGTGGAATAGGACTTCGTCGGCGACTGCGAGGTCGAGCTCGAGCCGTCACCGAACTCCCAGTAGTAGCTGAGCGCCGACCCTCCGGGGTCTGCGGAGCCGGCCGCCGAGAAGGCGACGGACTCGCCCCGGAACACGGAGGTCGGCGCAGCAGTGAGCGCGACCGTCGGCGGGGTGTACGCCGTGCCGCCGGGGTTGCTGACGTTGGTCGAGCCGTCGTCGCGGACCGACACCGTGAGCGACGTCTGCTCCGAGTCGGTCGTGGTGATCCGCAGGTTGATCCGCTGGCACGAGTCGGGCAGGGACCCTGCGGCCTTGCACGACATCTCGGCGCCGGTGCTCGTCAGCTTGTCGACCACCTCGGCCGACGCGGTCGTGGCCCCGCCCGCGGTCGCGCACGTCCGGCGCCACAGGCTCGTGCCGCCCTCCGACCCGGTGGCCCGGGTGTAGACGATCCGCTCCGATTCGGCCTTCAGCGCCAGCAGCAGCGTCCCCCCGGCGCCGTCGCCGCCGACGCAGTCCACGAGCTCCGGGCCCGTCAGGTAGGCGGCGCCGGCCGAGGCGACGTCCCGGTAGAAGTAGGTCCTGAGCTCGCCGGAGTTGGTGGCGGCGTTGTTGCGCTCCCGGGTCGCGGTCTGCTGCTGGAAGGCGAGCTGGGCGAAGCCGAGCAACGGCACGAGGATGAGCGCCGAGATGGCGAGCGCGAGCAGCGTCTCGACCATCGTCATGCCGCGCTGGCCGGACGGGCGGGGGGACGGGGTCTCGATCACGGGTGGGCCCCCGGGTTCCGAAGGACCACCGTCCCCGTCAGGGTGGTCCCGTTCTTGTGGGTCGCCTTGATGGTCAGCTTCTGGGCACCGCCGTCCGCCCCGCAGGGGGTGCTGAACGACGCGGTCGACTGCTTCCAGTACTCGACGGCGGTCACCGTGATGCCGTTCGACGCGATCGGCATGGAGGCGTCCGGCGCCCAGCGGTCGCCCCATGCGCCGTACACGGTGTTCAGATCGGCGACCGTGGCGCACGGCGTGTAGGTCGGGAGCGCCTTCAGGCTCTCGCCGTAGCTGGTCAGCGCCGCCTCGAGATCCTGACGGTCCTTCGTCGACCCGCTCGCCGAGATGGCGGTGAAGAGCCCGTAGGCACCGGCGAGGATCACGGGCACCGCGATGAACGCGACGACCAGCACCTCGACCAGCGAGAAACCGGACTGCCCGCGCGCCGCGCGAATCGGCGCGACCTCACTCCCTCTCGAACGCGCAGGCCACAACACCCACGCGCGCTCCCCAGCGCTCAATTGTTTCTCCCAGCTAGCGGGCAGCTACCCCAGATCCACCTGGTTGTAGATGCCGTACATCGCACTCACCATCGCCAGCGCAACGAACCCAACGACAGCACCGATGAAGATGATCGTCAACGGTTCGAACCAGGCGGTCAACTTCTCGACCGCATAGTCGAGCTCCTCCTCGTAGAAGCCAGCGGCGTTGTCGAGCTGTTCGGACAGCTCGCCGGACCGCTCGCCGACACGGACCATCTGGATCACCGTGTTCGGGAACAGCTCGGTCGAGGCGAGCGGCTCCGCGAAGCCCTGACCTGCCAGCACGCCCTCCATGGCCGTGCTCAGCCGCTCCTTGTACACCGAGTTGTTCGAGCAGTCGATCGCCGTCGGCAGGGCCTCGGCGAGGGGCGTCCCGGCCTCGAGCAGCGCACCCAGGACCCGGCAGAACCGCTCGGTCGAGGAGTAGGTCACCACGGTCGAGATCATCGGGATCTTCAGCTGCAGCGCGTGGAAGTTCCGCCGACCGTTCGGCGTGCGGACGTACGCGAACAGGCCGAAACCGAGTGCGACCAGGAGGATGCCCGTGATGATGCCCGCCGGCGACTGCACGAAGTCCGCGACGCCCATCAGCATCCGGGTGGGCAGCGGCAGCTCAGCGTCGAACTCCTTGAAGAAGTCGGCGAACCGGGGGATCGCGAAGATCACGATGATCAGGCACACGACCACCGACAGCCCGAGCAGGATGCACGGGTAGATCAGCGCCTTGCGGACCGCACGGGTCAGCTCGACGTCGCGCCGCAGGTACTTGTGCAGCTGGTCGAACGCCTCGTCCATCCGACCGGTGAGCTCGGCCGAGCGGAGCATCGCCATGTAGTACGGCGGGAAGACCTCGTCGTGGAGCCCCAGCGCGTCGGCGAGCGACCGGCCGCCCTGCACCCGCTCGAGCACGTCGCCGAGGACCGACTGGAGCTTCTTGTTGTCGGAGTCGCGACGGAGGTTGTCGATCGCCTCGGTCACGGGCACGCCCGCACGCAGGAACGTCGCCATCTGGCGCGAGAAGTGCATGAGGTCGACGGCCGGGACCTTCTCGGTCGTGATCTCGACCTGCAGGCCCTTCTTCTCGGTCAGCTCCGTGACGCGGAGGCCCTGGACCGCGAGCTCGTTGCGGGCCGTGTTGGCCGAGACCGACTGGATCTGGCCCTTGACCACCTGGCCGTCGAGCGTCTCGGCCTGGTACTTGAACTTGCTCAGCTTGACCGGCGCGACCTTGGCCGCCCGGTCCTTCTTGGAGCGCTTGGGCTTCCCGGACGGTGTGTCGTCGGGAGCCTGCTGTGGTTGCGTCGCGGTCATGCCGTCGCCTCCGCCTCGGTCAGTTCATCGGGAGCAGCGCCGTTGCCGTTCCGACGGGGTTCGTCGACCGACGGCATCTCGATCGGATCGTGCGGCTCGTCGTCCGGTGATCCGCTCGTGCCCTCGGGCAGGACGCCGGGACCCTTCGGGAGCATCCGCTTCCCGGGACCCAGCTCCTTCATGGTCTCCTTCTCCTCGACGCCCGGGGCGTACACGGATCGGAGGACCTCGTCGACGGTGGTGATCCCGTCGGTGACGAGGTGGAAGGCCTGGACCTGCATGGTCTTCATGCCCTCGCTGATGGCGAGCTCCCGCACCTCGGAGTGCGAGGCCTTCGCGACGACCGCTTCACGGATCGCGTCGGAGAACTCGAGGAGCTCGTACACGCCGATCCGCCCGCGGAACCCGGTGTCGTTGCAGAGGTTGCAGCCGCCCGGACGGAACCACGTCTCGGGCATCTGGCCGTCGGTGAACTCGGCGACGAGCTGGATGTCCCGCGAGGACGGGGCGACCGGCTCCCGGCAGTTGGAGCAGAGCCGGCGGAGCAGCCGCTGGGCCACCACGCCGTTGATGGCGGATGCCACCAGGAACGGCTGGATGCCCATGTCCGTGAACCGGTGGATCGCTGCGACCGAGTCGATGGCGTGCAGCGAGCTCAGCACCAGGTGGCCGGTGAGCGCGGCCTGCATGGCGATGCGAGCGGTCTCCTCGTCGCGGATCTCGCCCACCAGCACCACGTCGGGGTCCTGGCGCAGGATGCCCCGGAGTCCCTCGGCGAAGTTCATGCCGGTGTCGCTCACCTGCATCTGCGTGACGCCGCGGAACTGGTACTCGACCGGGTCCTCGATGGTCACGACGTTCTTGGTCGGGTCGTTGACCTCGGTGAGGGTGGCGTACAGGGTCGTGGTCTTCCCCGAGCCGGTCGGACCGGTGCAGAGGATCATGCCGAGCGGCGACTTGGCCATCTGCAGGAAGGGCTGCTCGACCGACGGGATCATGCCCAGGTCGCCCATCGAGATGAGCGACTTCGTCTTGTCGAGCAGGCGCATCACCGTCTTCTCGCCCTCGACCGTCGGCACGACCGAGGTCCGGACGTCGATGGGTCGCCCGTCGACCCTCAGCGAGAACTGACCGTCCTGAGGCCGGCGGCGCTCGACGATGTTGAGCTCCGCCATCACCTTCAGGCGGCTGCTGATGGCGGGACCCATCCGCTTGGGGAGGATGATCGCCTCGGTCATGGCCCCGTCGACGCGGTAGCGGACCCGGACGCTGTCCTCCATGGGCTCTACGTGGATGTCGGAGGCACGGCTCCGGACGCCCTGCGTGAGGATGCGGTTGACCACCTGGACGACCGGCGCGTTCTCGTCGACCGCGAAGCTGTCGTCGTCGGCTGCGTCGGGCGAGTCGTCGGACAGCTCGAAGGCCCGGATGACGTCATCGGCCGAGCTCAGCGCGTTGTAGGCCTGGTCGAGCAGGCGCTCGATGTCGCCACGAGCACCGATCTGCAGACCGAGGCTCTTCACCGCGGTCGTGAGCTCGCGGATCGCCTCGGTGTCGAGCGGATCCGCCGTGGCGACGTACACACGCCCGGCCTCGTCGACGCGGAGCGGGAGCACGTGGTGCTTGCGGGCGAGCTCCTCGGGCACGCGGGCGACCGCGTCCGCCTCGGGCCGCGCTTGCGTCAGATCCGCGAGCGGCACGTCGAACTGGTGGGCGAGCGCCGCAGCCAGGGCGACGTCGTTGATCGATCCGAGCTGGACGAGGATCTGACCGAGCTGCGCCCGGCTCTCGGGATCGTCGGGCGCCTCCTGCTGGCGCTGCAGCGCGTTGAGCAGGTCGTCGGGATCGACGGACCCCAGCTCGAGGAGGATCTCGCCCAGGCGGGGGCGGTTGGTGTCGACCCAGGTGCCGATCTGCGAGTCGAGCGCGCCCTCGTCGATGTGGTCGAACTCGGTCTGACGACGGCGTCGCAGACGTCCACCGGACGTCGGCTCCTCCTCACCAGATCGACCCCGACGGAACATGGACACGCTGGACCTCTTCCCTCTCCGCGGACTTCCCCTGCACTCGACGGGAGGGGCGTCCCATCACCGATGAGTTGCACCGGGTGCCCGGCGGTCGGGCGTTCGACCAGTGTCGCTGAGTGCTTTTCAGGGTGTCAACGGGGGTGAAACACCCAAACACTCCACATCACGGAGTGCGTCGGGCTCCCTCCCCAGGGTACCCGTACCCTCACGGAACGCCTCCCGGCCGACGCCCTCCGCAGCCGTGGAGCACTCTTCGTTGACCGGTCGGCGACCACCGCGGCGGGCCCGGGACGGGAAACGCCGCCGAAACGCTGGCTCCCTAGTCTCGGCGCCATGCGTGATCTGGCGACCCTCCCCAAGGCCCACCTGCACCTCCACCTCGAGGCCGGCATGAGCCCGCAGCTGCTCGCCGACCTGGCGGCCAAGTACGACCGCGAGGTCCCCGTCATCCGGGGCTACGGCAACTTCGCGGCGTTCTCCGACACGTACGTGGCGGCCACCGACGTGCTCCGCGAGCGAGAGGACTGGGAGGCGCTCGCCGATCAGATCTGCGCCCAGCACGCACGGGAGGGCGCCGTCTACCTGGAGCCGTCGTTCTGGGCCGGCAACTACCGGCACCTCTTCCCCTCCGACCAGGACACCTGGGAGATGGTGCTCGACGTGTTCGAGTCCGCCGCGGCCCGCCACGGCATCACCGTGCGGTTCATGATGCCGGCCGACCGGGTGAAGGACACCGAGGCCGACGGCTTGGCGCTCGTCGAGATCGCGCGGAAGTACCCGGGCCAGATCGTGAGCTTCGGCCTGCACAACGACGAGGTGGGTCACCCGCCGCAGGACTTCGTCGAGTGCTTCGCCGCCGCCAAGGAGCTCGGTCTGCTCTCCACGCCCCATGCCGGCGAGCTCGAGTCCGGGCAGTTCGTGGCCGACTCGATCGACCTGCTGGGCGCGGACCGCATCCAGCACGGCGTGCGGTCCTTCGAGGTGCCGGGCCTGGTCGAGCGGCTCGCCGAGCTGGGCACCTGCCTGGACGTGTGCCCCACCTCCAACATCATGCTCGGCGTGTTCCCGTCGCTCGACGCCCACCCGCTGCCGGCGCTGCTCGACGCCGGCGTGCGCTGCTCGATCAACGGCGACGACCCGCTGCTGTTCGGGCCGGGCCTGCTCGAGGAGTACGAGCTGGTCCGCACCCAGTTCGGCTTCGACGACGAGCGCATGGCGACGATCGCCCGCTCCTCGATCGAGTGCGGCGGCGCGCCCGACGACGTGAAGGCGTCGGCGCTGGCCGGGATCGACGCCTGGTCCGCGTCGCCCGATCCGGCCGACGCCTGACCTGCCGGGTCTCGACCTCGGGTCGAGGTCGAGACCCTCGATCGGTCCGACCGCGAGATCGGGCGCCGGCCGCACGGCCGTCCTTCCGACTCAGAGCGGGGCGCAGTCGGCGATCGACGCCCGGCCGAGGTCGGCGCTGAGCAGGCAGCGGGCGTAGGCCGCCGCCCGGTCCGGGCCCTCCAGCCACCGGCGCTCGTACAGCGCCCGCTGCACCAGCACCCAGGCCTCCGAGAGCGGGCGGCCGTCGAAGGCCGCCGCGCCGAGCAGGTGCGCCATCGTCGGCGGCGCCCCCGGGACCTGGCGCCACGGGGCGACCGCCGCCGGCTGCGCCGCGACCAGGCGCTGCGCGGCACGGACCAGCGGCAGACGCTCCCAGTGAGGGGCGGTCACCGGGAGGTCTGCCGCTCCGGTCGACAGCGGGAGCACGTCCGTGAGCGGCACCAGGGCCGCTTGCTGCTCGTCGGCCGCCAACCAGTCCACGAGCGCCCCGGCGGCGGAGGACTGCGCCTCGGTCGCCGACGAGCTCATCACCCACACGTCGCCGAGCACGGGGGACGCCGCGCCGGTCTCGCCCGGCAGGGCCGACACGGCCAGGTCCACCCCGCGCGCCTGGCCCTCGGCCAGCGCGTTCGCGTAGCCCCACAGCTGCGACACGTTGACGACCGCGAACGCCGATCCCCCGCTCCCCACCGGGAGCGGCTCGTCGCGCCGCGACGGGCCGGCGATCCGGTCCGAGCGGACCAGCAGCCCGTCGTGGGCCATCTCGACGTACTGCTCCGCCGCGGCGGTCGGTGCGGTCCCCAGGCCCGCACCGACCGCGACCTCGTCGGGGCCGAACCCCGCGACCGGGTGCTCGGTCCCCTCGGCCGCGCGGACCGCCGCCGCCTGCTCGTGCAGCTCGGCGAGCGTCGCCGGGGGGCGGTCGGGATCGACCCCGGCCGAGCGCAGCAGCGCCCGGTCCCGCAGCAGCACCAAGGTGTCGACGCCGACGGGGACGCCCCAGCGCGCGTCGCCGTAGGTGCCGAGCTCCATCGCCGCCTCGCGCAGCGGGTCGGCGGGCCGACCCGACGGCTCGCCCGGCGCCGGAGCCGACTCGACGCACGGGCCGAGCGGGGCGATCGCACCGGCGTGGGCGAGGACCGGGACCATGTCGGCGGGGACCTTGGCGATCGTCGGCGGGTCGTCGCCGAGCAGCTCGCGAGCCGCAGCCGACGGCGAGGGCGCGTCGGCGACCAGCACGTCGACCTCGTCGTCCGAGTCGTCCCACCGCTCGAGCAGCGCAGGGCCGTCGCGCTCGTCCCACGCACCGCCCCAGAGCACCTCGACCACGGTGCCGCTGCGGTCGGCCGGAGCGGTGCGCCCGCATCCGGACACGGCGACGGCCGGGGCCGGCCCGTCGTCGCCGGCCAGCGGGGTCGGGACCGCGCCGCCGCCGGCACAGCCGGTCGCGAGGAGCGCGACCACTGCTGCCACGACGGCGAGGGCTGACCGGTGAGGGTGGGGGTTCAGGTCCGACATGACGACGCTCCGTGTCTCGCAAGTGGCGCGATCGCACGGTCGATCGCAGGGTCGACGAGCGACCACCGTTCGGCGGCCGCCGCGGCGGTGCGGGCGTCGAGGACGGACTGGGCCACCGTCCGGGCCACGACGAGGTCGTCGGCCACCTGCCCCGGCAGGGTCGGCTCGTCGGTCGGCTCCGCCAGCAGCAACAGCGCGCCCCTGGCCCGGTCGACGGCGGCGATCCTCGAGCGGGCCGCCACCTGGCGGGCCTCGAGCGTGTCGAACCGGGGCCGGGTGCCTGCCCGGTCGCCGGCGAGATCGGTACAGACCTGGTCGACCCGCACGTCGAACACCTGCGGCGCGACCGACGACGGCGCGCTCACGACGTCGCTGCGGTCCGCGGCGGGACGCCACCACACCAACGCCCCGATCACGAGCACCGCGGCGACCGCAGCCGCCAGAGCGATCGGCCGCCGCGCCCGGTCCCATCGACCCGCGCGCGCCGCCCAGCGCCCATCCGCGCCCTCGCCGTCGGTCGACCGCAGCGGCGGCGCGTCGACCTGCGCGTCGAACGGGTCGGCGATCCGCTCCTCGGCCGGGGTCCTCCCGGGCCTCGAGCGGTGCGGACGCAGGGTGTCCATCATCGTCCGGTCCGACGACCGTGCCGCCGTCTCGGGTGACGCGTCCGCACGACGGCCTCAGAACCGACAGCGGCTGGCGCCGTGCTCGGCCAGCGGCCCGAACGCGACGGCGACGGTCGGGTCGACGCGGGCCCAGCGGGCGTCGGCCGTCGACGCCGACGGCGCGGTCAGGACCGACTCCGCGGTCGCCCGCGCCCCGTGGAGGTCGCGCACGACCGTCCCCGTCAGCGCCGGGTCGTCGGTCGGCGGGGGCAGGGTGACCAGCACGGCGATCGCCTGGTCCAGCGCATCGATCCGGGACCGGGCGTCGGCGATGTCGCTCATCATCGAGTTCGGCCGGAACCCGATCGTCGCGATCGAGCGCGCGTACGTCGTGCACACGTCGTCGGCGCGCGGCCTGAAGTCGGCCGCCGGCATCGTGGCCACGGCGGTCCCGGTCGGCGGCCCGGCGGTCTCCGCCGGGCGATCAGCGGCGATCCGGTCCATCACCACGAGACCGCTGCCGGCCAGGGCGGCCGCGACCGCGAGCCAGATCAGCCGCTGCCGCCGAGCCCCGGGTGCCCGTGCCGCCTGCGGTCCGACGAACCCGCTCCGCCGGGGCCGTGCGGGGCCCGCGGGGTGCACCTCGATGGTCGTCGCCATCAGGACCTCCCTTCATCCGCTCCCGTCGGAGCGTCACCACGGAGGGCGGCGTCGGCGACGGGAGACGTCCTCTCCCACCGACGATCATCCGCCCCCGGGGTGGTCGCTGTCGCCGTCGCAGGTGGCACCGGCCGAACATGGCATCTGCCATTGACGGTCCGCTCGCCGCGACCGCCGAACGGGCGCCGCGCCGCGAAGGTGCTTCAGGCCCTCGGCTCAGCTGCCGTCGTGGTGCCGACCACCGGGTTCGTCAGGGCGGACTCCCGATCGGGAGCGAGCGCGCGCCGCCCGTCGTCAGGAGCGGAGGCCGAGCGCGTCGACGATCTCGAGCACGGTGCCCGAACGGTTCATGCAGTAGAGGTGCAGGCCGGGCGCACCGCCGTCGAGCAGCGCCTGCGACATCTCGACCGCGGCGTCCACGACGATCCGCTGGCGCTCCTCGGGCGTCTCGGCGCCCTCGACCGCCTCGGCGAGGTCGTCCGGGAAGGCCGCCCCGGCCATCTTGGCCATGCGGTGCACGCCCTGCGGGTTCGACAGCGGCATGACGCCGGGGACCACGGGCTTCGTGACGCCGAGGTCGGCGAGCTCGTCGACGAGGCGCAGGTAGTCGTCGGCGTCGAAGAAGAACTGGGTCACCGCGAAGTCGGCCAGCTCGAGCTTCCGGGCCAGGTTGCGCCGGTCCTCGCCCCGATCGGTCGAGCGCGGGTGCAGCTCGGGGTGCGCGGCGACGCCGATCGAGAACCGGTCGCCGTGGCTGCGGATCAGCTCGACCAGCTCCTCGGCGTAGGTGAAGTCGCCGCCGGGCGGCGACCCGTCCGCGGGCGGATCGCCGGCCAGGGCCAGCACGTCGAGCACGCCGTGGTCGCCGTAGTCGGCGATCAGCGCGTCGAGCTCGTCGCGGCTGTGGCCCATGCAGGTGAGGTGGGCCATGGCCGGGTAGCGGCGATCGCGGTTGAGGTCGACGACCAGGTCGCGCGTGCGGCCGCGGGTCTCCCTGTTGCCGGCCGCGCCGTAGGTGACCGAGACATACGAGAGGTCGAGCGGCTCGAGCTCCTCGATCGTCTGCTGGAGCGTGGCGAGCCCCTCGTCGGTCTTGGGCGGGAAGAACTCGACGCTCAGCGTCGGGCCGGCGCCGAGCAGCTCGCGGATGCGTGGGTGCTCGCTCAACGGGCCGTCCCCGCCGATCGATCCGCCCCCGCCTCGGCCGCCGCGACCGTGTTGGCGAGCAGCATGGCCCGCGTCATCGGACCGACCCCGCCGATGCGGGGCGACACGAACGCCGCCACCTCCGCGACGTCGTCGGCGACGTCGGACACGACCTTGCCGTCCACGAAGCTGACGCCGGCAGCGACGACCGCGGCGCCCGGCTTGATCATGTCGGCGGTGATCATCCCCGGCGAGCCCGCGGCCGCCACGACGACGTCGGCGGTCCGCGTGTACGCGCCGATGTCGGACACGCCGGTGTGCACCACGGTCACCGCCGAGTTCGGCCCGTGCTTGAGCGCCATCAGGTTGGCGAGCGGGCGTCCGATCGTGAGCCCCCGCCCGACGATCACCACGTGACGACCGGCGAGGGCGACGTCGTAGGCCTCGAGCATCGCGACGATCCCGTGGGGCGTGCAGGCCAGCGGCGCCTCGGCGCCCATGACGAGCCGGCCCAGGTTGACCGGGTGCAGCCCGTCGGCGTCCTTGTGCGGGTCGACGGCCAGCACGGCCTCGTCGTAGTCGAGGTCGCCGGGGAACGGGTACTGGAGGATGAAGGCGTCGACTCCCGGATCGGCGTTGAGCAGCCCGACCGCGGCCAGCACCTCGTCCTGCGTGGCGGTGGCGGGCAGGCGGATGTCGGTGGAGGTGATGCCCAGCTCGGCGCAGTCGGCGTGCTTCATGGACACGTACTTGTGGCTCGGCCCGTCGTCGCCCACCAGCAGCGTGCCCAGTCCCGGGGTGATGCCCCGCTCGGCGAGCACGGTGATGCGGTCGGACAGGTCCTCCTTGATGCGGGCCGCCAGGGCCTCGCCGTCCATCACCGTCGCCGTCATGGACCGAATCGTAGGGGCGGCACCCGCAGGGCACCGAAGCGGATCCTCGGCTGAGAGCGCTCCGAACGCCCGGTCCTGCGGATGGGTGCCGGGCGGCGGCCCCCTCTAGCGTCGGGCCCGATGTCTGCACGCCGTTCACGCCGCCGGTCCGCCGTCCTCCTCCTCGCGCTCCTGGCCGGGCTCGGGGTCGTCGCCTCGGCATGCGCCGGGGGCGGCCACGGCCAGCTGCTCCTCGCCGAGGACACCACGGTCTCGCCCGATCAGGCATCGGCGCCGACCTCGACCGACATCTGGGCCGTCGACCCAGGCGACGAGCCCGACGACGACGCGCTGGTCGCGACCGACGTGACCTCGCCGCTCTACATCAACGACGTGCAGGAGGACGGCAGCATCGCCCGGCAGCTGCTCGCCTCGCAGTGGGGCGGCGAGGTGCTCGCCTCGTTCGCCGCCGACGGCGGCGGCGCCACCTACGCCACCGTGGGCACGCCCGGCGAGGACGCCGTGCAGATCGCCGAGAGCGACTCGCAGGTGCAGACGAACATCCTCCGACGGGGCGTCTACGTGGCCACGACCGACGGCTGCACCCTCGCCCGGAGCGCGGACGACATCGACGAGGTCGGCAAGGGCCTGTGCCAGGTCAGCGAGGACGAGCGCTGGGTCGTGTCGTGGCCGGCCGACGGCGGGGAGCTCACGATCCGCGACCTCCGCTCAGGCGACACGCGCACCGTCGAGGGCGACACGATCGGCGCCGTCGCGCTCGGCGCCGGAAGCCGGGTGCTCGCCGTGCAGCGCACCGACGAGGGCTCGCAGGGCGTGGTGATCGACGCGACCGACGGCGACGTGGTCGGCCGCACCGACACCTACGGCGACCTGCAGGCGATGCCGGTGGAGCCGGGGTCGACGGGCTTCGTCGCGCTGACCGCCTCGCGATCCGAGCAGGGCACCGTCGACGGCACGCAGCTGCTGTGGATCGGCACCGACGCGAAGGTGCGGGTCATCGACCGCGGCGCGCTCATGCTGCCGGTCCGCACCGGCTCCGACGTCACCTACGTGCACTTCGGCGATGCCGAGGACGACGACTCCATCCGGCGCTGGGACTCGGGCTCGGGCGAGCGCGAGACGCTGCTCGGCGGCAAGGTCGGCGCGGCGTCGGTGGGCGACGGCCGGATCGTCGCCACCAAGGACACCGACGAGGGTGTCGAGCTGTACCGGTCCGACGACCGCGGCGACCTGGTCCACGCCACCACGGCGCCCGGCGACGCGTCGGCGGGCAGCTCGGTGAGCCGGGTCATCACGCAGGGCGACACCGCGCTGGTGCAGCTGACCTTCGGCGGCACGGCGTCGCTCGCCCGCGTCGACCTCTCGGGCGACGACAGCGACGTGCCGGTGAAGCACTGGACGTCGATGCTGCTCGAGGGCGTCGACACCGACGGCACCGTGCTCATCACCGGCGCCGAGTCCGACGACGCAGAACAGGAGTCCATCGGCGTGGTCACGCCGAGCTCGGACGCCTTCGTCGAGCGGACCACCGCCGACAGCACCGGGCTGAACATGATCCACGAGGGCGTGATCTACGTGACCGACCGCGACGCCGACGGCGACCTCACGATCCGGACGGTGCGGGCGCAGGGCGATGTCGACGGCGAGACGCTCTACACCGGCTACCAGCTGGCGGGCTCGACCTGGCCGACCGACAACGGCGCGACCCAGTCGACCCTGATCTCCCGCGTGGCGGTCATCTCCCAGCAGCAGCAACAGCAGCAGCAGCAGGCCCAGGGCGCCCAGGGCGGCGCCACCCCCGGCGGCTGACCCCCACCGAGATATAGGGGTGCACAGCGACATCCCTTGTCGCGATCCGCGCCTGAGATCTGTTCGGGCCGGGTCCGCGAGCGGTCGCGCGACTCAGAGGTAGAAGCGCTTCGGCCCCCGCCGGAGCTTCACGCTGAGCTCCTCGGGGATGTCGAAGTCGGGGCGCTCGTGACCCCGGTTCGACGTCATAAACCCGTCGATCGCCGCCCCGCCGACCTGGCGGAGGAGCACCCGCATCACCTGGTTGCTGCGCTCGTCGACGTGGACCAGCCGGCTCGTCCACGTCACCGGGCCGTCGAGCACGAGTCCCCACGGCGACGGACCGACGCCGAGCAGCGTCGCGACGTCGGGCCCGACGAACCAGCGCACCGCGGCCGGGACCACGCCTCGCAGCGGCGGGAGCGCCACCATGCCCTCGAGCGCCTCGATCAGCGCCCGGGTCAGCTCACGCCCGTCGCGGCTGTGGTCGAGCTGACGTGACCGGATCAGGTCGGCGGCCGCCCCTGCCTCCTGGCGGTCGCTCGGCAGGATCGACGGGTCGATCCCGAGCAGCGACCCGACCACGCACCACAGGTGCAGGTACGCCTCGGCGTGCTCGTCCTGGTACTCGACGCCGAGCTTGTCGAGCACCTCGAACACCGTGACGGTGAACGTCAGCATCCCGCCGAGCAGGTCCTCCTGGTTGATCGGCACGCCCCAGCCCGAGCACCACCCGTGGGCCGGGACCGGGAGGTGCTCGCTCCGCGGGACCGCCGGGTCCTCGAGGATGAAGTGGCGCACCGCGGCGTGCATGAGGCGGACCCGGCGGGTGTCCTGGTAGCCGCACCCGGTGCCGGTCACGAGACCGCCCGGCCGGGTGACGTTGAGGATCATCTGCGCCGTCTCCATGACCCGACGGACGAGGTCGCTCGTCAACCGGCCGGTGAGCGTGAGGACCCGCGCCCCCCGGGGCGAGGCGTAGCCCGCCGGCAGCGAGCCGCAGAACAGGGCCGAGCCGATCTCGAGCGAGTGGTCCTGGAAGAACTGCGCGCCCAGCTCGACCCGTTCCCGGTCGACCGGGATGGGCGGCTCCGGGCTGGCCTGGAGGTAGTCGTTGACGACCGGCGAGCAGTCGTCGTCGGCGAACCGCAGCCGTCGCGCCAGCTGGGCGACGATGTCAGAGGGCAGCACGGTCGTGCTCCACTCGGCGTGCTCCAGGATGAGCGCGTCGGCCGGGGGGTCACCCCGTCCGCTCATCTCGTCGAGCACCTCGTGCGTCACGAGCGCCATCTCCGAGCACCTCCCCTCTCCCGGGTGAAAGACTACTGACCTGCGTTCACGCTGGAGAGGGGGAACGCGATGGCGAACACGGCCGGCCAGGCGACGGCCACGACGCTCCTGATCCCGTTGCGACGTGGGTGGGCGCTGTGGTGCCGCCTCCTGTTCGCCGCGTCCCGGCGCTTCCCGTGGATCAGCGAGCCGCTGCGCAGGCAGTCGTTCATCCACATGGCGCACTGGTCGCTCGTCGACGAGCTCGGCGGGCAACCGCTCGGGCGGACCGCGATCTACTTCGAGAGCAACTTCGACGCCTCGATGGAGGAGTACGTCGACGTGTTCGTGCAGGCCGTGCCATGGCACATGCGCGTCGTGTGGGCCGGCGGCGTCGGCTACCCGGGGCTGTACCCGAGCGACCGCTACCAGCAGTGGAGCAACGCCCACGCCAACGCCGTGCAGCACTACTACGCGGCCTACGACGACGCGACGACCTCGGGGGTGGCGGCAGCGGTGCGGGTCGACGACCGCCTGCGGCCGTTCATCGAGCGCGCCCACGACATGGACGACGAGACGTTCAATCGGGAGTACGAGCGGCTGCTGACCGAGGTGGGACCGTGGCTGTGACCCCGCCCGAGGACCGGTCGACCGACGGGTCGGCGCTCGACATCACCGGCGCCGACGGCCGCGCGCTCGACGACGCTGCGCTCGACGGTGCCGCGCTCGACGGTGCCGCGCTCGACGGTGCCGCGCTCGAGCCGGTCGTCCTGCCGGGCCCGCCGCCCGTCCTCGCGCCCGACGGGACGCCGCTCATCACCTCGTTCACGTCCATCTGCCCGCTGCGGCCGGACGTCGACGCCGACGAGCTGCGGTCGGTCCTCGCCGGGCTGCCGGTCGGGCCCGGGAGCCCGCTGGCCGTCGAGGGGACCCACTACGCGCGGTTGCAGGTGATCGACGAGGTCGTCGGCCGCCGCCGGCGCCGGCGACCGCTCGGCGCAGCGCTGCTGGTGCTGTCGGCCGACGTCGACGGCACCGTCGAGGCCTGGCTCGACGCACTCCTCGGGCAGCCGGGCCCGTTCGCCGGCGTGCTGTCGCGGTGCCAGGGCGCACCCGACCCCACGGCGGCCGACTTCGCGGCCGACGCCCGGGCCTACCTGCTCCGGTACCGCGTGCCCGTGGCGCTGCACTACGTCAACGACGGCGGCCGGACCGTCGGCGAGGTGCGGCTCGCGCTGGACCGCCACCGCCGCCTGGCCGGGCTCGCGCTCGGCCACCGGGCCAGCGCGCCGGCGGCGCGCCGAGCTGCGTTCCTCGCCGCTTTCCCGAGGATCGAGCCCCCTGCGGCGGGCGATCGGACGGGCGGCACGGACGACGAGGTGCGACGGTGAACGCCCTCGCCGGACCCCTCGGCTCGGTCGTGCGGACCGCCCGGGCTCGCCTCGGCCCGCGCCGGCTGTCGCGCGCCACCCTGGCCGACATCCAGGGCAACGTGCTGCGGGCCTTCGACGACGATCACGCCGAGCTTCTGCTGGTCGCAGTCGACGACCCTGTGGCCGGCCGGCGCCTGCTGCGCGAGCTGCTCCCCGACGTCACCGACGCGACCGAGTGGGTCGTCCCGCCGGCCGTCACCACCAACGTGGCCCTCAGCGCGGCCGGCCTGGCGCGCCTCGGGATGGCCCAGGAGCTCGTCGACGACCTGCCGCCGGCGTTCCGCGAGGGCATGGCGAGGCGTGCCGGCCGACTCGGCGACGACGGTCCCGCTGCACCGGTGCACTGGGACCCCGGGCTGCGGGACGACACCGCCCACGTCCTGATCACGCTCACCGCGTGGCGCGCCGACCGGCTCGACGACCACGCCGCCGCCCTCGCCACCCGGATCGGGCGCGACCCCGGGCTCGACCTGGCCCACCGCCAGCGGGCCGAGCGGTTCGACGACCGTCGCGAGCACTTCGGATTCGTCGACGGCATCGCGCAGCCGCGCCTCGCCGGCATCGACGGCCCTCGAACGGCGCCGACCGGGACGCCGGTGCGCCTGGGGTGGCGATCGCTGCCGGTCGGCGAGTTCGTGCTCGGCCACGTCGACGCCGAGGGCGTCCGCTCCCCCACGCCGGCCCGGGGATGGACCCGCAACGGCTCCTTCGTCGTCGTCCGGAAGCTGCACCAGGACGTCGCCGCGTTCCGGTCGCTCGTCCGGGTCACCGGTGCGGACTACCCCGGCGGCCCCGATCTGCTGGCGGCCAAGCTCGTCGGCCGGTGGCCCGACGGCACGCCGCTGGCCACCTCGCCCGACGGGCCGGACCCTCGGATCGCCGACGACCCGGCCCGGGTCAACGACTTCCGCTTCGCCGACGACCCCGAGGGGCTGCGGTGCCCGGTCGGCGCCCACGTCCGCCGCATGAACCCGCGCGACGGGGCGGGCGTCGGCGGCACGATGACCACCCGCCACCGGATCATCCGTCGCGGTCTGCCCTACGGGCCGCGCCTCGCCGACGACGGCGGGGTCCCGCGCGACGACGGTGTCGACCGCGGGCTGCTGTTCGTCGGCTTCGTCGCCGACATCGAGCGCCAGTTCGAGTTCCTCCAACGGCGCTGGGCCTACGACGGCGATGCGCTGCGGCTCGGCCGGGACCCCGACCCGCTGCTCGGGCCTCCCGAGCCGCACGACGGCGCCCGGTTCAAGGTCCCGGGTGCTCCGCCCTACCTGCTGCCGATCGACCGACCGCTCGTGGTGCTGCGCGGCGGGGGCTACTTCTTCCAGCCGGGGATCGCCGCGCTCACCACGCTCGCCGACGGCCGCACCTGACGGACCGGAGCGCGCCGCCGGCGGCGGCGCCCACCCGGCGCGCCCGTCGGAGCGCCCGTCGGGGTCCGGTCAGCCCACGCGTGCCGCGACCAGCTCGGCGCGGTGCTGGATGCTGCCGGCGCCGACCGACGCGGCCAGCGCGACCGCCTCGGCGAGCGACTCGCGGGCCCGGCCCTCGTCGCCCGGCCCGCCACGGGTCGAGTACATCACCGCCGCCGCCAGCAGCGACTCGGCGGTCCACGCCGGCGCGCGCAGCGCCCGGTGCACCTCGACCGCCTGCGTCAGCAGGTCCTCGGCCTCGTCGAAGCGACCGAGCGTCACCGCGACCTGGCCGACGGCGCCGGCCACCGACCGCCCGGCCGTCGTCCCGGTCCAGACCACCTGGTCCCGCCACGGCACCAGCCGCTCGTGCAGCAGCAGCGCGGCCTCCTCGTCGTCGAAGAACGCGGCGAGCTCGGCGTTCATGGTCATCGACGCCAGCCAGAGGCCGTTGTGGCGGTAGCGGGCGAACCCGTCGACGACGTCCTCCCGGAACAGGTCGTGGCCGTCGCGGCGCCCCAGGTCCCGGTAGCAGATGCCGAGCGCGGGGCGGAACGCCTCGATGTCGGGCGCGGCCTCGACGACCGCGACCAGCAGGTCGACCAGCTCGTCGACCCGGCCCTGCGCCCGGCGGATCTCGAACAGGTGCGACGCGTAGACCTCGTCGACGTCGGGCATGCCGGCCTCCTGGCCGACCTCGTGCGTGCGCTCCATCAGCGCCTCGGCCTCGTCGGCGCGGCCCTCGATCAGGTGGGCGTTGATCGCGACGAACCCGCCGATCCACTCGAGCAGGCGCTGGCCCGTCGCGGCCGCAGCGGGCAGCACCTGCGGGACGAGCTGCTGGAAGAGCGCGGCGTCGCCGTGCTCGAGCGCCACGATGCTGTAGGAGTTCACCGCCCAGAACCACTCGACCGGGTCGTCGAGCGCCTGCGCCAGCCGGTGGTGCTCCTCGGCGACCCGCACCCGCTCGTCGAGGAACCACGGCAGCCGGTGCACGAGCTCCCACGACCGGAGGAGGTAGGCCAGCGTCGCCGGCTGCCCGAGCCGGCGACCCATGGCCACCGCCTCGTCCGACAGCACGAGGCGCGCCTCGGGGTCCTCGCCGAACCCGAGCTCGACCGCGGTGGTGGCGAGCAGCTTCGCCGCCGCGGGGTGGTCGCCGTCGCCGAAGGCGGCCCGGGCCTCCTGCAGCTCGTCGATCCGCTCGGGGTCGACCGACCCGCTGCTCGACCAGAAGCCGCGGAAGTTGGCGAGCGCGACCTCGGCCCGCAGGTCCGGCGAACCGAGCTCCCGGGCCAGGCCGGCGGCGCGGCGCAGTGTGTCGACGTACACGCCCAGGCCGGCGTCCCGCTGGGCCACGCCGAGGCTGAGGAGGAGCTCGCCGACCAGCTCGACGTCGGGCTCGACCTCGTCGGCCATCTCGAGCGCCCGCTCGAACCAGCGGATCGCCTCGCCCGGCGCGAGCTGGCCGTCGGCGCGCCGTCCGGCCTCGCGCGCCCAGGCGATCGCCGCGCGCGTGGTCATGCGATCACGGCCCTCGTAGGCGTGGCGGGCGACCTCGGCCACCGCGCTCAGGTCGGTCACCGCCGCCGGCTCGCCGCCGACGAGGCGCTGCAGGACCTGGGCGGCGTGGCGGTGCAGCTGCGAGCGGCGCAGCACGGACAGGTCGCCGTAGAGGGTGCGGCCGACGATCCCGTGCGCGAACGAGCACGTGCCGGCGTGCCGGCTGGACGGGCGGAGCAGGCCCGCCGCCGTGGCGCGCTCCAGGTGGTCGACCAGGGCGTCGTCCTCGATCCCGGCGAGGGTCGCCAGGACACCGAGGTCGAACTCGAGGCCCAGCACCGCCGCGGCCGCCAGCACGCGGCCCGTGGCGTCGCCGAGGCGCTGCACCCGACGCCGGACGACCTCGAGCACGGTCGTCGGCAGCGTCGCGGCGATCCCCGCGTCGTCGGGCGACGGCTGGCCGTCGAAGCCGATGCCGCCCTCCTCCCGGAGGTGGCGGACCATCTCGGTCACGAAGAACGGGTTGCCGTCGGTCTCGCGGGCGATGACGTCGGCGATCCGGCGCGCCGGCGCCGGGAGCGGGTGGCCGACGACCTGCTCGACGAGCGTGGCGACGCCGCCGGTGTCGAGGCCGTCGAGGTCGAGCGCGACGAGCCGGCCGGCCGCCGACTGCTCGGCCCGCATGTCGTTGAGCGGGTTGTCGGCGTCGAGCTCGCCCCGTCGGTAGACGGTGAGGAGCATCAGGCCGGGGACGGCCTCGTCGGCCAGGAACCTCGTGAGGTGCACGGTCGAGCGGTCGGCCAGGTGCAGGTCGTCGAGGACGAGCACCACGGGCCGGGCCGACGCGAGGTCGGTGAGCAGTCCCACGACGGCCCGGTACAGGCGGTAGAGCTCGGTCTCCGGGTCGGTCGGCGCCGGCTCCTCGAGCGATCCGAGGCGGGCCGCGAGCTCGGGCACCAGCCGGCCGAGCTCGGCACCGTGCTCGCCGACGTGCTCGGCCAGGATGCTCACGTCGAGATGGGCGACGAGGTGGGCCAGCGCCTCGCGGTACGGGCCGAAGGGGACGAGCAGCTCCTCCCGCGCCCGGCCGACCACGACGACCGCGCCGCGGTCGTGGGCCAGCCGCGCCAGGTCCTCGGCCAGGCGGCTCTTGCCGACGCCCGACTCGCCGGTGAGCGACACGACCCGACTGCTGCCGTCCTCGACCGACGCGAGCACGCGCCCGAAGCGCGCCACCTCCGACGAGCGGCCGACGAGCGGGTCGGCGGCCGACGACGTGGGCCAGCGCAGGGGGACGGCGTGCTGCTCGAGCGGCAGCCACTCGACCGGTCGGGCCGGCACAGGGTCGGGCAGGCCCTTGAGGTCGTGCTCGACGAGCTCGCCGAAGTCGAAGGCGACGGCTCGACCGGCGAGCAGCCGGACGAGCTCTCCGACGAGGATGCCGCCGGCCGGCGCGACGTCGCACAGCCGAGCCGCCTCGACCACCGGCTCGCCGTACCAGTCGCCGTCGTCGAACTCGACGTCGCCGGCGCTCAGCCCGATGCGCAGCCGGATCGGCTCGGCGAAGCGGCGGTCGAGGTGCTCGACCCGGCGCTGGATCGCGACCGCAGCGGTGAGCCCGCTCGCGGCGTTGGGGAAGACGGCCATGATCCCGTCGCCGAGCGACTTCACCTGGCTGCCGTCGACCCGCTCGACCTCCTCACGCAGGATGCCGAAGAGCGAGCCCCGCAGGTGGGCGTTGCCGGCCGCATCGAGGGCGACGCTGATCCGGGTCGAGTCGACGAGGTCGCAGAACAAGACGGTGAGCGTCTCGACCGCTCCCCGCGTCCACTCCTGGCGAGGTCCGGACCGACGGGTCCTGTCCTCTTCTCCCACTGGGTGCGACTGTACGACCTGAACGGCCTCCGGGGTACTGCCCGATGACCCATCCGGGATATAGGGGTGCACAGCGACATCCCTTGTCGCGATCCGCGGCCGGAGAAATCGCCCGCCAGCCCGCGGGGGCCGGTCCGGATCAGTGCTTGAAGTGGCGTTCGCCCGTCATCACCATCGCCAGGCCGCGCTCGTCGGCCGCCGCGACTACCTCCTCGTCACGGATCGACCCGCCGGGCTGGATCACCGCGGTGACGCCCTGGTCGGCGACCGAGTCGAGCCCGTCGCGGAAGGGGAAGAACGCGTCGCTCGCCCCGGCACCGCCGTCGGCACGACCGGCCGCCTTCTGGCCCGCGATCTGCGCGGCGTCGACCCGGCTCTGCTGGCCGGCACCGATGCCGAAGGCCTGGCCGTCCTTCACGAGCACGATCGTGTTCGACGTGACGCGGGCGCACAGGCGCCACGCGAACTCGAGGTCCGCCCACTCCTGCTCGGTGGGCTGGCGCTCGGTCACGACCTGCCACCTGGAGCGGTCGACGGTGACGACGTCCTTGGTCTGCACCAGCAGCCCGCCGTCGACGCTGCGCACGTCGAGCGCCGGCACGGTCGGCGGCGGAGCGGTCAGGACGCGGAGGTTGCGCTTCTCGAGCAGCACCATCAGCGCGTCGTCGTCGTAGCCCGGCGCGATCACGACCTCGGTGAAGATCGGGGCGAGCGCCTTGGCCATCTCGACCGGCACCGTCCGGTTCACGGCGACGATCCCGCCGAAGGCCGAGGTCGGGTCGCACTCGTGGGCCCGCACGTAGGCGGTGGTGATGTCGTCGGCCACGGCGGCGCCGCACGGGTTGGCGTGCTTGATGATCACGGCTGCGGGCTCGTCGCCGAGCGAGTGCACCAGACGCCACGCTGCATCGGCGTCGTACACGTTGAGGTACGACATCTCCTTGCCGCCGTGCAGGACCGCGGAGTCCCAGCAGCTGTCGCCGGTGAACGAGTAGCGGGCGCCGACCTGGTGCGGGTTCTCGCCGTAGCGGAGGGGCTGGGCCAGCGTCGCCGACAGGTGCAACGTGCGCGGCAGCGGGGCGTGCTCCTCCGGGAGCGGCGGCAGCTCGCCCGGGCCCTCGTCGTCGAACCAGGCGACGATCGCGCTGTCGTACGCCGCGGTGTGGGCGAAGGCGTCGCGTGCCAGCCGCCGTCGGGTGGTGGCGGACACCTCCCCGTTCGCCCGCAGCTCCTCGAGCACCGGCTGGTAGTCGGCGGGGTCGACGAGCACCGTGACGTGCGCGTGGTTCTTGGCCGCGCCGCGCACCATGGCCGGGCCGCCGATGTCGATCAGCTCCACCGACGGGTCGGACCGGAACGGGTACAGGTTGACGGCGACGAGGTCGATCGGGACGACCCCGTGGGCCTCCATGTCGGCCACGTGGGACGGGTCGTCGCGGTCGGCGAGGATGCCGCCGTGGATCATCGGGTGGAGCGTGACGACCCGGTGGCCGAGCATCTCGCCGAAGCCGGTGACCTGCTCCGACGGGATGACGGGCAGGCCGGCATCGGCCAGGACCTTGGCGGTGCCGCCGCTCGACACCAGCTCCCACCCGAGCTCCACCAGCGCGGCGCCCAGCTCGACGACGCCGGTCTTGTCGTAGGCGGACAGCAGTGCGCGGCGGGGACGGGACTCGGTGCTCATGGGCTCAGCTCTCTGCTCTCACTCGACCTACGACGAGGTCGAGGCGCTCGAGACGGTGCGGTCGAACTGCTCGACGCCGTGCTCGAGGATGGATCGGATCGTGTCGGTGTAGAGGCGGCGCTCGACCGCCTTGATGCGCTCGTGGAGCGTCGACTCGTCGTCGCCCGGGAGGACCGGGACCGCCTCCTGGGCCAGGATCGGACCGTCGTCGACGGTCTCGGTGGCCACGTGGACGGTGCAGCCGGTGACCTTGACGCCGTACGCGAGGGCGTCTCGCACCGCGTGCCAGCCGGGGAAGGCCGGTAGCAGCGCCGGGTGCGTGTTGATGATGCGGCCCGGGAGCGCCGCGAAGGCGGCCGGGCCGAGGATCGTGCCCCACCCGGCCATCGCCACCAGGTCGATGCGCTGCTCGCCGAGCTGCTCGACGACCCGGGCGGTGAAGGCGTCACGGTCGAAGCTGTCACCGAAGTCGGTGCGCTCGACGACGACGCACGGGATGCCGTGACCGGCGGCGACGTCCTCGACCGCGCAGTGGCGGTCGACCATCACCAGGGCGATGGGCAAGCCGCCGGTCGCCATGGCGTCGAGCAGCGTGCCCGAACCGGAGGCGAGGACGGCGAGTCGCATACGCGGGCGAACCTACCAGCCCCCCGTTCCCCTCCTTCCAGCCCGCACCTCGTCCCCGCGCTCCTGTGGCGGGGGCGGGCTTCAGGGGGTGGCGAGGCGGTCGAGGAGCACCGACTCGAGCTCGTAGAACTCGGGCCGCGGGCCGTTGTCGCCGTCGAACCAGCTGTCGGGGTACAGCGCGACGGCCGCGCCCGAGTCGAGGTCGACGGCGAAGCTGCCGGCCACCGAGTCGAGGCCGACCCGGCTGGTGTGCACCGCCGAGTCCTCCCGCGTGCACGGGCACAGCGGCATCAGCCCGATCCCGTAGATCCAGTCGCCGTCGGCGCCGGAGAACGCGCTCATCGACTCCATCGACGCGGTGGACACGCCGTCGGTCAGCGCCCATCGGAAGAAGCGCACGAGCGTCGCCGGGTCCGACTGGATCCCGCCGCTCGACCAGGTCCGTCCCCGGTAGCCGTGCCGGTCCGGGTCGGTCACGTGGTCGAGCGGCTCGACGTCCTCGTCGAACGTCAGCTGCACGTCGGCCCGGGCCCCGAGGTCCTCCATCGCCGACCGCCACGTGGTCCCCGTCGCGCGCTCCAGCGCGGTGGCGAGCAGCAGGTACCCCAGCCGCGAGTAGTCGAAGCCGGCGCCCGGGGCGAAGGCCAGCTCGGGGTCGTCGAGGTACCGCTGGATGACGCCGATCGGTTCGGTCGAGAGGAGGCTGTCGTCCAGCGATCCCGGGATCCCCGACTGGTGCCGGGCCAGCTGCTCCAGCGTCATCTCACCTGCGTGCGGGATCTCGGGCATCCACCGCGACAGCGGGTCGTCGAGGGCCACCGCACCGGCTTCGACCGAGCGCATGAGCCACACCGCCGTCGCCGCCTTCGTCATCGACCACCACACGAGCGGGGTGCCGTCGACGGCCGGGGAGCCCGAGTCGGCCGGGGTCACGATCGGGACGTCGCCCGCCGACCACGAGAACACCGAGACCGTGCCGTCGCGGTCGACGACGGCGCCCTTGAGGGTGGTCAGCCCCCCGACGGTCTGGACGTCGGGGTGCCGCTCGACCCACGCCTGGATCTCCTGCTCGAGCGTCGGTCCCTCGATCTGCGACGCCCCGGGGATGGACGTCGAGGTCGTCGTCGTGGCGTCGAGCATCCCGGCGCGCGCCGCGACCGCCTGGCCCGACAGCGGCTCGGCCGAGCTGCCGCCGTCGGGCGACACGACGAGCGCCGACGCCACGAGGCCGATCGCGAGCAGCGCCGCGCCGGACCGGAGCGCGAGGCGACGGCCCCGCGGCCGGACGCGCCCCCACGGGCCACGGCCGGTCCACGACCGCAGGGGATCGACCTGCACGGGGCGGCGCTCCCCCACCGTCGGGCGGCGATCGGTCGGCGGCGCCGGTCCGCCCCTCGGGGTGGCCCCGTCGCCCAGGTCGACGAGCCGCCAGGCCGGCGGTCGCTGTCGGATCGACCGCGGGACGAGCGCCAGGGCGCGGGCCCTGGCGCCGGGCAGCGGCGCGGCCCGCCGGCCGGCCGCCCACTCCTCGATCGGACCGAAGATCACGACGCACCCGGCCGTCACGACGACCACGACGAGCAGGGCGAGCCCCCACCGCAGCGGCCCGGGCGCGAGGTGCTCGTCGACCAGCTCGGCCGCAGCGACCAGCCCGAAGCCGTGCCAGAGGTAGATCGTCAGCGTGCGGCGCACGAGCGCGTCCACGCCCCTGCCGGTCACGCCGTCGACCGAGGCGAGGATCGGGTGCAGCGCGAACAGCACCATCAGCCCTACGCCGCCGACGAGCACGGTCAGCAGCGCCGAGCGGTTCACGACGAGGTCGGCCGGGCCGTACCGCATGGCGGCGAGCACGGCGGCGACGGCCAACGCCAGCCCCAGCACGGCCGAGGTCCGGGCCGCGGGCACCCGGCGGTCCCGCTGTGCGTAGACCATCCCGGCGGCGACGAACGTGCCGTAGCTGACGGCGTCGAGCACCGACAGCGGCAGGAGCGACCGGCCGGCCACCTGCTCGGCCCAGTACACCGCCACCGTGGCGACGGCGAACAGGACCGGCGCACCGACGCCGACGCGCCGCACCAGCCACCGAATCCCCGCGGCGCCGAGCACGAACCAGACGTAGGCCCGCACGTACCAGAGCGGGATCCACAGCCCCCGGAGCTCGTCGCTGCCCACCGGGTCGACGACCGGGACGAGCCAGCCGAACAGCTCGCCCGGTCCGGGGCGCCAGCCCATCGCCACCATGACCGCCACGCTGACCGCGCCGTAGACCCAGAACGGGATCAGCAGCCGGCGGGCCCGCTGGCGCACGGTCGCCCACCAGCCCCGACGCTCGAGCGACCCGTCGAGCAGCGCGCCGGCGCCGAAGAACATGGCCGGCATCGCCGGGAACCACGTGAGCCAGGCGGCCGACCAGGTGTGCCAGAGGATGACCCGGACGAGCGCGAGCGCCCGTACGACGTCGAGGAAGCGGTCCCGTCCGCTCGGCCTCGCCGCGGATGCGGCACCGGCGGGGCCCGTGATCGCGCCGGCGGTTGGGCAGTCGTCGGGGCTCGCAGCCGACATCCCGTCGCCGGGATCGCCGGCGGCGGTCGGGGCGCCGAAGGGCCCGCGCGTCGAGGTGTCGTCGGTGCGTCGCATGGTCAGGGAGGGGACCGAGCCGCCGTGCCCGCGGGCGACCGTCCCAATGCTACGGGTACCGAACGACCGATCCGTCGCGCAACCCCTCCGGCCGGCGGGACGCGGACGGCGGGCGCCGTGCCGGGGCACGACGCCCGCCGTCAGCAGGACCTGCGATCGCGATTTCTCGGGTGCGGATCGCGACAAGGTCTGTCGCTGTGCACCCCTATATCTCAGAGGGAGCGGATCACGTCGACCATGAGGCTGCCCGCCTCGGTCGGGTTGGCGCCCACCTGGGCGCCGGCGCTCGTGAGGGCCTCCATCTTGGCGGCCGCCGTGCCCTTGCCACCCGAGACGATGGCGCCGGCGTGGCCCATCTTCTTGCCCGCGGGGGCCGTCTGGCCGGCGATGTAGGCGACGACCGGCTTCGACATCTTCGAGGCGATGAACTCGGCGGCCTCCTCCTCGGCCGACCCGCCGATCTCACCGATCATCATCACGGCCGACGTGTCGTCGTCGGCCTCGAAGCGCTCGAGGCAGTCGATGAAGCTCGTGCCCGGAACCGGGTCGCCACCGATGCCGACGCACGTGGTCACGCCGATGTCCTGGAGCTTGAGCTCGTACAGCGCCTGGTAGGTCAGGGTGCCGGAGCGGCTCACGATGCCGACGTTCTTGGCGCCGGCCTCGGGCGACTTGGCGATGTGGCCGGCGGTGATGCCGATGTTGCACTTGCCGGGGCTGATGATGCCGGGGCAGTTCGGGCCGAGCAGCTGCACCGACGGGAAGTCGCGCTGCAGCTTGTTGAAGAACCAGGCCTCGTCGTGCATCGGCACGCCCTCGGTGATGCACACGATGAACTCGACGCCGCCCTCGGCGGCCTCGATCACCGCGTCCTTCACGCCCGGCGCCGGGATGAAGATGCAGCTGGCGTTGGCGCCGGTCTCGGCGACGGCGTCGGCGACCGAGGCGAAGATCGGGATGCCCTCGACGTCGGTGCCGGCCTTCTTCGGGTTGGTGCCGGCCACGACCTGCGTGCCGTACTCACGGTTCAGCAGGCCGTAGTAGCGGCCCTGGCTGCCGGTGAGGCCCTGGTAGACGACCTTGGTGTTCTCGTCGACGAAGATGCTCATGGTTCGCGTTCTCCTTCTGCGCTCGTCGCCGAGCCTCAGGCCCGGGCCAGCTCGACGACCTTGGCGGCCGCCTCGAGCATCGTGGGCTGCATCTGCAGCTTGTCGGACAGGTGCGGCTGGAGGATCTCCCGACCCTCCTCGGCGTTGGTGCCGTCCAGGCGGATGACGATCGGCGCGTCGATGGTGACCCGACCCAGCGCCTCGACGATGCCGTTGGCCACCTCCTCGCCGCGCGTGATGCCGCCGAAGATGTTGATGAAGATCGCCTTCACCTGCGGGTCGTTGTTGATGACCTCGAGCGCCCCGGCCATCACGTCGGCGTTGGCGCCGCCGCCGATGTCCAGGAAGTTGGCGGGCTTGCCGCCGGACTGGTTGACCACGTCGAGCGTGCTCATGGCCAGGCCGGCGCCGTTGGCGATGATGCCGACGGTGCCGTCGAGGCCGACGTACTGCAGGCCCTTGTCGTGGGCGGCCTGCTCGCGGACGTCGCGGACCTGGGTGGCCTCGTACTCGGCCCAGTCGTGACGGAACCCGGCGTTGCCGTCGAGGGTCACCTTGGCGTCGAGGGCGTGGACCTCGCCGGTCGGCTTGAGGATGAGCGGGTTGATCTCGGTGAGGTCCGCGTCGCCCTCGGTGTAGGCCCGGTAGAGCTTCTTGAGGATGTCGACCGCGCCGTCGTTGGCCTTCGGGTTGAGCTTGGCGGCGGCGACCCACTCGCGGGCGATCTCGTCGGTCAGCCCGTCGACCGGATCGATCCAGATCTTGGCGATGGCGTCGGGATCGGACTCGGCGACGGCCTCGATCTCGACACCGCCCTGGGCGGACAGCATGCCGAGGTGCTTCTTCGCCGAGCGGTCGAGCGTGAACGACGCGTAGTACTCCTCGTCGATGTCGGAGGCGACCTCGACCCAGATGACCTTGACGACGTGGCCCTTGATGTCGAGGCCGAGGATGTTCGAGGCGTGCTCGCGGACCTCGTCGGCGTTGTTGGCGAGCTTCACGCCACCGGCCTTGCCGCGGCCGCCGACGTGGACCTGCGCCTTGATCACGACGGGGTAGCTGTCGAGCCGCTCCGCGACGGCGACGGCGTCGTCCACCGTGGTGACCGCCTCGCCGGCCGACACCGGGATGTCGAACGCAGCGAAGAACTGCTTCCCCTGGTACTCGAAGAGGTCCACCCTCTCACCTTCCTGTCGCGAACTGCTGACGGCGGCGGTTCTGACGGGTCGTCAGGTCGCGCCGGGCCCGACGAGGGAGCGTAGACCGGACGACTCGGCCGCCCCCATTCCGGGCCCGGGCCGGCGGGGGTGCCTCCACCCCCATCGCCGCAGTGGCCCGCACCCTTCTCGGCGGCGTGCCGGGTTCGTAGGGTGCAGCCATGGCCAGGGAAGCCGGCGTGTCGGTGGCGGGGAGGATGTGGGCCCGGCGCGAGGTGCGACGCCGACCGGTCGCCCTGGTCTCGCTCGGCCTGCTGGCCGGGCTCGCGGCCGCCGTGGCCCTCGCGTCCATCGCCGGCGCCCGCCGCACCGACGACGCCTTCGAACGGCTCCGCCGCGCCACCGACGCGGCCGACGCCGTCGTGTTCGCCAGCCAGGTCGACGTCATCGACCCCGACTGGGCGCCGGTCGCCGCGCTCCCCTACGTGGCCGCGGCAGGGTCGTTCGGGCTCGGGCCGATCTCGGTCGTGGACGCCCCGCCGGGCGTCGACCCCGTGGAGAGCGGCGTGTTCGACGTGGCCTTCGGCGACTGGCAGACCGAGGTCGACCGCCCCGTCCTCTCCGAGGGGCGCCTGCCCGATCCCTCCGACCCGCACGAGGTCCTGGCGGTCAAGGGGTCGAACCCGGCCGTCGGGGTCGGCTCCCGCTTCACGCTCCAGCGGCCGTCCGACGAGCAGCTGGCGGCGGGCGACTTCTGGGCACCACCGGAAGGTCCGACGATCGACGTCGAGGTCGTGGGCATCGGACGCTCGGCGTTCGAGATGGCGGTCATCCCCGACGACACGCCGCCCGGCGAGGTGCGCGAGGGCGCCGAGCTCATGGCCACCCCGGCGTTCCACGAGCAGTTCGCCGCCCCGGCGATGTTCATCAACAACCTGCTCGTCCGCTTCGAGCCGGGCCAGGCCGACATCGAGCGGCTCGAGGCCGACGTGCGGCGCATCCTCGACAAGCCCGAGATGCCGATCCTCGACGCGGTCGCCGTGTCGAAGCGGGTCACGAACGGCACCGCGCTCGAGACCCGGGGTCTCCTCCTGTTCGGGCTCGCCGTCGCCCTCGCCGGGGTCGTGCTCGTCGGCCAGGCCCTCACTCGGTCCGTCCGGGCCGGCGCGGACGACCTCACGCCGCTCCGCGCCCTCGGCTTCGCGCAGCGCGACGCCGCGATCGCGCTGGCCCTGCCGCACCTCGTGCCGATCGCCACCGCGGCGATCGTCGCCGTCGCCGTCGGGATCGGGCTGTCGGTGCTGTTCCCGATCGGGCTGGGTCGCCAGATCGACCCCGACGTCGGACTCCACGCCGACTGGCCGGTGCTGCTGCTCGGCGCCGGGCTGCTCGTGGCGGTCCTCGCGATCGCCATCTGGTCGACCGCGTGGCGCGAGGCCGGCCGCCACCACCGACCTGCGGCCGTACGCGACTCGCGCCTGGTGCGCGCACTGCGGAACGCCGGCGCGTCGGTGGTCACCACCACGGGTGCCCAGATGGCGCTCGAGCCGGGGCGCGGCCAGCGCGCGCTGCCCACCCGTCCGGCCCTGGCCGGCGCAGTGCTCGGGGTCCTCGGCGTCGTCGGGGCGTTCACGCTCTCGGCCGGCATCGACGACGCGATCAGCAACCCGTCGCGCATCGGCGCGAACTGGGACATCGAGGTCCAGGCCGCGTCCCCCGAGGCGCTCGACGTGATGCCCGAGGTCCTCGACGCCACGGATCAGGGTGGTGACGTGGTGGCGTCGGCGATGACGAACCGGGCCCTGCTCGTCATCGACGGGCTCACCCTGCCGACCTACTCGCTGGCGCCGCGCAAGGGCGACATGGGGTTCACGACGCTCGAGGGCCGCCAGCCGGTCCGGCCCGGCGAGATCGCGCTCGGACCCGACAGCGCACGGGGCTACGGCGTCGGCGTGGGTGACCAGGTGACGGTCAGGCCGCAGGGCGACGACCGGGAGATCCCGCTCACCGTCGTCGGCATCGCGCTGCTGCCGACCACCCCCCACTCGAGCTTCGACCAGGGCGCCTTCGTCACGGACGAGGAGCTGCACGCGCTCGTCGGCGACGCCCCGCCCACCGGGGACGGCCTCACGCCGCCGATCGTGCCCACCTATCTCGCCAGCGTTCGCGAGGGCGCCTCGGCCGGGGCCGTCAGCGACGCGATCACCGAGGCCGGCGAGGGCGCGCTCGAGGCCGGCCCGGCGACGAGGCCGATCGACCTCGTGAACCTCAGCAACGTGCGTGCGCTGCCGGTGCTGTTCGCGGTGTTCACGATCGTGCTGGCGATCGGGACGCTGGCCCACGTGTCGGCGAGCGTGGTGCGCCGGCGGGGACACGACCTGGCGGTCATGCGCGTGCTCGGCCTCACCCCGCGGCAGACCCGCTTCGCGCTGTCGTGGCAGGCGACGACCGTGGCCCTGATCGGGCTGGTGATCGGTCTCCCGATCGGGCTCCTCGTCGGTCGGGCCAGCTGGCGGTGGGTCGCCGAGTCGACGCCGATGCTCTACGTGGCGCCGCTCGGGCTGCTGGCCGTCCTCCTCGTGGTGCCGGTGTCGCTGCTCATGGCCAACCTGCTGGCGCTGTGGCCGGGACGTCAGGCGGCGCGGCTCCGGCCCGCCGAGGTGCTGCGGACCGAGTAGGCCGCCGCGTCGCGTCAGATCGTGCCGTCGGCCCGCAGGCGGTCGAGCGCCTCGCCGTCCAGGCCGAGCACGTCGCCCAGCACCTCGTCGGTGTGCTCGCCGAGCTCGGGGCCGACCCAGCGGATCTCGCCCGGCGTGTCCGACAGCTTCGGCACGACGTTCTGCATCGGGAAGTCGCCGAGCTGCGGGTGGGCGAGGGTGACGATCGCCTCGCGGGCCTTGAAGTGGGCGTCGGCGAGCATGTCGGGGGCGGTGTAGATCTTCCCGTTGGGCACGCCGTGCTCGTTCAGCAGGTCCTCGAGCTCGCGCGACGTCATCGTCGCCGACCACTCGGCGATCAGCGCATCGAGCTCCGCCTGGTTCGCGCCACGGGCGTTGTGGGTGGCGTACCGCTCGTCGTCGCCGAGCTCCGGTCGCCCCATCGCCGCGGCGAGCCGCTTCCAGACGGTGTCCTGGTTGCCGCTGATGAGGTGCTCGCCGTCGGCGGTCGGGTAGGCGTTGGCCGGGGCGACGTTCGGGAGGATCGAGCCCGTCCGCGGGCGGATGTAGTCGCTGACCGTGTACTCGGGGATCAACGACTCCATGACGCCGAGCACCGCCTCGTAGAGCGCGGAGTCGACGATCTGGCCTCGGCCGGTCGCCTGCCGGGCGTGCAGCGCGACGAGGCAGCCGAGGCAGGCGAACGTGGCGGCGAGCGTGTCGCCGATCGAGATGCCGGCCCGGGCGGGAGGCCGGTCGGGCTCGCCGATGACCGCTCGCAGGCCGCCCATCGCCTCGCCGATCGCGCCGTACCCGGGGCGGGACGCGTACGGACCGGTCTGGCCGTAGCCCGAGACCCGGACGACGATCAGCCGGGGGTTGGCCGCCATGAGCTCCTCGGGCGGCATCGACCACTTCTCGAGCGTGCCGGGCCGGAAGTTCTCGATGAGGACGTCGGCCGATGCGATCAGCTCCTTGGCCAGGTCCTGGCCGGCCTTCTGCCGCAGGTCGATGGTCACGGACCGCTTGCCCCGGGCCACGACCGGCCACCACAGCGAGCGGCCGTCGGCCTTCTCACGGCCCCACTCCCGCATGGGATCGCCCTGACCGGGCGGCTCGAGCTTGATGACGTCCGCACCGAAGTCGGCGAGCAGCTGGCCGCAGAACGGGCCGGCGAGCAGCTGTCCCATCTCCACGACCCGCAGGTCCGACAGCGCTCCGGGCATCGACGTCCTCTCGTTCGGCCCCGGGCGGATCTCCCGGGTGCGGCCGCCAGACCGTACCGCCGCCGTAGCGGGGCCTCAGCGTGGCGACCCGCCGAATTCCGGCGCTCCGGAGCCCCGGGGGATACTTGGCGTCGTGCCGGTGGAACGACGGAGCGGGAGCAAGCAGGCGACCTCGGTGGTCATCGGGGTGGTCGCGCTCGTCGTCGCGGTCATCGCGGCCTGGGGGATGATCCAGCTGGCGTCCGGCGGCAAGGGTCCGGTGCAGGTCCAGCTGGGCGACGACACGTTCGACGCCGGGTTCACCGCCCGCATGTCGAAGCAGATCGCCGAGGACGGGCCGCTGCTGTTCAGCGACGTGTCGGGGCGCGGCCAGCGCCAGCCGATCTACGTCAACCACTTCGGCGACGCGGAGAACGAGGACTGGATCGCGCTCTCGGCGGTGGCGCCGGGTGCGGCCGAGGGCTGCTTCCTCTCGTGGAACGCCGAGCGGAACCTGTTCGAGGAGCGCAGGGCGACCGACGCCTCGGGCGGCAGGGACGCCGTCGGCGAGCTGTGCCGCGACACGACCTGGTCGGCCGACGGCTCGGGCGGGTCCGACGGCTCCAAGCTCGAGGCCTTCCCGTGGCGGGTGGACCGCGACGACCGCCTCATCATCGACCTCCGCCCCGACCAGTCCCGCGACACGACCACCACCATCGCCACCAGCGGCAACTGACCCGTCGCCCACCCCTACGCCCGCTTTGTTCCACCTTTTCGACGTTCCAGCGTCGATGTGGTGGAACAGAGCTGAGGGGGGATCGGTCCCCGGTGACACGGAGCGGTCGAGCCACCCACGATCGGCGCGATGTTCGACGACGTCGCCACGGAGCTCGCCGCCCGCCACAACGGCGTGGTGTCGGCCCACATGCTGCGCTCACGAGACGTCGATGCTGCAGCGATCCGATCGATACGGAGCTCGCGCCACTGGAACGAACCCATCCGCGGCGTGTTCGTCCGGACCGGCAGTCCCGACACGGTCGAGCGCCAGCTGACCATCGGCACGCTCGCCTGCGGTCGCGGCGCTGCGCTCTCCCACGAGCCGGCGTGCTGGCTCTGGGGCCAGTCGTCCTGCAGGACGCGGCCCGTGCACGTCGTGCGCACATCGCGGAAGGGACCGAACCCTGACGGCGTCACCGTCCACACCGTCAGATCCCTCCCGGACGCGTGGGTCACGGTCCTTCGAGGCGTCCCCGTGGTCAAGCCGGAGCTCTGCGCGCTCCAGCTGTTCGCCTCGTGCCACGCAGCGCGGGCAGAGCGGCTGGTCGAGCGGATGTGGTCCATGCGGCTGCTCTCGGGCCCGTCGCTCACCCGCTTCATCGCGCAGATGGGTCGCATGGGCAGGAACGGGACGGCGGGTGTGCGTGAGTACCTGGACGCCCGGCCTGCCGACTACGTCCCGGCGGCCACCAACCTCGAGACCCGGACCATGCAGATCCTCCGGGGCGCGTGGATCCACGTCCGACGACAGGTCGATGCCGGATCCGACGACGCGTGGACCGGTCGCGTCGACTTCGTCGTCGAGGGACTGCCGATCGTCATCGAGGTGCAGAGCCGAGCGCATCACACGGCCCTCACCGACGTCGAGTCGGACCGGAAGCGTCGGGCTGCGCTCGAGGCAGCCGGCTGGATCTGGGTCGAGGTCTGGGACGACGAGGTGTGGTCGTCGCCCGATGTCGTCGTCGGGAAGGTGACCGCAGCGATCGCGGAGGCTCGCGCTCGTCGTGCCGCCGCCCGCTGACAGCTCTGTTCCACCTTTTCGACGCTGGAACGTCGAAAAGGTGGAACAAAGCGGGCGGGGCGGGGGGTGTGGGGGTGGCGCGTAGGGTCCGGGGATGGGCACCGTCGGGTACTGCTGGCCGCAGAGCGTCGTCGCCGGCGAGGACGTGGACCTCCACCTCTCGGGCGACGGCACGACCCCGCTCACGGTTGAGGTCGTCCGTGATGGGCTCGAGCCGACCGTCGTGTGGCGCGCCGAGCAGACCGTCGTCGCGCCCGACCAGCCGATGCCGCCGGACGCGCCCGAGGAGGGCTGCATCTGGGCGCCGACCGTGCTCGTCCCGGTCGGCGACTGGCCGAGCGGCCTGTACCTGGTGCGCACGACCGGTCCGGACGGGGCGGAGCCCGACCCGCCGACCGCCTGGTTCGTCGTCCGACCAGCGACCGCCACGCCGGGCGCGCCCCTGCTGAAGCTCGCGACGAACACGTGGAACGCGTACAACGACGTCGGCGGCCGGAACCTCTACACGGGCGGCGTGACCGTGTCGCCGCAGCGCCCGCTGGCGTTCGGCTTCCTCGCCAAGGAGCACGCCCCGGGCGAGCGGGTCGTCGACCCGGTCGAGCAGTTCCTGACCTACTCGGTCGAGCACGGCCTGTCGCTGTGGCACGGCATGTCGGGTTGGGCCGGCCAGGAGCTGCGGTTCGTGCGCTGGGCCGAGCGGAACGGCATCGAGCTCGACGTGTGCATCGATGCCGACCTGGACGCCGAGGTCCACCGCGACCCGGCCGAGGCGCTGCTGCGCGGCCGACGCCTGGTGCTCTCCCTCGGCCACGACGAGTACTGGACCTGGGGCATGCGCGACGTCGTCGAGGGCTTCGTCGCCCGGGGCGGCAACGTCGCCTTCCTCTCCGGCAACACCGCCTACTGGCAGGTGCGTCTGGAGGAGGACGACCGGCGGATGATCGCGTGGAAGCACCGCTACCAGGAGGACCCGGTGATGGGGACCGACCGGGCGGACCGGGTGACGTCGATGTGGTCGGACCCGCTCACCGGTCGCCCCGAGACCGCGATGACCGGCGTGACCTTCACCCGCGGCGGCTACCACCGGGTCCACCTCAGCGCGCCGAGGGGGGCCGCCGGGTACGAGGTCCACCGCCACGACCACTGGCTGTTCGACGGCACGGAGCTCCGGCGCGGCGACCTCCTCGGCACCGAGGCGCGCGTCGTCGGCTACGAGTGCGACGGCACCGAGCTGTCGATCGCCGACGGCCTCCCCGTCCCCGCCGACCCGCCGACGGCCGGGACCCCGGACGGCCTCACCGTCCTGGCCACCGCCCCCGCGACCGGCTTCGACGAGATGACCACCCCGCTCCCGGTCGACGAGGGCGCCGAGTACGAGCTCGTGTTCCACGCCAAGCGGCTCCTCGGCGACGACTCCGTCGAGGCCCAGGACCGGCTCCGCCACGGGCACGCCGTCATGGCGGCCTGGACGCACGCCGGCGGTGACGACGGCGGACCGGGTGGGGCGTCGGCGGCGCGGGCGACGGGCACCGTCGTGACCGTCGGCTGCACCGAGTGGGCCTACGGGTTGGAGCTGGACCCGAGCGTGGACGACGGCGCGCCCGATCCGATCGTGGCGCGCATCACCCGCAACGTGCTCGACCGCCTCGGCTGACAGCCGAGGTCAGAGCGTGTCGAGCAGCAGGGACTGGTTGCCGCGACCGATGCGGCCCTGCTCGTCCCACATGGCCGAGTCGCTCAGCCCGATGCCCGCGGTCGAGGTCCGCATCACCGACTCCATCCCGATCCACTCCCCGACCGGCTCGCGCCACAGGTGCACGTTCAGGTCCGGGTTGATGAAGAGCCCCTCGCCGAAGCCGACGCTCGACGCGATGCCGTTGCCGAAGTCGGCGGCGGCCGAGGCCCGTTGCCAGGGCGACGGCACCTCGTCGGGCACCACCGGGACGGCGAGGCGGATCCAGTCGAACACCGGGCCGGGCACGTGGAAGCTGCCGCGCACGAACCGGTGCTCGGTGCCGCCGTTGTGGAAGCCGATGTAGGCGGCCGCTGCGGTGTTGACGTCGTCGGCGACGGGAGGGACCGGCGGCGGCACGTCGTCGATGCCGTGGGCCGCGGCACCGCCCGGCCCGCCGTCGTGCAGGGCCACGTCCGCGGTCCGGATGCGCAGGGCGCGGGCCATGACGACGACCGCGTCGTCGTTCTCGACCGACGAGAGCGTCGCCTCGAGCAGGCTGATGCGGCGGCCCGGCCGGATCACGTGGGCGGCGACGCGCAGCGGCGTCGTCGGCACCGGGCGCACCAGCTCGATCGTCACCCGCGCCAGGCGCATGGGCACCGCGGCGCCGTCCTTCGACTCGGGCAGCGGCACGGCCTCGAGCGCGCGTGTGATCAGCGCCGCCGGCGCGCCGCCGTGGCAGGCGCGGGGGTCCCAGGGGCCGCGGGTGAGGTCGGTGGGCTGCCACACGTCGTCGCCGTGGGCGCCGTCGGCCGGCACGAACAGCGCGGGTGCGACGTCGGCGGCCAGGGGGAGCTCGGCCATCGGGGACCCGACCCCTCAGCCCTTGGGGGCGGGGGCGGAGCCGGACGGGTCCTTCCCGATCGACGGGTCCGAACCGTTCGACGCGGCGGTGCGGCCGGCGACGGTCGCCTCGGCGGTCGGGTCGGCGGCCGGGTCGAACAGCGAAACCAGCTGGTCGCGACGGATCTTGCGGGTGCCGGTGCGGGGGAGGTCGTCGACGACGACGACCTGCCGCGGCGCCTTGTACCGGGCCATCCGGCCGCGGGACCAGGCGATCAGCTTGTCGGGCGTGACCTTGGCGCCGTCGCGCAGCTTCACCGCGGCGACCGGCACCTGGCCGAGCTTGGCGTCGTCGATGCCGACGACGCCCGCCTCGACGACGTCTGGGTGCTCCTCGAGGTCGGCCTCGACCTCGATCGAGTACACCGAGTAGCCCCCCGACTTGATGACGTTCTTGGACCGGCCCTGGAACGACATGAGCCCGAACGGTCCGCTGCGGACCAGGTCGCCGGTGCGGAGCCAACCGTCCTCGGTCATGGCGTCGGACGAGGCCGCGGCGTCGCCGTGGTAGCCCCGCAGCACGCCCGGCCCCTTGATCTGCAGCTCGCCGACCGATCCCGACGGGACCGGCCGGTCGTGCTGGTCCGCCACCCGCACCTTCCAGCCGGGCAGCGTCAGGCCGAGCGAGTCGCCGAGTCCCACCGGCAGCATCGGCGGCGACACCTTGGCCACCACGCCGCCGCCGGTCTCGACCATGCCGTAGCCCTCGAAGAACGCGGCCTCGCCGACCGGTCCGACGAACGGCAGCGTCATCGAGGCGCCGTAGGACTTGAAGCGCCGGGCCAGCGGCGCGGGCATCACGTCGGCGCCCGTCATCCAGAGGCGCACGCACGTGAGGTCGCGGTACTCGGCGCCGGCTTGATCGAGCAACCGGTACGTGGCGGGCACGCCCATGAACGCCGAGGACCGGCGCTCCTCGATCACGTCGAGCACCCGCTCGGCGTGGAACTGGCGGAGGAAGTACATCGGCACCCCGGCGAGCGTGGGCCCGAGCACCGAGACGAACCCCATGATGTGCGCCACGGGCAGGCTCAGCACGAGCTCGTCGTTCCGGAGCCACGACGGGAAGGCCGCCATCGGCGCCAGCCCGCCGAGCAGCGCCCGGTGCGTGAGCTCGGCGCCCTTGGGCGTCCCCGTCGTGCCCGACGTGTAGAAGAGCGCGGCCACGTCGTCGGGCGACGGCTCGGCCGGCGGCTTGGGCGTCGACCGTGACCCCGGCCCCGACATCATCTCGGTGGCGCCGCGCACGACCAGCGAGGCGCCGCTGTCGGCGATGACGTGGTCGACCTCGGCCGGGCGCATCTGCGGGTTCACCGGCGCCGGCACGCGCCCGGCGCGCGCGGCGGCGAGGCACAGGAGGAACTGGTCGATGCCGTTCGGCGTCGCGATCACGACCGTGTCGCCGGGCTCGGTGCGCGCCGCGATCACCGCCGACCACCGGGCGACGAGGTCGGCCGCCTGGCCGTAGGTCAGCGCGCGCGTGTTGCCCTCGACGCGTCCCCGGGCGGCGCCGCCGCGCACCGGCTGCGGCGGGGTGACGCCCTCCTCGGTCACCATCAGCCGGTCGCCGTGGAGGTCGACCCAGCGGTCGGCCAGGTCGGACAGCGTCACGTGGTGGCGCAGCGCCAGGCCGGCTCGCTTCAGGAACCGCACCGTCAAGGCCGAGCTCCGGGCCGACGGCTCATCGCTGGACCTTCTGGATGGGGGCCCAGGACAGGAGCAGGCGCTTCTCGCCGACGTCGGGGAACCGCACCACCGCCTCGGTCTTCTCGCCCTGGCCCTCCATGTGCAACACGACGCCCTCGCCCCACTTGGTGTGGACCACATCATCGCCCACCCGGATGTCGAGGGTGTGCGCCCCGGACTGGGTGGGAGGCGCCGGGCGGGTGGAGCGCTCCATCTGGCGCTCACGACCCGACGGCGCCCACGACGTGGACTCCCAGCCGCCCGAGCGGTGCGACGAGCGCGAGCGCTTGGACCGGCTCGCCTCGGCCTCGACGACCAGCTCCGACGGCACCTCGTCGAGGAACCGGCTCGGCGGGTTGTACTGCGTGGATCCGTGCAGCGTCCGGCACCACGCGTACGACAGGAACAGCCGCTCCCGGGCGCGGGTGATGCCGACGTACGCGAGACGGCGCTCCTCCTCGAGCTCGGCCGGCTCGGTGAGCGAGCGCATGTGCGGGAACACGCCCTCCTCCATGCCGATGAGGAAGACGTTGGGGAACTCCAGGCCCTTGGCCGAGTGCAGCGTCATGAGCACCACGCCGGTGTCGCCGGGGTCGGTGCCGTCGGGGAGCTGGTCGGTGTCGGCCACCAGCGAGACCTGCTCCAGGAACTCGTCGACCGTCTCGTACTCGCGGGCCATCCCGACCAGCTCGGCGAGGTTCTCCTGGCGCCCCTCGGACTCGAGCGTGCTCTCCGCCTCGAGCTCGGCCGCGTACCCGCTGCGGTCGAGGATCTGCTCGAGCAGGTGCCCCGGACCCTTGTCGGTCTCGGTGGCCAGCTCGTCGATCAGGTTGGTGAACGACTCGATGCCGCGGGCGGCGCGGGAGCTCGCCCCGGCGTCGTCCCACCGCCGCAGCGCGTCCATGAACGACATTTCGTGGGCGCGCGCGTAGGCGTCGAGGCGCCCGACGGTCTGGTCGCCGACGCCGCGCTTGGGCGTGTTGAGGACGCGCTTCACGCTGACCTCGTCCGTGGGGTTCACGACGGCCTTCAGGTAGGCCATCGCGTCCTTGACCTCGCGGCGGTCGTAGAAGCGCATGCCGCCGACCACCCGGTACGGGATGCCGGAGCGCAGGAACTGCTCCTCGAGCACGCGGCTCTGCGCGTTGGTCCGGTAGAAGACCGCGAAGTCCGACCACAGGACGTCGCCGCGGTCGTGCAGCGAGGAGATCTGGTGGGCGACCCACTGCGACTCCTCGGCCTCGTCCTCGCCCTGGAAGCGAACGATCTTCTCGCCCGGGCCCTCGTCGGTCCAGAGGTCCTTGGGCTTGCGAGCGGTGTTGTTGGCGATGACCGCGTTGGCGGCGTCGAGGATGGTCTGCGTGGAGCGGTAGTTCTGCTCGAGCACCACCGTCGTGGCGTCGGGGAACGTGTTCTCGAACTCGAGGAGGTTGCGCATGTCCGCTCCTCGGAACTTGTAGATCGACTGGTCGAGGTCCCCGACGACGCAGACGTTGCGGTGCTCCTCGCCGAGCAGCATCACGAGGTCGTTCTGGACCGGGTTGGTGTCCTGGTACTCGTCGACCAGCACGTTGCCGAAGCGGTTGCGGTAGTGCTCGAGCACCTGCGGTTCGGTGCGGAAGAGCTCCACCGTCACGCCGAGCAGGTCGTCGAAGTCCATCGCCCCGGCCTTGAGGAGCCGGGCCTGGTACTCCTCGAACACCTCGCCGATGCGACGCTCGTGGATGACCGACGCCCGCTCCAGGTAGTCCTCGGCCGAGAGGCCGTCGTTCTTGGCCGCCGAGATCGCGGCGTGCACCGAACGGGGAGGGAACCGCTTGGGGTCGATGTTGAGGTCGCGCAGGACGTAGCCGGTGAGCCGGACCGCGTCGGCCTGGTCGTAGATCGTGAACGCCGACGGGTACCCGAGCAGCTGGGCGTCGCGCCGCAGGATGCGCACGCAGGCCGAGTGGAACGTCGACACCCACATCTTGTCGGCGACCGGCCCGACCAGCCGGCCGATCCGCTCCTTCATCTCCCCCGCCGCCTTGTTGGTGAAGGTGATGGCGAGGATCTCGAACGGCGACACGCGGTGCGCGTGGATGAGGTGGGCGATCCGGTGGGTGAGCACACGCGTCTTGCCCGACCCGGCGCCCGCGACCACGAGCAGCGGGCCCTCGCCGTGGGTGACCGCCTCGTACTGGGCCGGGTTGAGCCCTTCCAGGAGGTCCTCGACGCTCATCGCCGCCCACCCTACTTGCGGGTCCCGACACCCCAGATCGGGCCCGAAGCGGCTCCTCGGGTCTCGCATCTCGGGCACCACGGACCACTGATTGGTACCGCATGCCCGAGTTCGACGGCCGGGGTCGGCTGCGATGCGGGCCGGCCCGGGCGAGGGGTGCGCCAGGCGACCGGGTGGGTCAGGCGGGAGCCACCTGCAGGCGCTCCTGGAAGAACCGCAGCACCTGTTCGAGCGCGTCACGGGTGGGCTGGCCCGGCTCGTCGATGAGGTCCTCGGTCAGCACCGAGTGCGCCGCCTTGCGGTGACCCCACGGGTTGCCGGGCGAGGAGTCGATCTCGACGCCGATGAAGTTGTCGCCGAGCTCCCGCCGCAACGACGCGAACCGGGCGGCGGGCACCAAGCGGTCGCCGGTGAAGCGGAGGCCGAGCACGCAGATGTCGTCGGCCTCGGCGCGCTCCTTGACCGCGAGCAGGTCGCGGTCCGACAGGCCCAGGTCGGCGCCGCGCTTCTTGCCGCCGCCGATCGGCAGCGACGGCTGCGACAGGACCGGCGCCAGCATCTCGGGCTCGGTCGCCATCGCGAGCGCGAACCCGCCCGTGAAGCACATGCCGACCGCTCCGACGCCCGGGCCGCCGCACCGCGAGTGCGCATCACGGGCCAACGCCCGCAGCCAGTCGATCGCCGGCGGCGTCGTCCGCAGGGCGAAGGCCCTGAACTCCTTCGACACGCAGGCCGGGATCGCCGCCTGCGCGAGCACCCCGGGCGTCGCCTCGGCGCCGGTCTTGCCGAACAGCTCGGGCATGACGACCGTGAAGCCTGCGTCGACGACCTTCCGTGCGAAGCCGATGACCGCGGGGGTGATGCCGGGCAGCTCCTCGATCACGATGACCGCGGGCCCCTCGCCGGCGACGAAGACCCGCCGGGTCTTGCCCCCGAACGTGAACTCCTCGGTCGCGAAGCCGTCGATCTGCACTTCGTCGGTGGCGCTCGTCACGCCCGAACCGTACCCGGCGATCAGCGCCAGCCCGTGCGGCCGCCAGGGATCTGAGGCGCGGATCACGACAAGGGATGTCGCTGTGCACCCCTATATCCCGTTGGGGTTACCCTTCCGGGCCGTGTCCGGTCCCCGTCGCCGCCCGTTCCGCTTCACGCTCCAGGCCTCGCACATGGAACGGCCCGAGGACCTGGTGCCGCTCGCCCGCAAGGCGGAGGACATCGGCGTCAGCGTGCTGACCGTGGCCGACCACCTCGACGACGAGCTCGCCCCGATCGCCGCGCTGATGGCGGCCGCCGACGCCACCACCGAGCTGCGGGTCGGGACCCTCGTGTTCGCGAACGACTACCGGCACCCCGCCGTGCTCGCCAAGGAGGCGGCGACCGTCGACCGGCTCAGCGGCGGCCGCCTCGAGTTCGGACTCGGAGCGGGCTGGATGACCACGGACTACGAGTCGACGGGCATCCCGCTCGATTCGCCGTCGGTCCGCATCGAGCGGCTCGAGGAGGCGCTGCAGGTGATCGCGGCGCTGTGGACCGGCGAGCCCGTCGAGCACCACGGTCGCTTCTACGACATCAGCGGGCTGGTCGGCAGCCCCCTCCCCGCCCAGCGACCCCATCCCCCGATCGTGATCGGCGGCGGCGGCCGGAAGGTCCTCGAGGTCGCCGGTCGCCACGCCGACATCGTCAACCTCAACCCGGCGCTGGCCGCCGGCGTGATCGACCACCGGGCGGGGCCCTCGGCCACGCCGGAGGCGACCGAGCGGAAGATCGGCTGGATCCGCGAGGCGGCCGGCGAGCGGTTCGACGACATCGAGCTCGGCACCCGCATCCACCTGGCGATCGTCACCGACGACCGGCAGGAGATGTTCGACGCGCTGGCCGGTGGGTTCGGGATGACCGCCGAGGAGGCGGCCGGCTCACC
The DNA here is from genome assembly GCF_020715685.1 of Dermatobacter hominis. Classification (GTDB taxonomy): domain Bacteria; phylum Actinomycetota; class Acidimicrobiia; order Acidimicrobiales; family Microtrichaceae; genus Dermatobacter; species Dermatobacter hominis. The sequence goes on from NZ_CP085840.1 coordinate 2,300,107, forward strand.
GCACGCGCTGTGCGGCTCGCTCGACGAGATGGCCGAGGACCTCGAGGTCCGCCGCGAGCGGTTCGGCATCTCGACGATCGGGTTGTCGGCGTCGTCGCTCGACGACCTCGCGCCGCTCATCGGTCGGCTCGCCGGCAGCTGATCCCGAGCCGAGCGACCCACCCGCCGTTCCGCGTGCCGAGATCGTCGCAGTGCGACGACCAGCGCACCGGGAACGCAGCCGCGGCGGGCTGACCAGCTGGACTGACCAGCGTCAGGCGACGCGGCCGGCGCGCACGAGCTTGCCCATGCGCGTGATCGGCGAGACCTTCACCACGTCGCCCGTGTGCGGCGCGTGGATCATCATCCCGCCGCCGATGTACAGGCCGACGTGCGAGATGGGGTTGTTGAAGAACACCAGGTCGCCGGGCTGCAGCTGGTCGAGCGAGATGCGCTGAGTGGCGGCGTACTGCGCGGACGACGAGTGCGGGAGGCTCTTGCCGGCCCGGGCCCACGCCCACATGGTGAGTCCCGAGCAGTCGAAGCCGGTCGACGGGCTGGCGCCCGCCCACTTGTAGGGGACGCCCAGCACGGACTGCGCCGCGGCGATCGCGGCGCCGGCCCCGCTGCCCACCGGTGCGACCGGCAACGACGGCGCGGGCGCGGCCGGCTTCGGCGCGGCCGGCTTGGCCGCCGCCTTGGGCGCCGCGGTCGTGCCCGGCGCACCCGCCCGGGCGGCGGCCGCGGTGGTCGTGGTCTGCGCGGCGGCCGCGGCGGCGCGCTGGCGGGCCTCGGCCTCGGCGGCGGCCTTGGCCGCGGCCTCCTGCTCCTTGCGCTCCTGCTCGGCCGCGACGGCGGCCTTGAGCTCGGCGTTGGCGCCGTCGAGCAGCCGCTGCTGCTCGTCGACGCTCGCCTCGAGGTCGTCCTTCACCGAGCGCTGCTTCGCCTGCTGCTCCTCGAGCACCTTCGACGATGCGTCGAGCTCGGCGGTGCGGTCGTCGAGGTCGAGCTGCGCGGCCCGGAGGTGGTCGGCGACCTGCTCGCGGTCGCCGTGCAACGTCTCGAGCAGCACCTTCTCGTTGACCGCGGTGTTCGGGTCGCCCACGCCGAGGCCGGCGACGTCGGAGCCGGCGCTCATGTAGGCGCTCACGATGTAGCTGCTGGCCTGCTGCTTGGCCTCGTCCATCTTCGACCGGGCGTCGGCGACGGCCGCACGGTTCTGCTCGACCTGCTGCGACACCCGGTCCATCTCGAGCTCGGTCTGGAGAAACTGCTCGTCGAGCGCCGACGCCTTTGCCTCGAGCCGGTCCATCTCGGCGGCGAGGCGCTGCACCTTCGCCCGCTGGCCCTCGACGTCCTGCGCCGACGCGGTGCCGGCCATCGATGCGCCGATGACCAGCGCCAGGGCCGCCACCACGGCGACCGGACGGACCGCCCGGCCGATGCGTGCGGGCGCGCCCGGGGCCTCGGACGGCACGGGACGCGGGGTGGGGGTGAGGCGGGACGGACGCATGACGGAGAGCAAGTCAACCACCATCCGCGTTCTGTTACAAACAGGTGTCGATCCCGACACCGTTTCGATGGGAGTGGGGTCGCGTCTCGCTCCGACCGCCCGGTCCAGCCGCCGCACGATCCGAGATCGTGTCGACGTGGCACGAGATGATGCGAGACGTCACCTGGACGGGCGTCCCCAGGCCGGGCCCCAGCGGCCGTTGGGGGCCGCCCCGGATGGTCCGGCGGCCCGCCACGCCCGACGGTGGAGCCGTGGACGCCACCCCGGCGACCACGCACCGTCGCAGGACGCGGCCGACGGGTCGGACCCGATCGGAACGCTGGGCGCTGCGACCCGACCGATCGGAGCGCACGTGAACACCTCACCCGACCTGTCCGGAGCGGCCGACGCCGCCGGACCCCGCCCGGCGACCGACCCCCCGTCCGGCGATCCGCCGGCGCGCGCCACCGGGACCGCAGCGCGAGGCAGTGGGGCGGAGCGTCCCGCCCCTACGTCCCTCCCGGTGTCGTGGTGGCGGCCCGAGGTCGGCCAGTGGCTCGTCGAGCAGCGGAACGCCGGTGCGACGCCGGCCGAGATCACGACCGAGCTCGTCGCCCGGGGCTGGGACGCCGACGCCGCGGCCGACACCGCCCGGCGCTCGCTGCGTCGCTCGGACCACCACCGCGTGCTCTACGGCGCGCTGTGCTGGTCCGTCGGGCTCGGGGCGCTCGGTCTGGCCACGGGGCTGCACCAGGTGCTCGCCGACACGCCCGAGCCCCGGATCGCGGCCTTGGCGTTCACGCTCGCCGTCGTGCTCCTGCCGCTCGGCGCCTGGTGCGCCTGGACCGCACGCGAGCTCGAGGAGCGCTCGACGCACGCGGTGTGGTCGCCGACCCGACGCATGTGGTTCGGCACGCTCGCCACGCTCACCGCGGTGATCGGCCTGGTCCGGCTGATCACCTACGTGTACCTGATGATCGCCACGCTGACCGGCGCCCGCAGCACACCGCTGTCGCCCGAGGACCAGCTGCAGGTCCTGGTCTCGCTCGGCATCGTGATCCCTCTCTTCGCCTGGTCGTTCCGGGAGTGGCGGCGCTCCGACGTCGTGATCTCGGGGCTCCGGGACGTCGACGGGACCGCCGCCGGGGCGGATCAGGACCGACGGGGCGACCGATGAACGCGGTGGCCACCCCGACGACGGCCGTGACGACCGCGACCGACGTGGTCGGCGCCGCACCCGAGGGCCGCGGGCGCGACACCGTGCTCGACCTCGTCCGGGCCGGCGCCCTGGTCGTCGTGGTGGCATGGCACTGGGCGTTCACGACGCTGCGCTGGGACGACGGTCCTCGGATCGGCAACCCGACCGGCGAGACCCCCGGCCTGTGGCTCGCGACGTGGTGCCTCCAGGTCATGCCGCTCTTCTTCCTCGTCGGTGGCTCGCTGCACGCCTCGTCGCTGCGCCGGGCCACCACGACCCGCGACGACGCGGCGTTCGTGCGGGGACGGTTCGGCCGGCTGGTCCCGCCGGTCCTCCCCCTGCTGGCGCTCGCCGTCGCGGTCGGGCTCGGCGGGGCGGCGCTCGGCCGGGACGACGTCGTGCGAGGCGTCGTGCTGATGATCACCCCGCTGTGGTTCCTCGCCACCTACCTCGTGCTGGTGCTGCTCGCGCCGCTGGCCCGCCGGGTGCACCGGTCGTGCGGGCTGTGGGCGGTGTCCGCCGGCGCGGTGCTCGTCGCGGTGGTCGACCGGCTCACCTGGGCGGGCCACATCGACGGCGTCGCCCCGATGCTCGCCGAGTACGTCCTGACCTGGGCCGTCGTGCACCAGCTCGGGTTCCACCTCGGATCGCTCCGGTCAGGGCCCCGCACCGCTCGGTGGGCGACCTGCCTCGGCGGGTTCGCGCTGCTGGCCGTCGGCGTCCGCTGGCTCGGCTACCCGCCCTCGATGGTCGGCACCCACACCGACCCGATCTCGAACATGTCGCCGCCGAACCTGATGGTCGTGTTCTTGGCCCTCGCGCAGATGGGGCTGCTCGCGATCGCCGACCCGCACCTCCGGCGCTGGACCGATCGGCACCGCGGCCTGCTCGGCACCGCCGGCGCGTGGTCGATGACCGTCTACGTGTGGCACATGCTCGCCCTCGCCGCCTTCTGGGGCATCGCCGTCGTCGTCATCGGCCCGGTGCACGACCGCGTCGACGGCACGTGGTGGCTGCAGCGGCCGGTCTGGCTGGTGGGCCCGCTGCTGGTCGCCCTCCCGCTGTTCTCCCTGACCCGACCGGATCGGGGTCCCCGTCGGGCAGCATGACCCCGATGGTTCGCGACCGCGTGACCCCGACGACCGCTGCGCTGCAGCGGCGGATGCAGCTCGCGCTGGGCGCGCTGCGCGGCATCACGCTCGCGTGGTCGGCGATCGTCTGCGCGATCGACGCGTCGTCGGGGGTGCTCGACCGACCCGCCGTCGCCGGGTCGGCCCTCGTCGTCCTGGCCGCGTGGTCGGTGGTCTGGACGGTGGCGGTCGGGCGCCGGGACCGATGGGTGTCGGGCGTGGCCGGGATCGTCGTCGACCTGCTCCTCGCGTGCGCGGCGGTGTTCGCCGACCACGTCGTCTACGGCGGCGAGCACCCGCAGTCGTTCGCGTCGGCGTGGCCGCTCGTCGCCGTCGTGGCCACGGGCATCGCGGCCGGCGCGTCGGCCGGCATGGCGGGCGGCGCGGCCGTCGGGCTGGCGAACGTCGTCGGGCAGTCCACCGCCGGCGGGGGCATGGACGGCGAGTGGCTGTCGTCGCTCGGCACGCTCGTGCTGGTCGCCGCGTCCGGCTGGGTCGGCGGGTGGGTGGCCGACCGGCTGCGGACCACGGCGCAGGCCGCGGCCGACGCCCAGGCCCGCGCCGAGGTCGCCCGGACGCTGCACGACGGCGTGCTGCAGACCCTGGCGGTCGTGCAGCGCCGATCCGACGACGAGGACCTCGTCGCCCTCGCCCGGGAGCAGGATGCCGAGCTGCGCGCCTTCCTGCGCGGCGAGCCGGTCGCCGGCGCCGCCGATCGCGGCACCGGAGCGACCGACGACCTCGCCGCGCGGCTCCGCGAGGCGCTGGCCGGGGTGGAGCGACGACAGCGCATCAGCGCGCAGCTCGTCGTCGTCGATCCGGGCACGGCGCGTGGCGCGGCCGCAGCCGCGCTCGTCGGTGCGACGTCCGAGGCCGTGGTCAACGCCGCCAAGCACGCAGGCGTCGAGCAGGTCTGGGTCAGCGTCGACCGGCGCCTGCCGTCGGGCACGATGGTCGTCGTGCACGACGAGGGCGTGGGGTTCGACACCGCAGCGGTGCCGGCCGGCGACGGGCTGACCGCCTCGATCCGGGAGCGGCTGGCCGCGGTCGACGGCGGCGCCGACGTGCAGAGCGCCGCCGGCCGGGGCACCGACGTGACGATGTGGGTCCCGTGACCGGCGGCGCCGCGACCACCGAGGGGCGGGCCGTGCGCGTCGTGGTGGCCGACGACCACCAGATCTGGCGGTCCGGCATCCGGGCGGACCTGGGTGACCGGTTCCACGTGGTCGCCGAGGCCGAGGACGCCCCGACCGCCATCGAGGCGGCGCGCACGCAGCGGCCCGACCTGGTGCTGTGCGACCTGAACATGCCCGGCGGGGGCGGCATGGCGGTCGTGCAGGCGCTGGCGGCCGAGGTCCCCGTCGTCGTCCTCACCGTCAGCGAGTCGGAGCGCGACCTGCTCGACGTGGTCGCTGCCGGCGCGGTCGGCTACCTGCTCAAGTCGACGCGCTCGGACGAGCTTCGCGCCTCGCTGCTGCGGGCGGCCGACGGCGAGCCCGTCTTCTCACCGCAGCTCGCGGCGCTGCTCATCGGCGAGTACCGGCGCCTGGCCACGACCGGCGGCGACGGCTCGCTGCCGCTGTCGGAGCGCGAGCGCGAGGTGCTCGCCCACGTCGCCCGCGGCGAGTCCTACAAGGCGGTCGGCGAGGCGCTGTTCATCTCGCCCAAGACGGTCGAGAACCACGTGCGCAACACGATGGCCAAGCTGCACCTGTCGCGCCGGCACGAGCTCGTGCGCTGGGCGGTCGACCACGGCATCACCTGACGCCCTCGCCGGCTCTGTTCCCGAGATCTGGGGCGTTCGCCCCAGGATCCGGGAACGAAGCGGGCGGTCAGCGCTGGGGGTCGGTCACTCCCACTCGATGGTGCCGGGCGGCTTCGACGTGATGTCGTACGCGACGCGGTTCACGCCGGGGACCTCGTTGATGATCCGGCTCGCCATCGACTCGAGCACGTCGTAGGGGATGCGGGCCCAGTCGGCGGTCATCGCGTCCTCCGACGTGACGGCCCGGATGATCACCGGGTGCCCGTAGGTGCGCTCGTCGCCCATCACGCCGACGGTGCGGATGTCGGGCAGCACGGCGAACGCCTGCCAGATCTCGCGCTCGAGGCCGGCGATTCGGAGCTCCTCCCGGACGATGGCGTCCGCCTCCTGCAGCAGCGCCACCATCTCGGGCGTCACCTCGCCGATGATGCGCACGCCGAGCCCCGGCCCGGGGAACGGCTGGCGCCAGACGATCTCGTCGGGCAGGCCGAGCTCGTGGCCGACGGCGCGCACCTCGTCCTTGAAGAGGAGGCGGAGCGGCTCGACCAGCTCGAAGTCGAGGTCCTCGGGCAGGCCACCGACGTTGTGGTGGCTCTTGATCGTCGCGGCGTGGGCGGTGCCGGACTCGATGACGTCGGGGTAGAGCGTGCCCTGCACGAGGAACCGGGCGTCCTCGACGCCGCCGCGGGCGTCCTCGAACACCCGGATGAACAGCTCGCCGATCGCCTTGCGCTTGTCCTCGGGCTCGGTGACACCGGCCAGCCGCTCGAAGAAGCGGTCGGCGGCGCGGACGTGGATGAGCTCCATGCCCTGGTGGCGTCGGAACGTCTCGACGACCTGGTCGCCCTCGTTCTTGCGCATCAGGCCCGTGTCGACGAACACGCAGGTCAGCTGCGGGCCGATCGCCTTGTGCACGAGCGCCGCCGCGACCGCGGAGTCGACGCCGCCCGACAGGCCGCAGATGGCCCGGCCGTCACCGACCTGGGCCCGGATCGCCTCGACCGACGCGTCGATGAAGTTCTCCATCGTCCACGTCGCCGGCAGGCCGGCCAGGTCGTGGAGGAACCGGGTGATCAGCTCCTGGCCGTGCGGGGTGTGCGCCACCTCGGGGTGGTACTGCACGCCCCAGATCTTCCGCTCGGGCGACTCGATCACCGCGCACGGCGCACCCTCGGAGGCAGCCGTGGCGACGAAGCCCTCGGGCGGGCGCTGCACGGCGTCGAAGTGGCTCATCCACACGGTCTGGTCGGCCGGCAGGTCCGCGGTGAGGATCGACGACACGACGTCGCTGCTGCGGTGCACGACCGTCCGGCCGTACTCGCCGGCGCCGCCCCCACCGACCTCGCCGCCGAGCTGCTGCGCGATCAGCTGCTGGCCGTAGCAGATGCCGAGGATCGGGACGCCGAGGTCGTAGACGCCCGGGTCGATCGACGGGGCGTCGGGCACGCGCACCGACTTGGGACCGCCGGAGAAGATGATCGCCGCCGGGTCGCGCTGGGCGAGCTCGGCCGCGGTGATCGAGTGCGGGACGATCTCGGAGTAGACGTTCGCCTCGCGGACGCGGCGGGCGATCAGCTGTGCGTACTGCGCACCGAAGTCGACGACGAGCACGGTCGGCTGGTCGCCGACGACCGCCTCGGCCTCGGCTCGGCTGCCTGCATCGGGTCGGCCGCTGTCGCTCATCGCTGGCTCCTGCTCATCGCTGGCCACCGGGCCGCACGGTCGGCGGCGACGTGATCACCAGCTCCGCCTTCTGCAGCTCCTTGAGGGTGCCGTGACCGGTCACGGCCATGGACTTGCGCAACCCGCCCATGAGGTTCGTGCGGCCGTCCGCCCGGTCCGACGGACCGAGCAGGATCCGCTCGAGCGACCCGAGTCGGGGCACACGGCGCAGCCGGCCCCGGGGCAGGCGCGAGTGGAACGACGTCATCGACCAGACCGCACCGCCGGCCGGGGACTCGTCTGCGCCGGCGATCGGGGCGCCGAGCATGACGGCGTCCGCGCCGCACACGACCGCCTTGGCGATGTCGCCACCGGTGGCCATGCCGCCGTCGGCGATCAGGTGGACGTACACGCCGGTCTCGTCGAGGTGGCGCATCCGGGCGGCCCGGGCGTCGGCGATGGCGGTGGCCTGCGGGTTGCCCACGCCGAGCACGCCGCCGGTGGTCGAGGTGACGCCGGTGCCGATGCCGACGAGGACGCCGGCGGCGCCGGTGCGCATCAGGTGGAGCGCCGCCTGGTAGCTGGCGCACCCCCCGACGATGACGGGGACCTCCAGGCGCCGCACGAGGTGCTTGAGGTCGAGTGGGTCGTGCGCGCCGTCGCTGACGTGCTCGGCCGACGTGACCGTGCCCTGGATGAGCAGGAGGTCGGGTTCGACCTTCTTGATGGTCGGCAGCAGCGCCTCGGTGCGGCTCGGGCTGACGGCGACGCACACCGTCGCGCCGGCGTCGCGGATCTCGCCGATGCGCTGCTCCACCAGCTCGGGCCGGACCGGGGCCTCGTAGGCCTCGCGGAGCAGGGTCACGCCGTCGCGGTCGTCACCGTCGGCGTCGTGGCGCGCGATCCGGTCGAGGAGGGCGGTCGGGTCGTCGTGGCGGCACCACAGTCCCTCGAGGTGCAGCGCGCCGGCACCGCCCAGGCGGTCCATCTCGACGGCGGTGGTCGGGCTGGTCACGCCGTCGAGGGCGGCGGCGATGACGGGCAGGCCGAACTGGTAGGCGTCGATCTGCCAGGAGACGTCGACCTCGTCCGCGTCGCGGGTGCGGCGGCTGGGGACGATGGCGACCTCGTCGAGCGAGTAGCCACGCCGTCCCTGCTTGCCCAACCCGATCTCTGTCTCTGCCACGGTCTCACCCACTCCCCGGGGCCACCTGCTCCTGGGAAAGGCGAGAGTCTACGCCTCCGGGGCCTGTGGCTCCGCGCTCCCGGGCGGTCGCGGGCCGGTTCCGGTCGTTCCACCCCGTGGGTGCCGAGGGGGTGACCGGTCGGGCCCCGCGGTACCGTTGCCGCCCGTGTCCGACGCACCCCAGCCGTCCGCCGCGGAGTGGATCGAACGGGACGCCGCCGTGGTGTGGCACGGCTTCACCCAGATGGCGGCGTACCCCGACAACTCGCCCGTCATGGCGGTCTCGGCCGAGGGCCACCACATCGTCGACGCCGACGGCGAGCGCTACCTCGACGCGATCAGCTCGCTCTGGGTGACGACCCTCGGCCATCGGGTCCCGGAGCTCGACCAGGCGCTGCGCGACCAGATCGACCGGGTCGCCCACACCACCATGCTCGGGAACGGGAACACGGTCGTCGTCGAGCTCGCCGAGGCGCTCGCGCCGCTCCTGCCGGTCGACGACCCGCACCTCCTGTTCGCGTCCGACGGTGCGGTCGCGGTCGAGCAGGCGCTCAAGATCGCCTTCCAGTACTGGCACAACCTCGGCGTCGAGGGCCGCACCACCTACCTGTCGTTCGGCGGCGCCTACCACGGCGACACGATCGGCTCGATGTCGCTCGGCGACGACGGCTTCGGCGTCGACCTGTACGACCCGCTGCGCTTCGGCGTGCTCCGTGCCCCCGGCTTCGACCGAGAGGACGCGGTCGAGCAGGCGTGCGCGCTGGTCGAGGAGCACGCGTCGCGGCTCGCAGCGGTGGTGGTCGAGCCGCTGGTGCAGGGCGCCGCGGGCATGCAGCTGCTCCCGCCGTCGTCCTTCCCGCAGCTCGGCGACACCTGCCGCCGTAACGACGTGCTGCTGATCTGCGACGAGGTCGCCGTCGGCTTCGGGCGGACCGGCACGCTGTTCGCCTCGGAGCAGTGCGGCCTGCGCCCGGACCTGATGGCGATGGGCAAGGGCATCACCGGCGGCTACCTGCCGCTGGCGGCGACCGCCGCCTCCAAGCAGGTGTACGACGCCTTCCTCGGCGAGGACCTCGGGCCGAGGACGCTGTACCACGGCCACTCCTACGGGGGGAACGCCCTCGGCGCCGCCGTCGCGCTCGAGCACCTGCGGCTGATCGAGCGCGACGACGTGCTCGCCAACGTCCGCGAGCGCGGCGAGCAGTTCGGCGCGCTGCTCGCGGAGCGGGTGGCGCCGCTGCCCGGCGTGGCCGAGGTCCGGCGGCAGGGCCTGATGATCGGCGTCGAGCTGGCGCCGCCGGCCGCGGGCCTGCGCTGGGGCCGGCGCGTCAGCGCGGGGTGCGTCGCCCGCGGCGTGCTCATCCGGCCGCTCGGCGACGTCGTCGTCGTGGTGCCCCACCTGACCACCACCGAGGACGAGGTCGAGCTGATCGTGGACGTGCTCGTCGAGGCGATCGGCGAGGTCACCAGCTCCGCCGTGCAGGTCCAGCTCGACCTGTCCGGGGCCGCCGCCGCGGACGGGGACTGAGGTCGACCGGCGGTGGGCTCGCTGGGTGACGCCGTCCGGCGCCGCAACGACGAGATCCGCGCCGCCGACCGGTGGCGGACGGTGCGGACGCTCGGCGGCGGGGCGCCCCGCACGACGCTCGGCGACGGCACGCCCGTGGTGCACTTCGCGTCAAACGACTACCTCGGCCTGAGCCAGCACCCCGAGGTGATCGCGGCGGCCACCGCCGCCACCGCGGCCGAGGGCACCGGCGCCGGGGCGTCGCGCCTGGTCGTGGGCGGACGCCACGTGCACGACGAGCTCGAGGCAGAGCTGGCGGCGTGGACGGGCCACGAGGCCGCCGTCGTCTTCCCCACCGGCTTCGCCGCCAACCTCGGCGCGATGGGCGCCCTGGTCGGCGCCGGCGGCCGCGCCGGGACGACGGTGTTCAGCGACGAGCTGAACCACGCGTCGATCATCGACGGCATCCGCGCCGCCCGGGCCCGCGTCGACGTGTACCCGCACCTGTCGACGCCCGTTGGCGGTGACGCCCTCGAGGTGCTGGCCGACGGGCTCGCGGCGCGCGAGACCCCGCACGCCGTCGTCGTGACCGACCTGGTCTTCTCGATGGACGGCGACGTGGCACCCGTGCGGGAGCTGGCCGAGCTGTGCGCCGAGCACGACGCGGTGCTGGTGCTCGACGAGGCCCACGCGGCGCTCGGCCCGCACGACGCGGCGGCGACGGCCCGGGCCGCGGGCTGCGACGTCGTCACCGTCGGCACGCTGTCCAAGACGCTCGGCTCGGTCGGCGGCTTCGTCGCCGGCGACCGCGACGTGGTGGACCTCTGCGTGAACACCGCCCGGTCGTTCATCTTCACCACCGCGCCGCCGCCCTCGACGGCGGCGGCCGCCCTCGCGGCGCTGCGCATCGTGCGGGGTCCCGAGGGCGACGCGCTGCGGGCGCGGCTCCGCTCGCACGTCGACCGCGTCCGGCCCGGGCACCCGTCCGCCGTCGTGCCCGTGGTGCTGGGCAGCGAGGAGGCCGCGCTGGCCGGGTCCCGAGCCCTGCTCGAACAGGGCCTGCTGGTCCCGGCGATCCGCCCGCCCACCGTGCCGGCCGGCACCAGCCGCCTCCGCGTCGCGCTGTCGGCCGCGCACGACGAGGCCGACGTCGAGCGGCTGGCCGTCGAGCTGGACCGCCTGACCGGCGGTCTCGCCGGGCCGACCGACCGGACGGGCCAGCAGGGCGAGCGCCACGACCAGCGGGAGGGAGCGGCGCGGCCGGTGACGCTCGTGGTCGTGGCCGGCACCGCGACCGAGGTCGGCAAGACCTGGGTCGGCGCGGCCGTCGCCCGTGCGCTGCGCGAGCGGGGCGCGACCGTCGCGGCGCGCAAGCCCGCGCAGTCCTTCGAGCCCCAGGACGTGGAGCCGGGCGGCATCGGCACCGACGCCGACGCCCTCGCCGCCGCCACCGGCGAGGACCCACTCGTCGTCTGCCCGCCGCACCGGCGGTACGAGGTGCCGATGGCCCCACCGATGGCCGCCGACGCGCTCGGCCGGGACCGCATCTCGCTCCGGGCCCTGGCCGACGAGGTCGGCGCCTCGTGGCCGTCGACCGCACCCGACGTCGGGCTCGTCGAGCTCGCAGGCGGGACCCGCTCCCCCGCCGCCCACGACGGCGACGGCATCGCGCTCGCCCGCGCCGTGCGACCCGACGTCGTCGTGCTCGTCGCCGACGCGGGGCTCGGCACGGTCCACGCCGTCCGCTCGGCCCTCGACGGGCTCGGCGAGCTGCGGGCCCGGACCGTCGTGCACCTCAACCGCTACGAGGGCGACGGTTCGAGCGACGCCGCCGACCTGCACCGCCGCAACCGGGACCAGCTCGTCGCCGACGGGAGCACGGTCACCACGACCGTCGCCGCCCTCGCCGACCGCCTCTCGCCGGCCTGACGCCGGTGGGTCAGCCGCGCAGCGAGCGCAGGAGCTGCTTGGCGATCGTCGAGTTCATCGACCACACCACCTTGCGGCCCACGTCGGTGGCCTGCTGCACGACGCCGCCCCCGGTCATCTCCTCGATCGAGTCGAGGCCGGAGATCACGGCGGACCGGGTGGCGTCGGTCGCCTTGTAGCCCATGTTCGTGAGGCCCTTGACCAGGTCGGACTGCGCGACCGGTTCGGGGGCGGCCGAGGCGATGATCCGCAGCGCGTCCTTGGTCAGCTCGGCGCCCTGGGTCACGGCCTCCGCGGCGCTGATGCCGGCGTCCTCCTGGCCGTCGACCGACGCCAGCCAACGCCGCACCTTCACGACGATCTCGCCGTGGGTCTCGCCTTCGAAGGTCACGCTCGGCATGCGGCTCACGCTACTGCCGCAGGGGCCGGGACCGTCAGCCGTCGGGCGGGTCGTCCTCGTCCCAGCCGACGATGAGCCGCGACGCCCGGTCGTAGGTGAAGTAGTTCCACGCCCAGTTGACGATCACGTTCACCCGGTTGCGGAACCCGATCAGCATGATCAGGTGGAGGCCCAGCCAGGCCAGCCAGCCGAGGGGCCCGGAGAAGCGGAGGTTCCCGGGCAGCTGTGCGACGGCGTCGTGGCGACCGACGGTGGCCATCGTGCCCTTGTCGAAGTAGTGGAACGGCTCGAGCGGCCGGCCCTCGATCTCGGCGATCAGGTTCTTCGCGACGAGCCGTCCGCCCTGCATGGCGACCGGTGCCAGCTGCGGCAGGAGCTCGCCGTCCCGGTCGATCGAGGCGGCGAGGTCGCCGATCACCGCGACCTCGGGGTGATCGGGGATCCGGAGCTGGTGGTCGACCACGATCCGCCCGCCGCGCGTCAGCGAGTCGTCGCCCAGCTGGCCGCGGACGATCTCGGCCAGCGGGCTCGCCTTGATGCCGGCGGTCCACACGAGGGTGCTGCAGGGGATGCGCGACCCGTCGCCGAGCTCGACGACCTTGCCGTCGGTCCCGGCGACGCTCTGGCCGAACACCGTCTCGACGCCGAGCGACGCCAGCGTGCGGGCGGCGCGGGTGGAGAGCTTCGGGTGGAACTGGGCGAGCACCCGGTCGCCGGGCTCGACGATGACGACGCGAGCGCGACGCACGTCGAGGTTGGGGAAGTCGCCGCCGAGGACGTTGCGGTAGAGCTCCGCGATCCCGCCGGCGAGCTCGACGCCGGTCGGGCCGCCGCCGGCGATCACGACGTCGAGGACCCCCTCGTCGATCAGCGACGGGTCGACCGACGCGCGCTCGTACTGGCGGAGGATGTGCTGCCGCAGCCGGAGCGCGTCGTCGAGGCTCTTGAGCCCGAAGCCGTGCTCCTCCACCCCGGGGACGCCGAAGGTGTTGGTCACCGCCCCGGCGGCGAGGACGAGCCGGTCGTACGAGATGGGCGGGCCGTCCTGGAGCAGCAGGCGCCGGTCGTCGAGCTCGATGTCGACGACCCGGCCGAGGCGGACGTTGACGTTCTTCAGCTTGCGGACGATGCCGCGGACGGGGGCGGCGATGTCGTCGCCGTCGAGGCCGGCGGTCGCCACCTGGTAGAGCAGCGGCTGGAAGGTGTGGAAGTTGTTGGCGTCGACGAGCACCACGTCGACCGGGGCGTCGGCGAGCGCCTTGACGAGCTCGAGGCCACCGAAGCCGGCTCCGACGATGACGATCCTCCGGCGACGTTCCACGGCCCCACGCTACCGAGCGTCGCCGGCGCCGGGGACCCCGGTTCCCGAGGGGAGTAGCATCCCGCCATGGCGCCCTCCGATGACCCCTCCGCCCTGCGAGACACGATCGGCGACCCCACCGACCGCTTCGGTTCCCTCGGCCTGACGTTCGACGACGTCTGCCTGGTCCCCGGGCCGTCCGACGTCATCCCCGCCGACGTCGACACCTCCACCCGCCTGACCGGATCGATCCAGCTCGGCATCCCGCTCATGTCGGCGGCGATGGACACCGTGACCGAGGCGCGGCTGGCCATCGCCATCGCCCGCGAGGGGGGCCTGGGCGTGATCCACCGCAACCTGTCCATCGAGGACCAGGTCACCGAGGTCGACAAGGTCAAGCGCTCCGAGTCCGGGATGATCGTCGACCCCGTCACGCTGGGCCGCGACCACCTGGTCGCCGACGCGCTCGACCTGATGGCCAAGTACCACATCAGCGGCGTGCCGATCGTCGACGACGAGCACCACCTGGTCGGCATCCTCACCAACCGCGACCTGCGCTTCGAGGACGACCCCCGCAAGCGGGTCGACGAGGTGATGACGTCCGAGGGCCTCGTCACTGCACCGCAGGGCACCACGCTCGAGGAGGCCCAGCAGATCCTCGGCCGCCACCGCATCGAGAAGCTGCCGGTCGTCGACGACGACGGCCGCCTCACCGGGCTCATCACCGTCAAGGACATCAACAAGAAGCTGAAGTACCCCAACGCCACGAAGGACGGGCAGGGCCGCCTCCGCTGCGCCGCCGCGGTCGGCGTGGGCGACGACGCCCTCGAGCGGGCCCAAGCGCTCGTCGGCGCCGGCGTCGACCTCCTGGTCGTCGACACGGCGCACGGCCACTCGGCGGGCGTGCTCGAGGTCGTCCGCAAGGTGAAGGCCAACCTCAGCGTCGACGTCGTGGCCGGCAACATCGCGACCGGCGCCGCAGCGGCGGCGCTGATCGACGCCGGCGCCGATGCCGTGAAGGTCGGCGTCGGGCCCGGCTCGATCTGCACCACGCGGATCGTCGCGGGCGTGGGCGTCCCGCAGCTCACCGCCGTGCAGGAGTGCGCGCGGGTCGCCGCACCGCACGCGGTCGGCGTGATCGCCGACGGCGGCGTGCGCTACTCGGGCGACATCGCGAAGGCCATCGCGGCCGGCGCCGACATCGTGATGGTCGGCAGCCTGCTCGCCGGCGTCGACGAGACGCCGGGCGAGATCGTCCTCTCGCAGGGCGAGCGCTACAAGGCCTACCGGGGCATGGGCTCGCTGGGCGCCATGAACGCCCGGTCCTTCTCGAAGGACCGCTACTTCCAGGGCGAGGTCGAGACCACCGAGAAGGTCGTGCCCGAGGGCGTCGAGGGTCGGGTGCCCTACAAGGGCCCGGCGCAGAAGATCCTCTACCAGCTGGTCGGCGGGCTGCGGTCAGCCATGGGCTACTGCGGCACCCACACGATCGCCGAGATGCAGCGCCAGGCGCAGTTCGTCCGGATGAGCCCGGCCGGGCTCCGTGAGGCGCACCCGCACGACGTGACGATCACGGCCGAGGCCCCCAACTACTGGATGTGACCGGGATATAGGGGTGCACAGCGACAAACCTTGTCGCGATCCCGACCCGAGAAATCGAGCGCGCGGAGGTCGGCGGCCTCAGACCACGTCGTCGGTCTCGCCGGGCAGGCGGAAGCCGGGCGGCACGTCCCGAGCCGGGTCCATGTCGATCAGCGTGCCCGGGTCGGTCCCCGTGAGGCGGGCGAGCAACTGCCGGAGCATCGCCGCGGTCGCCCCCCACACCGTGTCGCCCTCGAGGTCGAAGAAGTAGATCGGGCGCGACGTCGGGCCCTCGCCCCACCGCTCCTCGCGGAACACCCCGTCGGCCGTGAGCTCCGACAGCGGCACGTGCAGGACGCGGTCGACCTCGGCGTCGTTCGGGCGCAGCTCCGGCACACGTGAGACCAGGCCGACGACCGGGACGATGTACGCCCGGCGGGTCACGGTCGTGAGGTGGTCGAGCTCGCCGAGCGGCTCCACCAGCGCCGGGTCGAGCGCGATCTCCTCGTTGGCCTCCCGCAGCGCCGCGGTGAGCGCGTCCTCGCCCGGTTCGGCCCGGCCACCGGGGAAGCTGACCTCGCCGCGGTGGGTGCGCAGGTTCCAGCTGCGGCGGGTCAGCACGACGTGGAGCTCGCCGTCGAGGTCGTAGAGCGGCACCAGCACGGCCGACGGCTCGGCGCCGTCGGTCGCCACGGGCGAGGCGAGGCCCTTGCGGTCCTGCGGGTACACGGCGCGGACCCGGTCCGGGAGGATGAGCCGGTCCGCCGGATCGAGCTCGGCCCAGGGCGCGGGGCGGCCCGGGGTCCAGATCTCCGGGCGTGGGATCTTCTGGGGACCGCCTCGGCCGGCCACGACGACGGGTGCGACCGTCAGGCCGGCGCGGACGTCGCCTCGACGAGCTGCTCGAGCAGGTCGCGCAGACCGTGCGTCTTCAGGTTGCTCATCGTCCGACCCGGGGTCTCGTCGCCCTTCTCCCACTCCATCCAGTACTGCAGCAGCTTGGCGGGATCGGGGGCGGGACGGTTCTCCATGCGCCGGAGCCTACGGCGTCGGGGCGCCGGGGCGAGCGGGGCGGCGGGGCGGCGGGGCGAACAGGGACCCTCGCCCGCGGGGGCCCGCTGGGGTGGGGCGGCGACCGGGGAGTCGTCCCCCGTGACCCGGCCGGCGACCCGGCGCGAGGATGACGGCAGGAGGGTGAAGGGAGGCTCACATGCGCCGCACCACCGTGCTGACCGCCGTCGCGGCGGCCCTCGTGCTGCTCGCGGGGTGCACCTCGGCTCCGGCCACGGGCACGACCGCACCGCTGTACGACGCCGCCGACGGCAAGGGCGTCTTCGTCGGCCGGTTCGGCGCCGCGCCGCCGGCCGACGCCACGATCGACCTGCGGCTCGTGGGCGGCATCGTCGGCGCGACGTGGTGCGTCGACATCTCCGTCTTCGACGGCGAGGGACCGTGGTTCCCGCCGGCGGCGACGATCGGCCACCTGACCGCCTGCCAGTTGATCCCCGTGGTCGCCGGCGACGCGACGATCACGCTCGGCCCCCTCGGGCCGGCGTGGGACGAGCTGGTGAACGGCCCGCTCGAGGGCCGATGGTTCTGGGCGCAGGTGAGCGTCCACATCCCGCCCGAGACGCCGGTCGTGCTGGCCGGCGTGCGGGGCATCACCGTCGCCGGCGTGACCACCCAGCACGCGTGCCGGGTGAACCCTGGCGTCATCTACGTCTGCTGAGCGATCCCCACCGGGGCCCGGACGCCGCTCGCTACGGTGCGTCGATGGCCACGGACCCGGCACGTCGACTCTGGCAGGCGGCGGAGACCGTCCACGCCGTCACCTACTTCCACCCCGCGGCGCTCGCGGCGATCGCCGACGCGGGGGCCAGGGGCTTCTGGATGGGCTACTTCGCGGCCCGCATGGCGCCGCTCGGGCCGATCGGCCCGTCCACGGCCACGGCGGTGTGCTGCAACTTCTCCCCGGCCCGCACGACGCGGGCGCTGCCCGACGCCTGGTCGTTCGTGTCGCCCGCCGACGCGCTCGCCGCCCGGTCGCGAGGTGCGGTCGCGGCGTTGACCGACTGCGGTCTCGAGGCCGAGGGCGCGGCCGCCGCCGCAGCGGCGCTGGAACCGATCGTCGCCGGGCTCGACCCGTCGGGGCGTCCGCTCGGCGGGGCCAACCTCGACGTCGAGCTCCCCGCCGAGCCGATCGCCCGGCTGTGGCAGCTCTGCACGACGCTGCGAGAGCACCGCGGCGACGGCCACGTCGCCCTGCTCGTCGGCGCCGACCTCGACGGCTGCGAGGTCGACGTGCTCGCCACCGCCGCGAGCGGGATGGACGCGATGATCCTCCGCGACACCCGGGCGTGGACGCACGACGAGTGGGCGGCGGCCGCCGCCCGGCTCGCCGACCGTGACCTGGTCACGACCGACGGCGGCCTCACCGACGCCGGCCGGGCGCTGCACGTCGACATCGAGCGTCGCACCGATGCGCTGGCCACCCGCTCCTACGAGGGCCACGACCTGGCGGCCACCACCGACGCCCTCCGCCCGCTGGCCCGCACCGTGGCGGCGGCCGGCGTGCTGCCCTTCCCGAACCCGATGGGCCTGCGCGAGGGCTGAACCCGTCGGAGCGCCTCAGCAGAGGTCGACGATGCCGCCGGGTCCGAGGCACCCCCGACCGGCCGGGACGCCGTCGAGGCGCAGCCCGAGCACGCCGGTCACCCCGAGGCTCGCGTCGGGTGGCACCAGCACGGAGACCCGGGCGTCGTACCACCGGCCGGCGATCGGTCCGTGTACCAGCTCGTCCCAGTCCACCGCGAGCGGCCCGAGGGCGATCGTGACGTCGCCCGCCACGACCGGCACCTGCTCGCACGCGGTCAGCCGTCCCGCCGGGTCCGAGCCGCCGTACCAGGGCGGTGGAGTGTCGCGCACCCGGACCTCGACGCACCACGTCATGCCGACGGCGACGCCGATCGAACGGAGCTCGACCGTCGCCTCGGTCGGGGCCGTGGCACCGAGCTGGCCCACCAGCCACTGGCCGCTCCCGTCGGCCGGTCCCAGGAGCACGGTGCTGCCCGTGGGGGGCGCCGTCCCGCATCCCGTGACGGCCATCGCCGTCACCATCACCGCCGCCGCCACGATCCACGTCCGTCGCATCGCGACCCCCTTCTCGTGCCTGTCGTCACCGTCGCGCCGACGCCGGGCCGGGTCCATGGGGACGACTCCCGGTCGGTCCGCCGACCACCGGGCGAATTTTCTGTGGTGCGGATCACGACAAGGGATGTGCGTGTGCACCCCTATATCTCGTGGTGGACGCGACGAGGCCCCGGCCGCAAGGGCCGGGGCCTCGTCGAACACACCATCAGGTGCGGGACGTCACATCATGCCGCCCATGCCACCCATGCCGCCCATGTCGGGCATGCCACCGCCGGCCGGAGCCTCCTCCGGCTTGTCGGCGACGAGCGCCTCGGTGGTGAGCAGCAGGCTGGCGATCGACGCCGCGTTCTGCAGCGCCGCACGGGTCACCTTGGCCGGGTCGATGACGCCGGCCTTCAGCAGGTCCTCGAACTCGCCCGTCGCGGCGTTGAGGCCGACGTTGCCGGTCTCACGCTCGAGCTGCTGGACGACCACGGCACCCTCGAGACCGGCGTTGTCGGCGATCATCCGGGCCGGGGCGTCGAGCGAGCGGAGCACGATGGAGGCGCCGGTGCGCTCATCGCCCTCGAGCGAGTCGACCACGCCGGAGACCGCGGACTTCGCCCGCACCAGGGCGGTGCCGCCACCGGCGACCACACCCTCCTCGATGGCCGCACGGGTCGCCGACAGCGCGTCCTCGATGCGGTGCTTCTTCTCCTTGAGCTCCACCTCGGTGGCGGCGCCGACCTTGACGACGGCCACGCCACCGCTGAGCTTGGCGAGGCGCTCCTGGAGCTTCTCGCGGTCCCAGTCGGAGTCGGTGTTGTCGATCTCGGCCTTGATCTGCGCGACGCGGCCGTTCACGTCCTCGGAGTCGCCGGCGCCCTCGATGATCGTGGTGTCGTCCTTGGTGACGACGATCTTGCGGGCGGAACCCAGCAGGTCGAGGGTCGTGTTGTCGAGCTTCAGCCCGACCTCCTCGGCGATGACCTGACCGCCGGTGAGGATCGCCATGTCCTGCAGCATCGCCTTGCGGCGCTCACCGAAGCCCGGGGCCTTGACGGCGACCGAGTTGAAGGTGCCGCGGATCTTGTTCACGACGAGGGTCGCGAGGGCCTCGCCCTCGACGTCCTCGGCGACGATCAGCAGCGGGCGGGAGCTCTGCATGACCTTCTCGAGCACGGGGACCAGGTCCTGGACGGAGCTGATCTTGCCGTTCACGAACAGGATGTACGGGTTGTCCAGGACGGCTTCCTGGCGCTCCGCGTCGGTCACGAAGTACGGGGACAGGTAGCCCTTGTCGAACTGCATGCCCTCGGTGAACTCGAGCTCCATGCCGAAGGTGTTCGACTCCTCGACCGTGACGACGCCGTCCTTGCCGACCTTGTCGATCGCGTCGGCGATGACCTCGCCGATCTTCGGGTCGGCCGCGGAGATGGCCGCGACCTGGGCGATCTCGGACTTCTCGTCGATCTCCTTGGCGAGCTCGGCGATGGAGCCGACCGCCGCGGCGACCGCGGCCTCGATGCCCCGCTTGACGCCCATGGGGTTGGCGCCGGCGGCGACGTTGCGGAGGCCCTCGCGGACGAGCGCCTGGGCCAGCACGGTGGCGGTGGTGGTGCCGTCACCAGCGATGTCGTTGGTCTTGGTCGCCACCTCCTTCACGAGCTGGGCGCCCATGTTCTCGAAGGGGTCCTCGAGCTCGATCTCACGAGCGATGGACACGCCGTCGTTGGTGATGGTCGGGGCGCCGAACTTCTTGTCCAGCACGACGTTGCGACCCTTGGGGCCGATCGTGACCTTCACGGCGTCGGCCAGGCGGTTCACGCCGGCCTCGAGGGAGCGACGAGCCTCGTCGTCGAACTTCAGGATCTTTGCCATGTGATGCGTTTCTCTCGTTCAGTCGTTCGGTTCGCGTGCTCAGGTCGTCACTTGACGATGGCGAGGATGTCCCGACCGGAGAGGATCAGCACGTCCTCGCCGTCCTGGGAGACCTCGGTGCCGCCGTACTTCGAGTAGACGACGGTGTCGCCGACGGCGATGTCGAGCGGGATCAGCTCGCCCGAGTCGGAGCGGCGGCCCGGGCCGACGGCCAGGACCTCTCCCTGCTGGGGCTTCTCCTTGGCGGTGTCGGGGATGACCAGCCCGCTGGCGGTCTTCTCCTCGGCCTCGGCGGGCCGGACGACGATGCGATCCTCGAGGGGCTGCAGGCTCATTGGTGCTGTTCCTCCGTTGGCAGAGCACGGTGCGACGAGTGCCCGGTTAGCACTCGCATGTGGCGACTGCCAACGGTAGCACTCTCCATCGGCGAGTGCTAACGGTCCGGGGGACGAGCTGCGAACCGGGGCGTCGCGCCCGGCAGCCCGCTCAGGATCGCCGGGTCTGCGAGGGACCCTGACGCACGGGGATCCTGGCCCGCAGGATCCTGGGTCGGGCGGGATCAGGCCTGCGGCGAGTAGCCGCGCACGAAGCGCTCGACGACCTCGTCGACGAACGGCTCGTCGATCCCCTCGCCGTCGACGAGCGCGACCGCCAGCACGGGACCGATCAGCAGCAGGCCGGCGCGCTCGGGGTCCTTCAGCACGACGGGGTCGAGCACGCCCTCGTCGACGCAGCGCCGAAACACCTCGGTCACGAGGTCCTGCTGCTGGACCTTCATCTCCTCGTTGAGGTGGGCCATCGCGTCGGACTGCGTCTTGAGCAGGATCATCGCCGGCAGGAGGCGCTGCCAGCGCGGGTCGGCGAGCGAGCGCGCCATCTGCTGCGCCATGTCCCGCAGCGCGTCCACGGCGGCGAGGTCCTCGGCGGCGGGCTCGAGGGCGGGCATGCAGTCGGCGAACACGTCGGCGACGAGGTCGTCGCGGTTCTTCCAGTGGCGGTAGACGGTCGACTTGGCGACGCCGGAGCGGGCGACGACGGCGTCGACGGTCAGGCCGTCGGGTCCGAGCTCGACCAGCAGGTCGCGCGCCGCGTCCATCACGGCGGCGTGCGACCGGGCGACTCGAGGATCCATCCGGGAGCAGACGCTAGTGGTCGCTGCTGCCGTCGACGGCGTCGGGCGTGACAAGGGTCTCCTCACCTCGGGCTTGCATCTCGTCGATGTAACGATACGCTACCGTCTCGTATCGTAAGTGCCAAGTCGCCACCCCCGACGACGGCCGAGACCCCACCCCCTGCCAGCTGCCCTCCGGGCCCGCCACCCGACTGGAGACCGTCGTGTCGTCACCCCCCACCCCCCACGCAGAGCCGCACGGCGAGCTCCTGCTCCCCGAGGACCCCGTCGTCGACGCCCGGAAGCGCCGCTGGATCCTGATCGCCATGTGCACCGCGCTCGTCGCGGTCGTCGCCTCCGTATCGGGCCTCAACGTCGCCCAGCAGGGCCTCGCGACCGACCTCGGCGCGAGCCAGAGCCAGCTGCTCTGGATCATCAACGGCTACACGATCGCCCTCGCCGCCCTGCTCCTCCCGATCGGCGCCATCGGCGACCGGTGGGGCCGGAAGTGGGTGCTGATGAGCGGGCTCGTGCTCTTCTCGCTCGCCAGCCTCGCGTCGTCGCAGGCGACGTCGGTGGGCATGCTGATGGGCTTCCGCATCGCCGCCGGCGTGGGCGCGGCGATGATCATGCCGGTCACGCTGTCGGTCATCACCTCGAGCTTCCCGCCCGAGGAGCGCGACAACGCGGTCGGCGTGTGGGCCGGCTTCGCCGGGGCCGGCGGCATCCTCGGCCTCATCATCTCGTCGATCATCGTCGACAACTTCACGTGGCCCTGGGTCTTCGCCATGCCGGTCGTCATGGCCGTCATCGCCCTCGGCATCGCCGCCTACGCCGTGCCCCACTCGCGGGAGCACCACGAGGGGCGCTTCGACGTGGTCGGCTCGGTCCTCTCCGCGCTGTCCGTCGGCGGCCTCGTCCTCGGCATCCACGAGGGCCCCGAGGCCGGCTGGACCTCGCCCGTCGCGCTGGGCGGCCTGGTCGTCGGCGTGGTCGCCGTCCTCACGTTCGTGTGGTGGGAGCTCCGCCAGGAGCACCCGCTGCTGCAGATCAAGGTCTTCCGCAACCGCACGCTGACGGCCGGCTCGGTCAACCTGCTCGTCGTCTTCGGCGTGATGGGCGGCCTGTTCCTGGTGCTCGTCCAGTTCATGCAGGCGGTGCTCGGGTACTCGGCCATCAAGGCGTCGCTGAGCCTGCTGCCGATGGCGGCGATCATGATGCCGCTGTCGGCGATGGCGCCCCGGATCGCGTCGCGGGTCGGCCTGCGCCGCATGCTCACCGGCGGCACCCTGCTGGTCGCCGGAGGCCTGGCGCTCATGGCCCTGCTCGCGGACGCCGACGGCGGCTACTGGACGATCATCCCCGGCCTGTTCCTCCTCTCGATCGGCATCGGCTGCGTCATGACCCCGGGCACGGCGGCCATCACCGGATCGCTGCCGGTCGAGGAGCAGGGCGTCGCGTCGGCGCTCAACGACACGACCCGTGAGGTCGGTACGACCATCGGCGTCGCGCTGATCGGCTCGATCCTGAGCTCCGGCTACTCGTCCGCCGTCGCCGGCACGGCCGACGGGCTCCCGGGCCAGGCCGCCGAGGCGGTCCGCGAGGGCATCGGCGGCGCGGTCGCCGTCTCCCAGCAGATGGGCGCCGCCGGCCAGGACGTCCTGCACTCCGCCCGGGTCGCCTTCGTCGACGGCTGGACCGCCTCGATGTGGGTCAGCGTCGGCCTGGCGCTCGCGGCTGCGGCGTTCGCGTTCTTCTGGACGCCGTCGCACGCCGAGGAGCTCGAGGCCCGGGCCGAGGCGCTCGAGGCCGCCGGGCTCGACGACGACGGCGCGCTGGAGCCCGTCGTGGTCGAGCGGGCCTGAACACCCGGCCTCCGGCCGCACACCCTCACCCCCCACCGCACCGGCGGGCGGGTCGGCACCCTCCCGGCCGATCCGCCCGCCGGCGCCGCGCCCGGGCCCGAATCCGCCGAGCTGCGCGCGGACCGCGGCCCGTACCGTGGGCGGCGTGGACGCACCGATCCTGCACCTGTCGATCCCCGTCGCCGACCTCGCCGCGGCCCGCGCCTTCTACGAGGGGGCGCTCGGATGCTCCGTCGGCCGCGTCCGCGACGACTGGCTCGACGTGTGGTTCTTCGGGCTGCAGCTCACGTTGCAGCAGCGCCCCGACGAGGTCCGCCCGACCGGCGAGCAGGGCGTGCGCCACTTCGGCGTGGTGCTGCCCGACGCCGCGGCGTTCGAGGACGTCGTCGACCGGCTCGACCGCGCCGACGTCGAGTGGCTGTCCCGACCGACGGTCCACCGGGCCGCAGAGCTCAGCGGCAAGGTCGGCGCCAAGGTGGCCGACCCGAGCGGCAACGTCGTCGAGATCAAGCACTACGAGGACCCGTCCGAGTTCCTGGCCACGGACTGAGCCCGCCGCCCGGCCCGCTCTGTTCCACCCGATCGACGTCACAGCGTCGACGAGGTGGAACAGAGCGGGCCCGCGAGGGCGGCGCGAGGGCGGGTCAGGGGGCCGCGACGGGAGCGAGCCAGCGGCCGTGGAAGTCGCCGTGGGCGATCAGGCGGTCGCCGCCGTCGGGCCAGCGCCGCGCCCACACGGCCACGCGCGTCCGGTCCCACTCGTCGGGCTCGAAGCGGATCCACACGAGCGGCGCGTCGGCGGTGGCGCGCCGGCCCGCCCGCTCGATCACCGACGTCACCGCCGGTCGCTGGTCGGTCGGGATGTACTGCCAGACGATCGAGTGCTGGACGATCGTCGCCACGCCGGGACCGGCCGGGCGCGACAGCAGACCGTCGAGCACGTGGGCGGTGCTGCGCCCGCCGTCGACGTCCGCCTGCACCACGTGCGCAGGGACCTGGCGCGCCACGTCGATCGCCGCGGCCAGCCGCTCGAAGCGCTCGAGCTGGTCCGGCCACACGAACGACAGCAGCGTGAGCCGCCCGTCCTCGGTCGTCGGGTCGATGGGGCCGATGTCGATCCCGGTCCGCTCGACGAGCGGCACGGTCACCACGCCCGGCTCGAGCGGCGTGCGCACCTCGGGCGCCAGCCGCACCGCGCCATCGGGGTCGCCCAGCACCGTGCCGGCCCCGGGTGCGCCGGACAGGTCCAGGCGGAAGTGGTCGAGCCGGAGGTTGAGCCCGCCAGAGCAGCCGAGCTCGATCAGACGGGCCGGCGCCGCGCCCTCGAGCACGTGGCGGTGTCCCAACGCCACCGCGTGGGCGTAGCCGAGCGCCACGGCCCGTCCGACCTCGTTCGTCTGCACCTCGCGGCCGAGGCCGTCCACGAGCTCGTCGCGATGCAGGTCGATCAGCGCGAGCCACGCGTCGCGCAGGGTCGAGTCGCCCGAGGCGTCGTCGTCGGGCGCGACGCCGCCGCAGCTCGGCAGGAGCGCCGCCCAGCGCTCGGCCGCGCCCGACAGGCCCAGCCGGTGCGCCGCCCCGACCAGCCGCAGCGGGCCGGCCTGCCCGAACCGGAGGTCCGCCCGCTCGCGCACGACCGACCACGACGGCCCCTCCTCGAGCACGTCGTGGGCGATCACCCGCAGCAGCCGGCCCCACAGGGGCGACCCGAGCGCGTCGCAGGCGATCGCCTGCTGCTCGTAGCGGCCAGCCCACTCCGCCGAACCGGCGCGCTCCTCCCCCACGTCCGACCTCCTCAGTGGCTGGCGAGCCGGAGGTTCGGATCCGCGCCGGTGCTGAGCGGCGACGGCCCGTCGTCGCGGAGCCGGTACCAGCCGGCCGAGGCGATCATCGCCGCGTTGTCGGTGCACATGGCCCGGCTCGGCAGGAAGGCGTGCAGGCCGTCGTCGGTGCAGGCAGTCAGGAACTGCTCCCGCAGGAGGGAGTTGGCGGCCACGCCGCCGCCGATCGCGAGCGCCGTCGCGCCCGTCTCGGCCGCCGCCCGCCGGGCCTTGGCCACGAGCACGTCGACGACGGCGGCCTGGAAGCTGGCGGCGACGTCGGGGGTCGACACGTCGGGGTTGGCGCGCACGTGGTTGACCACCGCGGTCTTGAGCCCGCTGAACGAGAAGTCCAGGCCCTCGTCCATCATCGAGCGCGGGAACCGGATCGCCTCGGGGTCGCCGGTCATCGCCTCCCGGTCGATGGCCGGCCCGCCCGGGTAGCCCAGGCCGAGGAAGCGGGCGACCTTGTCGAACGCCTCACCGGCCGCGTCGTCGAGCGTCTGGCCGAGGATCCGGTAGCGACCGTGGTCCTCCATGAGGACGAGCATCGTGTGGCCGCCCGACACCAGCAGCACGACCATCGGCAGCTGGATCGCCGGGTCCTCGAGCAGCGCGGCGTAGAGGTGCGCCTCCAAGTGGTTCACGGCCACGAACGGGACGTCCCACGTGAGGGCCAGCGCCTTGGCCGCCGACACGCCGACGAGCAGCGCCCCGATCAGGCCCGGGCCGGTGGTGGCGGCGACCGCGTCGATCCGCTGGCCGTCGACGCCCGCCTCGACCATCGCCCGGGCGATGACCGGGATGATCAGCTCGTTGTGGGCCCGGCTGGCGATCTCGGGCACGACCCCGCCGTACTTCGCGTGGAGGTCGACCTGCGAGCTGACGACCGACGACAGCACGTCGCCGCCGCCGCGGACGCAGGCCGCGGCCGTCTCGTCGCAGGAGGTCTCGATGCCGAGGACGAGCGCGTCGGAGCCTGCCGCCGCGCCGCCGATGAGGCGTGAGGTGTCGTCAACCGGCACGGTCCACCACCAGGTCGTGCAGCGCCACCGGCAGCGACGCCGTCAGCTCGTCGATCCGGGCCGACCCCTCGTCGGTCCCGATGCCGTGGGCCCACATGATGAGGGCGTCCTCCTTGATGTCGCTGTAGTAGTTCGGCCGGACGCCGCCGGGGACGAACCCGAAACGCCGGTACATCTCCTGGGCACCCCGGTTCGTGACGCGTACCTCGAGCGTGAGGTCCTCGACGCCGAGGGCGACCGCCTCCCGGAACAGCACCAGCAGCATCCGGGTCGCGATGTGGCGCCGGCGGGCGTCGGGGTCGACCGCGACGTTGGTGATGTGGCCCTCGAAGCCCGTGAGCATCAGCCCGGCGAAGCCGACCACCCGGTGGCCGTCGAGCGCCACGACGTAGCGGCGCGAGGTGGGCTGGCGCAGCTCGCCCTGGAACAGCGTCAGCGACCAGGGCCGGTGGTTGGTCCGCTCCTCGATGTCGACCACGCCGCGCAGGTGCCGGCGGCGCATCGGCACGACGAGCACGCCGTCCTCGGCCGGGCCGGTGCCGGCGGCCGCGGGCTCAGCGACCATCGCGCACCGCCCAGTTGATCTCGGCGTCGGGCCGGCGCAGGTAGATCGGCTCGATCTCATCGGGCCGCTCGAACTCCTCGCGCAGCGCCCGCGCGTGCGCGAGCTGCACCAGCGACTCGGCCGACGGGTGGCACGGGTCGCGGTCGACGAGCTCGACCTTGGCCAAGCCCTCGAACGCCTCCCGGTAGCGGATGGCGCCGTCGCCGACGAGGAGGATCTCGTCGGGGCTGGCGAGCAGCTGCGAGGCGAGGTCGTCGGGCGAGCCGAGCTGGTGCTCGCCGAGCCGCTGCACGCCGCCGGGGACCTGTCGGTAGAAGGCGTAGTAGAGCTCGTCGCGCCGGGCGTCGATCGCGGTGACGATCAGCCGGTTGCTGAACCGGACGGGGAAGGCGAGCAGGTCGAGGCTCGACACCGCGATCATCGGCACGCGCAGGCCGAAGGCGATCGCCTTGGCGGTGGCCACGCCGACGCGCAGCCCGGTGAACAGGCCCGGCCCGACGTCGACCGCCACCAGGCCGATCTCGGAGAGCTCGATGTCGGCCTGGCGGCACGTGAACTCGATCGCCGGCGCCAGGTTCTCGGCGTGGCGCTTGCTCTTCGACGACTGCGCGGACGCGAGCACGCCCTCGTGGCCGCCGATGGCGCAGCCGGCCTGCACGGTCGCCGTCTCGATGCCCAGGATCAGCACTGCTCGTCTCCCGCTCCGCCCGGGGCGGCGGCGGCGCCGTCGTCGGGCTCGTCGTCGCCGCCGGCCCACGGCGCGACCGCCGCGCCCAGCGCCCGGATCCGGGCGGACCACCGGGGTCCGATCGGCCGCAGCTCGATCGTCCGGAGGTCGAACGCCGCCTCGTCGACCGCCCCGCCCCCGGGTGCCTCGAAGCGCAGGTGCACCTCGAGGTAGTCATGGGGCAGCGCCGGGGCGATCGTGTCGCCCCACTCGATGAGCGTGACCGAGCCGTCGTCGAGGAGCTCCGAGAGCCCGAGGTCGAGGGCCTCGGCCACCTGCTCCAGCCGGTAGACGTCGAGGTGATAGAGGTCGAGCCGCCCGGTGTAGCTGCGCACGAGCGCGAACGTCGGGCTCGTGATCTGCTCGTCGATGCCGAGGCCGCGGCCGAAGCCCTGGGTGAACGCGGTCTTGCCGGCGCCGAGGTCGCCGACGAGCACGAGCAGGTCGGACGGCCGGGCCAGCTCGGCGAGCGCGGCCGCCAGGTCGCGGGTCTCGTCGACCGAACGGGTGCGGGCGACCAGCCCGGTGGCGCGGTCGGTCACGAAGCGCCGCCCGTGCCCGGCGCGCCGGCGGCGGCCAGGGCCTGCTTGGCCCGGACCAGGTCGGCGCGCATCTTCGCCATCGGCTCGCCGCCGCCGCGGAGCACGGCGGCCGGGTGGAACGTCGGGACCAGCCGCACGGTCCCGCCGTCGGGCCGGTCGCGGTAGTCGTAGACGGAGCCCCGCAGCTTGGTGATGCCGTCCTTGGTGTCGAGCAGGAGCTTCGACGAGAAGTTGCCGAGCGTGACGATCACCTTCGGTGCGATCAGGTCGATCTGCGCCTCGAGCCACGGCCGGCAGGCGGCGATCTCGTCGGGCTTGGGATCGCGGTTGTCGGGCGGACGGCACTTCACCACGTTGGCGATGTAGCACGACTCCCGCGTGAGCCCCATCTCCTCGAGCAGCAGGCGGTCGAGCAGCTGGCCGGAGCGGCCGACGAAGGGCAGCCCCTGGAGGTCCTCCTGGGCGCCCGGGCCCTCGCCGACGAACATCAGGTCGGCGTCGGGGTCGCCGGTGCCGAACACCACCTGCGTCCGCCCCTCGGCGAGCCGGCACCGCGTGCAGCCGAGGGCCTGGTCGCGCAGCGCCTCGAAGGCGGCGTGCGAGGAGGTGTCGGGGGCCGCAGGCACCCTCCGAGCCTAACGGGGCCCGATCGGGTCTCCGAGAGCGGCCGGTGCCGCGTCCGCGCCGTGGCTGACCCGGCGCAGGTGCCGTCGGGGCAGGCGGGGCCCGAAGCCGCACACGATCTCGTAGGAGATCGTGCCGAGCAGCTCCGCCCACTCGTCGGCGGTGACCTCGTCGTCACCCTGGCGGCCGAGCAGGACGGCCTCGTCGCCCACCGAGACCGGCGGCCCGCCGGTGACCTCGACGACGAGCTGGTCCATGGTCACCACGCCGCGGATCGGCCGGCGGACGCCGCCGATCAGGACCTCGGCGCCGAGCTCGCCGAGCCGGCGGGGTACGCCGTCGGCGTACCCGAGCGGCACGACCGCCAGCTCGGCCGGACGGTCGAACCGGTGACGCAGCCCGTAGCTGACCCCCTCGCCCGCGTCGGCCCGGCCGACGTGGGACACCTCGGCCGACACCACCATGGCGGGCCGCAGCTCGACCGGCAGCCGCAGCCCAGGGGCGGGCGGCACGCCGTAGGTGGCGATCCCGACCCGCACCAGGTCCATCCGGGCGTCGGGGTGCAGGAGCGCGCCGGCGGAGTTGGCGGCGTGGCGCAGGCCCGGGTCGACGCCGACGTCGGCCAGCCGGGCCAGCACGGCGGCGAAGCGCTCGAGCTGGCACGACGTCTCGGGCCGCTCGGGCTCGTCGGCCACGGCCAGGTGCGTGAAGGTCCCCTCGAGCCGGAGCCCGGCCTCGATCGCCCGGGTGGCCAGGACCACGGCATCCGCCGGGTCGCAGCCGACCCGGTGCATGCCGGTGTCGACCTTCAGGTGCACCGCCCACCCGCTCCCCGACGAGGCCGCTGCAGCGGCGTCGATCCCCTCGGCCGTGTCGACCGTGGGGGTGAGCCCGGCGGCGAACGCATCGGCCATGGCGTCGGCCGGCGGCTGGGACAGCACCAGCACCGGGGCCTCGACGCCGACGTCGCGCAGCTCCTGGCCCTCCTCGACCAGGGCGACCGCCAGGCGGTCGGCGCCGGCGGCGACGGCCGTGTGGGCCACGTCCTCGGCCCCGTGCCCGTAGCCGTCGGCCTTGACCACCACGCACAGCTCGGCGGGCGCGACCAGGTCCTTCAGGACCGCCACGTTGTGCGCGACGGCGTCGAGGTCCACGTGGGCCGCGGCGTGACGGGGCATCGGACGCGGATGCTACCGGCCGCACCGAACCCGCCCCCGAGCACCCCGCCCGTTCTCACCACCCGTTCTGGCTGTCGTTCTGCCGGCCCTGGCCGGCAGAACGACAGCCAGAACGCGTACGGGGCCAGGACGCGTCCGGGGCGAGTCAGTCGACGAGCGAGGCCCAGGCCGCCGGGAGCGCCTCGGCGACGTCGCCGGCGACCAGGCCGCGGTCCGGCCCGAGCAGGGCCGCCCGACCGTGGAGGTGGGCGCCGGCCGCGGCGGCGTGGAACGGCGACGCCCCGGCGGCCACCAGCGCGGCGATCGTGCCCGTCAGCACGTCGCCCGTGCCGGCGGTCGCGAGGCGGGCGTCGCCGCTGCGGACGAGCAGCACGTCACCGCCGGGGTCGGCGACCACCGTCGTCGGGCCCTTGAGCAGCACCACCGCACCCGTGTCGCCGGCGAGCCCGCGTGCGGCGTCGATCCGGTCGTCGCCGGGCGGACCGCCGGTCAGCCGCTCGAACTCGCCGTCGTGGGGCGTGAGCACGGTCGGGCCGGGACGGGCGTGCAGCGCGTCCACCGTCGAGTCGCCGATCACCCAGAGCCCGTCGCCGTCGACGACGACCGGTCGGTCGATCGTGCGCAGCGCCACACGCACCTGGCCGGCGGTCGCGTCGGCGCGGCCCAGTCCCGGCCCGATCGCGAGGCACCCGAAGCGATCGGCGTCGGTCCCGACCCCCTCGGCCCAGTCGTCCTCCGCCAGCGGCTCGACCACCGCTTCCACCGGGGCATCGGGCCGGTCGTCGCCCGGGACCGTCAGCCGGACGTAGCCCGCACCGGCGCGCAGCGCGGCGGTCGCGCACAGCAGCGCCGCGCCCGACATGCCCGGCGACCCCGCCACCACCCGGACCGCGTGCCGCCACTTGTGGTCGTCGTCGGTGCGGTCCGGCACCCAGGCCAGGACGTCGGCATCGGTCACGAGGTGCACGCGACGCGGGCCCACGACCTCGGCGTCCTCGACGTCGAGGCCGATGTCGGCCAGCACGACCTCGCCGGCGTGGGCCGGGCCGTCGTGCAGCAGCAGGCCGGGCTTGAGGGCGGCGAACGTCACGGTCGCCACGGCGTGGGCCGGCTCGCCCGAGGCGAGGCCGGTCAGGCCCGACACCCCCGAGGGGACGTCCACGGCGAGCACGGGCGCGCCGTCGGGATCGGGGAACGAGTACGTGCCCCGGAAGCCCGTGCCGAACGCGGCGTCGACCACGAGGTCGGCGGGACCCAGCACGGCGGGCGCGTCGGCGAGGTCGTGGACGACCACCCGCACGCCGCGCCGTCGCAGGATCCCGGCCGCCACCCGACCGTCGGCGCCGTTGTTGCCGGGACCCGCCACGACGATCACCCGGCGCCCGTAGGCGCCGCCCATCAGATCGATCGCGGTGCGGGCGACGGCGGCCGCGGCCCGGCCGATCAGCACGTCCTCGTCGACCGTTGCGGCGGCGTCGACCGCGGCCATCTGGGACGGGGTCAGGACGGGGAGCACCGCCCCATCCTGCCCTGCGGCCCGAGTCGACCGGCGACCAGCGGCGCGCGCTCAGCACCTGCGCCCTCGGACGCTCAGGTGGTGGCGACGGCGTGTGCCTGCGCGAGGTCGCCGGTGTGGGTGAGCGACACGAGCACCGTGGCGACCCCTCGCTCGTCGGCCACCCGGCGGGCCCGACCGCTCAGCCGGACCCCGGGCGCGCCGCTGCCGTCCGACGTGACCTCGATGTCGGTGAACGCCATCGCCGACATCCCCTTCCCCAGCGCCTTCATGACCGCCTCCTTGGCGGCGAAGCGGGCCGCCAGGTGCGGGAGCGGATCCTCGTGGCGCTGGCACCTCGACTGCTCGCCAGGGGTGAAGAGCCGGTGCAGCAGGGCCGGCGTGCGCTCGAGCGCCGCCCGCAGCCTCGGCACCTCGACGAGGTCGGTGCCCACGCCGACGACGCGGCCGCCCGTCGCCCCGGCGTCGGCGCTCACGACCGCCAGCGGTCGGCGAGGTCCAGGATCGGCACGGTCAGCAGGTCGGCGACCGACTGCTGGGCCAGGAGGTCGTCGCGGAAGACGTCCTCGGTCTCGGTGACCGCGTCCTTCAGCGCCTGGTAGCGGCGGCGGTAGCCCTGCAGGACCGCCCGCGCGGTGGCGGCGGGCAGCGAGTCGGGCAGCACGACGTGCAGGAGCTGCAGGCCGGTGGTCACGCCGTCCTTGGTCTCGGGCACGATGACCACGAGGCGGCCGTCGGCGCGGCCCCTCGCCACCATCAGCTCCTGCTCGCGGGCGACCAGCGCCTTGGTGCCCCGGAGCCGGTGGTCCCGGTCGACGCGCGACGGCAGCGACGCCGAGACGCCGCGCCGGTCGACGACGACGAGCTGCGCCCGGGCGAGGTCCTCGCCGTGCTCCACGGCGTACCGCGTGGAGCCGACGACCTCGACGATCGCCGGGTCGAGCTCGCCGAGCGAGCGGAGCGTCGAGTAGGCGAGCCGGTCGCGAGGCGATCCGGCCTCGACCAGCGCGAGGACGAGCGGGACCTGCAGCAGGGACTCGTCGGACCGGCTGATGCCGACGGTCACGGTCTTGGCCTGGTGCTTGATCGCGTCGACCGGGCGGGTGAGCTCCTCGATCGCCGAGGTCAGCCCGGCCACGAGGTCCTCGAGCACGACACCGGGCGTGCCCACCTTGCCGAACTCGACCTGGTAGGCGTCGAGCGGCGAGATGCCGAGCGCGTAGCGGAACAGTCCGGCCACCCGCACCGCCGTGCCGGCCTCGAGGTGGCCGTCGTAGGTCCCGGACCGCAGCCCGTCCATGAACGCCGCGGCGGCGGGCGCCATCACCGGCCGGAGCCGGCGCAGGAGGCCCTCGCCATCGCGCAGCTGCTGCAGGTCACCCCCGAGCGACGACACCGCCTCGTCGACCGCGGCGCGCACCTCGCGCAGCGGCCGGGCCTGGGCGTCGATGCTCAGCGCGGCCTCGTAGCCGAACAGGTGGCCGACCATGGTGGCGAGCACGAACCCGAGCCGGGGGTGGGTGTCGGGGACGGTCAGCACGGCGAGCGCGGCGCCGAAGGCGCGGTCGCCCTCGGAGGCGATGACGATCGGCGCCGCCTTGTGCGCCCGGAAGATCGCCACCTCCTTGGACACGTCGTCGGCCGTGGAGCCGACCAGCCCGGCGGCGCAGACGAGGATCATCGGCTCGGACGACAGGTCGATGTGCTTCTTGTCCTCGGTGGCGTCGCAGGCGATCGACTTGTAGCAGAGCTCCGACAGCTTGATCCGCAGCTCCCGGGCCGCGATCTGGTTCGGCCCGTTGCCGACGATCGCCCAGTACCGACGCGACGGGGCGAAGGTGCGGGCGGCCTCGGCGATCGACGGCCGGGTCGCGAGCGTCGCCTCGAGCGCGGCGGGGACCTCGGCGAGGGCGCGGAGCAGCTCCTGCTCCTCGGGGTGCTCCGGCGTGCGGCCGCCCGGCACCTGCTCGGCGATGGCGTAGCCGAGCAGGAGGCCCGCCGCGACCTGTGCGTAGAACGCCTTGGTCGACGCCACGCTCATCTCCACGTCGCGGCCGTCGGACGTGTACAGCACGCCGTCGGACTTGTCGGTCAGGTCGGAGTTGCGCCGGTTGACGATCGAGATGACCGAGGCGCCCCGACCGCGCAGGAGGTCGACCGTGCGGTTCGTGTCGGTGGTCGTGCCGGACTGGCTGATGGCGACCGCCAGCGTGTCGGACATGTCGCCGCGGAGGCGGAAGCCCGACAGCTCGGTGGCGGGCAGCGCCTCGACCCGAGCCTCGGTCTCGGCCAGCAGCTCGCGGAGGTGCTCCGCCAGGCTCTGCCCCGCGACGGCCGCCGTTCCCTGCCCGATGACGAGCACGCGGGCGAGCCGGCCCGAGCGCAGCCCCTCGCGCACGTCGGCCGGCAGCGAGTCCTCGGTGAGCTCGACGCGGAACGTCCCGTCGGCCTCGATGAGCTTGCCCCGCAGCGTCTTGCGGAACGAGCCCGGGGCGTCGGTGATCTCCTTGAGGAGGAAGTGGGGGAACTCGCCGCGGTCGATGTCACGCGTGGTGATCTGCGCGTGGGTCAGGTCGTCGGCGGTGACCGGCAGCTCGGTCCCGTCGTAGGACCAGCGGCCGATCCCCTCCACCGTGCCGGCCCGATCGGCGGACAGCTCCACGATCTGGCCGCGGCTGGCGACCGGGTTGTCGGGGTCGGCCGGCGTCTCACCGTCCAGGCGGAGGTACGTCGCGGTCTCCTCGACCAGGCCGTAGGGCTCCGAGGCGACGATGAACGCCTCGTCGGCCACGCCGACGTACAGCGCCTGCCCGCTGCCGCGCAGCGCGAGCAGCAGGCGGTCCGGGTCGGCCGTCGCCGCGGCGCCGATGGCCACTGACCCCTCGAGCCGGGCGACCGCCTCGCGGAACGCCTCCCGGGGCGCCAGGTCGTCGGCCAGCCCCCGGCTGACGAGGGCGGGGATCACCTTGGCGTCGGTGGTGATCTCGACCGGGATCGCCAGGCCGTCGGCTGCGACCAGGTCGGCGTGGTTGTCGACGTCGCCGTTGAGCACGGCGGTGACGAAGGGGCCGCCGGCCCGGCCGAGCTCGTCGGAGGACTGCGGGTGGGCGTTGGGCTCGGAGATGATGCCGATCGAGGCCCACCGGGTGTGGCCGAGCACGAGGCCGTCGACGTCGGCGGACCGCAGCGCTCGCTGCAGCAGCGCGTCGGTGCGGATCTCCGCCCGGAGCGCGGCGGTGTTGTCGCCCAGCTCGCCGATCTCGGCGGCCGCCTTGTGCACCACGACCAGCACGCCGTCGACGAGGCGGACCGATCCGTCGGTGAACGACAGGCCGGAGCGATCGGCGATCGCGGCCCGCACGACCGGGTCGTCGGGATCGAGGCCGTGGCCGGTCAGCTGCACCTCGAGCCCGGCCGAGTCGCGGCCTCGCACCTCGAGGCGGTCGAGCGCGGACAGCGCCTGGTGGAGGCTGAGGGCGACGGCGAGGCCGGCGGGGCCGCCGCCGTCGGCGTCGTAGGTCGGGCCG
The DNA here is from genome assembly GCF_020715685.1 of Dermatobacter hominis. Taxonomy (GTDB): domain Bacteria; phylum Actinomycetota; class Acidimicrobiia; order Acidimicrobiales; family Microtrichaceae; genus Dermatobacter; species Dermatobacter hominis. Next base: position 2,334,746 of record NZ_CP085840.1, read on the forward strand.
ACGACCTCCTCGACGCCGCGCACGGCACGGAGCCGGTCCCGACCGACGGCCCACAGCGCGTCCTTGCAGCGGAGCAGCGCGGCGTTCACGGCCTCGAGCTGGCCGGCGGCCGGCGCGGTGTGCGGGTCGTCCAGCTCGGCCTCGAGCACGGCGACGGCGCCGCTCAGCTCGTCGACGAGGGCGGCGACCCGACCCGCCGCGGTGCGATCGGCCCGCAGGCTCAGCAGCCCGGGCACGCCGCGGAGCGCGACGTCGATCGACTCGAGCGCCTCGGCGGCGGGCTCGAGGCGCGACAGCCGGTCGGTGTCACCGCCGGAGAGCAGGGGGCGCACCGCCTCGAGCGAGGCGACGAGGTCGGGGGCCGGCGTGGGCTCCCGGTCCGACGGGCGTCGGACGACTGCGATGATCCCACACACGTTGCTGTCCACCTCCAGGCGGTTCCGCCCACCGCCGCCGGACCGGGCACGGTCCCGGCGGGCGCTCCCGTCGGGGGGACGGGTCACCGAAGTCGTCGGTCGATCCAGTCTACGGGGGTCACGGACCGGGTACCTGTCGAGGCCACTACGGTGATCCGACCACCCCCCGACCGCACCCCGGCGGTCCCCACCGTCGAGCGCCGCCGTCGAGCGCCGCCCCGAAAGGCCGCCGTGACCTACTGCATCGCCATGCGCCTCGAAGAGGGGCTCGTCTTCCTCGCCGACACCCGGACCAACGCCGGGGTCGACAACGTCAGCACGTACCGCAAGATGCACGTGTTCGAGCCGTCGGACGACCGGCTGTTCGTGATCGAGTCGGCCGGCAACCTGGCCACCACCCAGCAGGTGCTCGACCAGATCCAGGCGGACCTCGACAACCAGGCGCCGGTCAGCCTGGCGACGGTCGCCGACCTGCACGAGGCCGCGCTCTACGTCGGGCGGGTCAGCGTCGCGGTCGGCGAGCAGCACCGTCCCGCGCTCGACCGCGTCGGCGCCGACGGCACCTGCACGTTGATCCTCGGCGGGCAGGTCCACGGTCACCGGCCCGACGTGCTGATGGTCTACCCGGAGGGCAACTACATCCGGGCGAGCGACGACCGCCCGTTCCTCCAGATCGGCGAGACCAAGTACGGCAAGCACATGCTCGAGCTGGCCGTGGAGGAGCACCTCGGGCTGGGCGACGCGATCAAGGTCGCGATCGCGTCGATGGTGTCGACCGCGCTGGCCAACCTGTCGGTCGGGCCGCCCTACGACCTCGCCGTGTACCGCAACGGCTCGCTCGAGCTGCAGGAGACCCGGATCGAGGACGACAGCGCGATCCTCGGGATCGTCCAGGACCGCTGGCGCACCCACCTGCTGATGGCGCTGCGCGAGCTGCCCGACTTCGACCCCGACGACCTCGCCGGCTCCCTCGGGATCGGCTGATCCCGCCGGCCGTCAGGCCAGGGACTCGACGGCGGCGACCAGCGTGTCGACCGCCGCCGCGGCCTCGGCCTCGGTCGGCGCCTCGGCCATCACGCGCACGACCGGCTCGGTGCCCGACGGGCGCAGCAGCACGCGGCCCCGGTCGCCCAGCTCGGCCGACACCTCGGCCACCTCGGCCGACAGGCGGTCGGCGACGTCGGGCATCGGCGTCCCGACGCGCACGTTGCGCAGCACCTGCGGCAGCTTCGTCATCGCCGCGTCGACCAGGTCGCCGAGCGGCGCGCCCTCGCGGACGACCAGGTCGGCGAGCACGACCGCGCTGAGGAGGCCGTCGCCCGTGGTGCCGAGGTCGCCGAACACGAGGTGGCCCGACTGCTCGCCGCCCAGGCTGAACCCGCCGTCGGCCATGGCGGCGAGCACGTAGCGGTCGCCGACCGCCGTCTCGACGACCGTGATGCCCTGGCGGCCCATCGCCTGTCGGAACCCGAGGTTCGACATGACGGTCACGACGACGGTGTCCTCGGACAGCCGGCCGCGGTCGCGCAGATCGGTCGCGCAGAGGGCGAGGATCTGGTCGCCGTCGACCAGCCGGCCCCGCTCGTCGACCGCGAGCAGCCGATCGGCGTCGCCGTCGAACGCGAGCCCGAGGTGCGCCCGCTCCTCGACCACCGCGCGCTGCAGCGCCTCGGGGTGCGTGGACCCGCAGCCGTCATTGATGTTGGTCCCGTCGGGCTCGGCGAACAGGACGAGCACCTCGGCGCCCAGGTCGGCGAGCACGTCGGGGGCGATGGCCGACACCGCGCCGTTGGCGCAGTCGACGACGACGCGCAGCCCGTCGAGGCGCCGGCCCTCGGTGACGCCCTCGATGGACGCCGCGTAGTCGTCGGCGAGCGAGACGTCGGCCAGCAACGAGCCGACCTCGGCACCGACCGGCGCGCCGTCGAGCGGCTCGCCGGCGTGGTCGGCGAGCGACAGCGCGTCGGCGATCACCGCCTCGACCGCGGCCTGCTGGTCGTCGCTCAGCTTCAGGCCACCCGGCGCGAAGAGCTTGATGCCGTTGTCGGCGTAGGCGTTGTGCGACGCCGAGATCACGACGCCCACGACCTGATCACGCTCGGACGCGAAGGCGACGGCCGGGGTGGGCACGACGCCGGCGAGCACGGCGTCCGCGCCCTCGGCGCACACGCCGGCCGCGAGGGCGGCCTCGAGCAGCGGTCCCGAGCGCCGGGTGTCGCGGCCGATGACGACGCGCCGGGCCCCGAAGGCCCGGACGGCCGCACGGCCGATGGCGAGCGCGATCTCCGGGGTGAGGTCGCGGCCGGCGACCCCGCGCACCCCGTCCGTGCCGAAGCGGACGGTCACTGCGGTGGGATCAGCGCTTGGAGTACTGCGGAGCCTTGCGGGCCTTCTTGAGGCCGTACTTCTTGGACTCCTTCTCGCGGGCGTCGCGGGACAGGAACCCGGCCTTCTTGAGCGTGGGCCGCAGCTCGGGGTCGAGCTCCACCAGCGAGCGGGCGATGCCCAGGCGGATGGCGCCGGCCTGGCCGGTCACGCCGCCGCCGTGCAGGGTCGCGTCGACGTCGTAGACCTCGTTCGTCGAGGTGACTCGCAGCGGCTCCGTGAGGATCATCCGGTGCGTGGCGTTCGGGAAGTAGTCCTCGACCGGGCGCTTGTTGATCGTGATGACGCCGGTGCCGGGCCGCAGCCGGACCCGGGCGACCGCCCGCTTGCGACGGCCGGTGGTCTGGGTGAGAGGGGTGGTCATCTCTGCTCGTCTCCGTTACGAACGCGCCCGGGCGTCCGCGAGGTCCAAGGTCTGGGGCTGCTGGGCAGCGTGCGGGTGGGTCGGGCCGGCGTACACCTTGAGCTTCTTGAGCATCTGGCGGCCGAGCCGGTTCTTCGGGAGCATGCCGCGGATCGTGCGGCGGACCGCCTGCTCCGGCTTCTCCTGGAGGAGGGTCGCGTACGTGGTCGAGCGGATGCCGCCCGGGTAGCCGGTGTGGTGGTACACCTGCTTGTCCTCGGCCTTGCCGGCCGTGAGGACGACCTTGTCGGCGTTCACGATGATGACGTGGTCGCCGGTGTCGAGGTGCGGGGTGTACATGGCCTTGTGCTTGCCGCGGAGGATCCGGGCCACCTCGGTGGCCATCCGGCCGAGGGTCAGGCCCTCGGCGTCGACGACGTACCAGCCGCGCTCGATCTCGTCTGCTCGTGGCGAATAGGTGCGCACAGCGCTCACTCTCTCGGTTCTCCGGATCTGCACCGACCGCCCGGTCGTGCAGTGCTCGGACGGGCGCCGCGCCGTGCGGCAGGGTCCGAGCAGGGCTCTCGCGTCATGACGACGGGCCCGACCGACGGGGGTGGATCGGATCGGCGGGTCCCCGGTGAAGAGGTGCACCACGCGTCCGACCGCTCGGGCCGACGGGCAAGCGTACGGGGTCCATGCCGCGAAGTGCAAGCGGCCCCGGGCGCCCGGGCGCCCCCGACCGCGGGCTCAGTACCCGACCTCCCAGAGCACCAGCCCGCGGGGCGGGGCGAGCTGGCCGGCCCGGGCCCGGTCGAGGGAGCCGATGGCCGCCCGCACGTCATCGGGCGCCCGGCGGCCGCGGCCGACGTCGACGAGCATGCCGACGATGCTGCGGACCATCTGGTGGCAGAACGCGCTGGCGGTGATCTCGAACCTCAGCAGCCCGCGGCCGTCCGGGTCGTCGGCCGTCCAGCCCGCGGCGAGCACCCGCCGCACGAGCGAGACCGGGTCCGCGTCGGGGTCGGCGGGTCTGGGGCGGCGGCAGAAGCACGAGAAGTCGTGCTCGCCGAGCAGGTGGGCGCACGCCGCCTGCATCCGGTCGAGGTCGAGGGGCTGGTCGACCCACCACGACGTCGGGGCGAGGAACGGGTCGGGCACCTCTCGGTTGAGCACCAGGTACCGGTAGGTGCGGCTCGTGGCCGAGAAGCGGGCGTCGAACCCGTCGTCGACGGATGACGCCGCGCCCACCACGATCGCCGGCCCGAGCAGGCCGTTCAGCGAGTCGCGCAGCCGGACGAGCGCCGCGGCCCGGAGGTCGGGCGCCCCGCCGTGGAGCCGGCTGCCGGCACGGGCCCGGGCCCGCTCCCCCACCGCGTCCAGCGCCGCGACGGGCACGTCGAGCGACACCACCTGGCCCCGGGCGTGGACCCCGGCGTCGGTCCGGCCGGCGCAGGTCAGCTCGACGGGCACCTGCAGGACGCGCTCGAGCGCGTCGCGGAGCGACCCGCCGACGGTGGCGACGCCGCGGTTCTCGGCGAAGCCGTGGAACCCCGAGCCGTCGTACGCCACGTCGAGCCGCAGCCGGACCGTCGAGCCCTCCCCCTGCGTTCTCATGTCATCCATGCGTCAGACAGCCCGCTCTCTGGCGTCAGAAACGGGGCGGGGGGCCAAAACGGCGAAACGGGGCGACCCGGAGGCCGCCCCGTCCGTTCCGATCGTTCAGACCAGCTCGAGCTTGGCCATCGGGGCGTTGTCCCCGTGGCGGGTGCCGAGCTTCAGGATCCGCGTGTAGCCGCCCGGCCGGGTGGCGTAGCGGGGACCGATCTCGTCCATGAGGATCGCAGCGATCTCCTGGTCACCGATGTAGGCGAGGATCTGGCGGTGGTTGTGCAGACCGCCCTTCTTCGCCTTGGTGATCAGCTTCTCGGCGATCGGGCGCACCGCCTTGGCCTTGGCCTCGGTGGTGACGATCCCGGTGGGCGACGCGACGAGCGACGCCACGAGGTTGGCCATGATCTGGCGCTGGTGCTTGGCGCTACCGCCGAAGGCGCGCCCCTTCTTGGGAGTGGCAGGCATGTCTCAGTGGCTCCGGTTCAGTCCCGACCACGGAGCGACAGGCCCCGCTCGTCGAGCTTCTCGATGACTTCGTCCAGCGACTTCTGACCGAAGTTGGTGATGGCGAGCAGGTCGTCCTCGGACTTCTGCAGCAGCTCGCCCACCGTGTTGACCTGGGCCCGCTTCAGGCAGTTGCGCGGACGCTCCGAGAGGTCGAGCTCCTCGATGGCGAGCTCGAGGTCGGGCGACGTGGCGACGGCGGCGGCGGCCTCGGTGAGGGTCAGGCCCTCGGGCTCCTCCGACATCTGCTCGACGAGCTCGACGAGCGACTTCAGCGTGGCGCCGGCCGAGGCCAGGGCGTCGCGCGGCGTCACCGACGAGTCGGTCTCGATGTCGAGCACCAGGCGGTCGTAGTTGGTCGACTGCTCGACGCGGGTCGGCTCGACCGAGAACGTGACCCGGCGGACAGGCGAGAAGATCGCGTCGATCGGGATGACGCCGATCGTCGAGCTGCTGCGGCCGAGCGCCGACAGGTAGCCCTTGCCGCGGTCGACGGTGAGGTCGACGGCCAGGCGGGCCTTGCCGTTCAGCGTGGCGATGTGCAGGTCGGGGTTCAGGATCTCCACGTCGGACGTGGCCTGGATGTCACCGGCGGTCACCTCGGCCGGGCCGCGCACGTCCAGGCGGAGCGTGATCGGGTCGTCGGAGGTGGAGGTGAGGACCACGTCCTTCAGGTTGAGGATGATGTCGGTGACGTCCTCGGTCACGCCGGTGAGCGTGTCGAACTCGTGCAGGGCGTCGTCGAAGCGGACCTCGGTGATGGCCGCGCCGGGGATCGACGACAGCAGGGTCCGGCGCAGGGAGTTGCCGAGCGTGTGGCCGAAGCCGGGCTCCAACGGGCTGATGGCGAACCGCTGGCGGTTGGCCTCTTCCTCGTCGATGGCCTCCACGGTGGGGCGTTGGATGACGAGCATCTGATGCGTACCTCGGTACTGGGCGGGCGGGTTCGTGCGGACGGGGGTGAGCGGAGCCGGGTCTACTTGGAGTAGAGCTCGACGATGAGCTGCTCGCGCACCGGGACGTCGATGTGCTCCCGCAGCGGCAGCTCTCGGACGGTGACCTCCTGGCCCCCGTCGGCCGTGTCCAGCCACGGGGCGGCCGGGCGGCCGAGGGTGTCCATGTTCCACTGGATGACCAGCATCTGGCGGGACTTCTCGCGCAGGCGGACGACGTCGCCCTTGCGGACCCGGTAGCTGGGCACGTTCACCCGGCGACCGTTGACCTCGATGTGGCCGTGGGTCACGAACTGGCGGGCCTGCGGGCGGGTGGCGGCCCAGCCGGCGCGGTAGACGACGTTGTCGAGGCGCTGCTCGCAGTAGCGGAGCAGGTTCTCGCCGGTCACGCCCTGGCGGCGGTTCGCCTCCTCGTAGAGGTTGCGGAACTGCTTCTCGGTCATGCCGTAGGCGAAGCGGGCCTTCTGCTTCTCCTGGAGCTGCAGCAGGTACTCGGAGACGTTGCCCCGGCGGCGGGTGCGGCCGTGCTCGCCCGGCGGGTACGGGCGCTTCTCCATGGCGATGTTCTCGCCGTTGGTGCCCCAGATGTTCGTGCCGAGCCGGCGCGAGACGCGGGCGCGGGGACCGGTGTAGCGGGACATGACCTCAGAGCCTCCGACGCTTGGGGGGACGGCAGCCGTTGTGCGGCACGGGGGTGACGTCCTTGATGCCCGTCACCTCGATGCCGACGTTCTGGATGGAGCGGATCGCGGTCTCGCGGCCCGAGCCCGGGCCCTTCACCACGATGTCGACCTTGCGCACGCCGTGCTCCATGGCCCGGCGGGCGGCCTGCTCGGCGGCCAGCTGGGCCGCGAACGGGGTCGACTTGCGGGAGCCCTTGAACCCGGCGTTGCCGGCGGAGGCCCAGGCGAGCACGTTGCCCTCGAGGTCGGTGATCGAGATGATCGTGTTGTTGAACGAGGACTTGATGTGCGCGACGCCGTGGGTGACGTGCTTGCGCTCCTTCTTCCGGGGACGACGGCCCCCGGCCGGTGGCTTTGCCATTACTTGCGGACCTTCTTCTTGCCGGCGACGGTCTTCTTGGGACCCTTGCGGGTGCGGGCGTTGGTGTGGGTGCGCTGGCCGCGCACGGGCAGGCCGCGACGATGGCGGAGCCCCTGGTAGCAGCCGATCTCCATCTTGCGCTTGATGTTCTGGTTGACCTCGCGGCGGAGGTCGCCCTCGACCTTGTAGCCCTCCTCGATCACCGAGCGGAGCTTGGTCACCTCGGAGTCCGTGAGGTCACGGACCCGGGTCGACGGATCGATGTCGGCGGCCTCGCAGATCTGCTCCGAGGCGGTCCGGCCGATGCCGTAGATGTAGGTGAGGGAGATGACGAGGCGCTTCTCCCGCGGGATGTCGACGCCGGCGATGCGTGCCATGTGTAGCTGTCCTGCTTCCTGTGGTGGCGAGAGCTGCTCAGCCCTGGCGCTGCTTGTGGCGCGGGTTGTCGCAGATGACCATCACCCGGCCGTTGCGGCGGATGACACGGCACTTCTCGCAGATCTTCTTGACGCTGGGCTTGACCTTCATGCGGACTTCTCGATCAGTCGTCGGCGGACGGGCGCCCGCCGGAGCTGTCACTTGTAGCGGTAGGTGATGCGACCCCGTGAGAGGTCGTAGGGGGTGAGCTCCACCTGCACCTTGTCCCCGGGGAGGATCCGGATGTAGTGCATCCGCATCTTCCCGGAGATGTGCGCCAGCACCTTGTGCCCGTTCTCGAGCTCGACTCGGAACATGGCGTTGGGGAGCGGCTCGATGACCGTCCCTTCCAGGACGATGGCGTCTTCCTTGGGCTTGGGCAGAACAGATCCTCCTGGTGGACCCCCCGTCGCACGTCGTCACGGGGGACGTCGTGGTCTCGGGGGGCAGGTCACACGGCGCGTGCAGGGGGCGGGTCCCGACGGGCCGACGGACAAATATATGTCATGGGTCCGCCGAGATCAAAGGCGGGCGTGCCAGGCTCCCGGGTCGACCCCGGTCACGTGGCGGCACCGGTGCGGGCATCGATGATCCGCACCAGCTCGACGGCGATGTCGTCGGGATCGCCGACCCCGTCGACGTCGGCCAGCAGGTCCCGCTCCCGGAACCAGGCGAGCAGCGGTTCGGTCGACTGGGCGTAGAGGGCGAGGCGCTTGCGCACCGCCTCCTCCGTGTCGTCCTCGCGCTGGACGACCGCACCGCCGCACTTGGCGCAGACCCCGGTGGCGGCCGACTCGTCCCGGCCGACGGCGTAGACGGTGCCGCACTGGGAGCACACCCGCCGGCCGGTGATGCGCTCGACGACGACGTCCTCGGGCACCTCGAGGTTGATCGCCAGGCGCACGCCCTGCGGGGCGAGCAGGCCCTGCAGGTACTCGGCCTGCCCCGGCGTCCTCGGATAGCCGTCGAGCAGGAACCCGGGCTGGGCGTCGGGCTGGCCGAGGCGCTCGGCGACCACGCCCTCCATCACCTCGTCGGAGACGAGCCCGCCCTCGTCCATGATCGCCTTGACCTGGAGACCGAACTCGGAGCCCGAGGCCGCGGCGGCGCGCAGCATGTCACCGGTGGAGATGTGCGGGATGCCGTAGTGGGCGGCGAGGCGCGCGGCCTGCGTGCCCTTCCCGGCGCCCTGGCGCCCGAAGACGATGAGTCGGAGTGGATCGTTCCCCGTGGGCATGGTCGGTCTCCGTCGGGGCGGGTGCCCCGTGGTGGCAGCGAGCGACGGCCGTCCGGCGCGACGGCGTGAGCCGTCGGCGCCGTGTCAGCTCTTGCTCGACAGGAACCCTTCGTAGTTGCGCATCATGAGCTGGCTGTCGACCTGCTTCATGGTCTCGAGCGCCACGCCCACCGCGATCAGGAGCGAGGTGCCGCCGATCGAGTAGGCCGCGCCGTTGTTGGCGGCGCCGGGGCCGAGCAGGTAGCTGACGAGCACCGTCGGCGCGATGGCCAGGATGGCCACGAAGATCGCGCCGGGCAGCGTGATGCGGTTGAGCACCTTGGACAGGTAGTGCTCGGTCTGCGGACCGGGACGGATGCCCGGGATGAAGCCGCCCTGCTTGCGCAGGTTGTCGGCCTGCTGGACGGGGTCGAACGCGATCGCCGTGTAGAAGTACGCGAAGCCGACGATCAGCAGTCCGAGGAACGCCAGGTAGACGAGGTTCCGGGTGTCGGCCAGGTAGTCGTTGATGAAGTTCGACACGCTGGCGCCCCAGCCGTCGGACGGCAGGACCTGGCTGAGCAGCACCGGCAGGTTGATGACCGCCGAGGCGAAGATGATCGGCACGACGCCCGCCTGGTTGACCTTCAGCGGGATGTACGTGCTCTGGCCCGAGTACATCCGCCGGCCGACGACCCGCTTGGCGAACTGCACCGGGATGCGGCGCTGGCCGAGCTCGATGAACACGACGAACACGAGCAGCACGAGGAAGAAGGCCAGGAAGATGGCCAGCTTCACGGCGCCGTTCTCGGCTGCGTAGACGGCGGAGAAGGCGGAGGGCAGACCCGACACGACCGAGCAGAAGATGATCAGCGACATGCCGTTGCCGATGCCGCGGGTCGTGATCAGCTCGCCCATCCACATGAGCAGCGCCGAGCCGGCGGTGAAGGTCAGGACGATCAGCAGCACGATGGCCGGGCTGAAGCCGGGCACCAGGTCCAGGTTGGACTGGCCGCCGGTGAGGCCGCCGCCGCCGTTGTGGAAGAGGAACACCAGGCCGGTGGACTGCAGGATCGAGATGCCGATCGTGACGTAGCGGGTCCACTGCGTGGTCTTGCGCTGGCCGACCGCCCCCTGCTGCTGCCACTCCTGCAGCTTGGGGATCACCACCGCGAGGATCTGCATGATGATCGACGCCGTGATGTACGGCATGATCCCGAGCGCGAAGAGGCTGAAGCGGGTCAGGGCCCGGCCCGAGAACAGCTGCAGGAACGCGAGCACGCCGCCCTCGCGGGCCTGGTCCTCGATGGCGCTGACCGCGTTCTGGTCGATGCCCGGGACGGGCACGTAGCAACCGAACCGGTAGATGACGAGCATCATCAGGGTGAACAGGACCTTGTTGCGGAGGTCCGGCACCTTGATGATGTTGCCGATTCGCGACACTGCAGCTCCTGGACGGGCACTCAGCGGGTTGTTGGCTTCTCAGCGGGCGGGACCCTGCTGCGGCGTGCTCGGGACGGACCGTCCCCACGACCAGCGGTCGAGGGTACACCGGTCCGGACACGGGCACCTGTTCACGACCCGGGCGGGCCGGGGGGTGTTCGGAGGCTCAGCGGTTGGTGTGCGCGGAGCCCGAGAACGCCGGACGGACCGCGAACGGCAGCGGCAGCTTCTCGACCGTGCCGCCGGCGGCGGTGATGGCCTCCTCGGCCGACTTCGAGACGGCGTGCACCTTCACGGTGACCTTGCGGTCGAGCTCGCCGCGGCCGAGCACCTTCACGAGCGCGCCCTTCGAGACGAGGCCCTTGGAGCGCAGCGTGTCGGGGGTGATCTCGTCGAGACCGGACTCGGCGATCGTGTCCAGGTTGATCGCCTGGTACTCGACGCGGAACGGGTTGTTGAAGCCGCGCAGCTTGGGGACCCGCATCGACATCGGGAGCTGGCCGCCCTCGAAGCTCACGGGGATGGTGTCGCGCGCCTTCTGGCCCTTGGTGCCGCGGCCTGCGGTCTTGCCGCCCTTGCCGCCGATGCCGCGACCGACGCGCTTGCGCCGCTTGCGGGACCCGTCGGCCGGCTTCAGGTCGTGGATCTTCATCACGAAACCTCTTCGACGTCGATGAGGTGGGGGACCTTGTTGATCTGGCCCCGCACGTCGGGGGTGTCCTCGAGGACGTGCGTCTTGCCGATGCGGCCCAGGCCGAGCGCGCGGAGCGTGCCGCGCTGCTTGGGCTTGGTGCCGATCGACGAGCGCACCTGGGTGACCTTGATCTGAGCCATCACGCGACCTCGGTCGGCTCGGGCGCCGGGCCGCGCTCGGACTCCTGGTAGGCCTTGAGCAGGCCGGCCGGGATGACCTCGTCGACCGGGAGGCCGCGCAGGGCGGCGATCTCGTCGGGGCGGCGCTGCTGGCGCAGCCCGTCGACCGTGGCCTTGGCGACGTTGATGTAGTTGGACGAGCCGAGCGACTTGCACAGCACGTCGTGGATGCCGGCCTCCTCGAGGATGGCGCGGGCGGCGCCACCGGCGATCACACCGGTACCGGGGGCGGCGGGCTTCAGCAGCACCCGGCCGGCACCGACGACGCCCACCACCGGGTGGATGATCGTCCCGCCGGCGAGGGGCACGGTGAAGAGGTTCTTGCGCGCCTCCTCGGTGCCCTTCTGGATCGCGAGGGGCACCTCCTTGGCCTTGCCGTAGCCGAGGCCGACGCGGCCGGCGCCGTCACCGATCACCACGAGGGCGGTGAAGGAGAAGCGACGGCCGCCCTTCACCACCTTGGCGACGCGGTTGATGTTGATGACCCGCGACTCGCGCAGGCCCATGTCGTTGTCGTTCGCGGGCATCAGAACTCCAGTCCTGCGTCACGGGCTGCATCGGCGAGGGCGGCGACGCGCCCGTGGTAGCGGAAGCCACCGCGGTCGAAGACCACCTGCTCGACGCCGGCGGCCTTGGCGCGCTCGGCGACGAGCGTGCCGACCTTGGCCGCGGCCTCGGCGTTGCCGGTCGCGCCGGAGCGGAGGTCGGCCTCGAGCGTGCTGGCCGAGGCCAGCGTGACGCCGGCGCGGTCGTCGATCACCTGCGCCACGACGTGGCGGTTGGACCGGAACACGGCGAGGCGCGGGCGCTCCGCGGTGCCGGTCACGTGGCGACGCACGCGGGAGTGGCGCCGGATTCGGCTGTCCCGCTTCTGCTTGCTCTTGTCACTCATCGTTGCGTACCAGTCTCCGGCGTTGCCGGCTCCATCACTTGCCGGCCTTGCCGGCCTTGCGGCGGACGTGCTCGTCGGCGTAGCGCACGCCCTTGCCCTTGTAGGGCTCCGGCTTGCGCCACTCACGGATGTTGGCGGCCACCTGGCCGACCAGCTGCTTGTCGATCCCGTGCACCTCGATGCGGGTGGGCTGCGGGACGTTGAAGGTGATGCCGTCGGGGGCGTCCACCACGACCGGGTGCGAGAACCCGAGCGAGAGCTCGAGGCCCTTGCCCTTGGCCTGGGCGCGGTAGCCGACGCCGACGATCTCGAGGTCCTTCTGGAACCCGTCGGTCACGCCGGTGACCATGTTCTGGACCAGCGAGCGGACGAGGCCGTGCTGGGCGCGGGCGTCGCGGTCGTCGCCGGAGCGCTCCACCACGATCGTCTCACCGTCCTCGCGCAGCGTGACCAGCTCGGACACGGTGCGGGACAGCTCGCCCTTGGGCCCCTTGACGGCGATCGACTGGCCGTCGATCGAGACGGTCACGCCGCTCGGGACGGTGATCGGTGCCTTGCCGATGCGGGACATCAGTTCACCTCACCAGACATGGCAGAGGACCTCACCACCGATCCGCTGGCGGCGAGCCTCGCGGTCGGTCATGAGCCCCTTGCTCGTGGACAGGACGGCGATGCCGAGACCGCCGAGGACGCGCTCGAGCTCGTCGTGCTTGCGGTAGACCCGCAGGCCCGGCTTCGAGACGCGGCGCAGGCCGGAGATCACCCGACGACGCTCGTCGGAGTACTTCATGTCGATGCGCAGGCTCTTGCCGGGCCCGCTCGGGTTCTCCGCGACGGTGAACCCGACGATGTAGCCCTCCTTCTCGAGGAGGACGGCGAGCGCCTCCTTCAGCTTGGAGGACGGCATCTTGACCTCGTCGTGCATCGCGATGTTCGCGTTGCGGATGCGGGTCAGCATGTCGGCGATGGGGTCGGTCATGGTCATGTCGTGCTCCCTCCCCTCACCAACTGGCCTTGGTCACGCCCGGGATCTCGCCGGAGTGCGCGAGCTCGCGCAGGCACACGCGGCAGAGGCCGAACTTGCGGTACACCGAGCGCGGACGACCGCACCGGCGGCAACGGGTGTACGCCCGCACCTTGAACTTGGGCTTGCGCTGCTGCTTCTGCTTGAGAGCCTCGGTGGCCATTACTGCTGCCCTTCACGACGGAACGGGAAGCCGAAGGCGTCCAGGAGGGCGCGGCCTTCGGCATCGGTTCGAGCGGTGGTCACGATCGTGATGTCCATGCCCCGTGAGGCATCGATCTTGTCGTAGTCGATCTCCGGGAAGATCAGCTGCTCGGTCACGCCGAACGTGTAGTTGCCACGACCGTCGAAGCTCTTCGACGGCAGGCCCCGGAAGTCACGGATGCGGGGGATCGCCAGCGTGATGAGCCGGTCGAAGAACTCCCACATGTTGTCGCCGCGCAGCGTCACCTTGACGCCGATGGCGTTGCCCTCACGGAGCTTGAAGCCGGCGATCGACTTCTTGGCCTTCGTGATGACGGGCTTCTGGCCGCAGATGGCGGTCAGGTCCTCGACGACCTTGTCGAGCAGGCCGCGGTTCTCGGTCGCCTTGCCGGCGCCGACGTTGACCACGATCTTCTCGAGGCGCGGGACCTCCATGATGTTGCCCAGGCCGAGCGTCTGCTGCAGCGACGAGCGGATCTCGTCGTTGTAGCGGGTCTTCAGCCGGGGGACGATCGCCGTGGCGGTGCTCACAGCTCACCTCCGTTGCTGCGGGCGACGCGGGTCTTCGACCCGTCGGCGCCGATGCGGTACCCGACCCGGGTGGCCTTCCCGGCGCTGTCGATGAGCGCCAGGTTCGACACCTGGATGGGCATCGCCTTGTCGATGATGCCGCCCTGCTGCATGGCCCGGGTCGGCTTCTGGTGGCGCTTGGCCACGTTCACGCCCTCCACGATCGCCTTGCCGGCGGCCGGGTCGACGGACATGACCTCGCCCTCCTTGCCCTTGTCCTTGCCGGACAGGACGCGGACGCGGTCACCCTTCCTGATCTTCAGCTTCGCGGTGCTCGTCTTGGATGACACGTCAGATCACCTCCGGGGCGAGCGAGACGATTCGCATGAACTTCTTGTCGCGCAGCTCACGGCCGACCGGACCGAAGATGCGGGTCCCGCGGGGCTGCTTCTGGTCGTTGATGAGCACGGCGGCGTTCTCGTCGAAGCGGATGTAGCTGCCGTCGGGGCGGCGCCGCTCCTTCTTCGTGCGGACGACGACGCACTTCACGACGTCGCCCTTCTTGACCGCGGCGCCCGGGAGGGCGTCCTTGACGGTGGCCACGAAGACGTCGCCGATCGAGGCGTACCGACGGCGGGAGCCGCCGAGCACCTTGATGACGAGCACCTCGCGGGCACCCGAGTTGTCGGCCACCCGGAGGCGGCTCTCCTGCTGGATCATCGGGCGCGCTCCACGATCTCCAGGATCCGCCAGCGCTTCAGCTTGGACAGCGGCCGGGTCTCCATGACCCGCACGCGGTCGCCCACGTTGAGGTCGTTCGACTCGTCGTGGACGTACAGCTTCTTGTCCTGCTGCATCGTCTTGTTGTACCGGGGGTGCCGGACGCGCTCGGTCACGGTGACGATGGCGGTGCGCTCCATCTTGTTGGACGTCACGATGCCCTCACGCACCTTGCGGGCGTTGCGCTCGGACGTCGTCGGTGCGGTGTCGCTCATGACGCCTCGCTCCCGACCGCCGCCTCGGCGGCAGCGATCTCACGGGCCCGCAGCTCGGTGTTGATGCGGGCGATGTCCTTCTTGGTCTGGCTGATCCGGGTGGAGTTCTCGAGCTGACCGGTGGCCAGCTGGAACCGCAGCTTGAAGAGGCGGTCCTTCTCCTCGGCGAGCCGCTCGACGAGCTGCTCGTCGCCCAGGTGGGTGACGGACTCCTTCGCCATCAGAAGCCCTCCTCACGGGTCACGATCTTCGCCTTCACCGGCAGCTTCTGGATGGCCCGGTTGAGGGCGCCGCGGGCGATGGCGTCGTCGGGGTAGCTCAGCTCGAACAGCACGCGGCCCGGGCGCACGACGGCGACCCAGCGCTCGGGGTTGCCCTTGCCGGAGCCCATGCGCGTCTCGGCCGGCTTCTGCGTCACCGGCTTGTCGGGGAACACGTTGATCCAGACCTTGCCGCCACGCTTGATGTGGCGGGTCATGGCGATACGGGCGGCCTCGATCTGGCGGGCGGTGATCCACCCGGGCTCGAGCGCCTGGATGCCGTACTGGCCGTGCGTGACGTTGGTGCCGCCCTTGGCGACACCCTTGGTGCGACCGCGATGCTGCTTGCGGTGCTTGACCTTGCGGGGCATCAACATCAGTCAGCGTCTCCCGGTCGGAAGTGCGGCGTCTCGTGGTGCTCGCGGGTGGAGCGCTCGATCTCCTCCTCCTCCGCGAGGAGCCGCTCGAACTCGGGGTCCGCCTCCTGCACGAGGGGCTTGAGCTCCTCGTCGGTCTCCTCGGGGGCCGGTGCGGCCTCGGGAGCCGGCGCCGGGGCGGCCGCGGCAGCGGCAGCGGCGGCACCCGGAGCGGTGGGCTTGGTCGACACCACGCGGGGGCGCTCCTGGCCGGCGGTCTCGCCGACGGCCATCGCCGCCTCCTTGGTGATCTTGTCCTCGTTGGCGCTCTTGTAGGGGAGGATGTCGCCCTTGTAGATCCAGACCTTCACGCCGATGCGGCCGGCAGTGGTCTTGGCCTCGCGGAAGCCGTAGTCGATGTCGGCGCGGAGGGTGTGCAGCGGCACGCGACCCTCGCGGTACCACTCGGTGCGGGACATCTCGGAGCCGCCGAGGCGACCCGAGCACTGCACCCGGATGCCGAGGGCGCCGGCCTTCTGCGCGTTCTGCACGGCCCGCTTCATGGCCCGGCGGAAGGCGATGCGGTTGGCCAGCTGGTCGGCCACGCCCTGCGCGATCAGCGCGGCGTCGACCTCGGGCTGCTTGATCTCCTGGATGTTCAGCTGGACCTTGGGGTTGCCGGTCAGCTTGGTGAGATCGGCGCGCAGCTCGTCGGCCTGGGCGCCGCGGCGACCGATGACGATGCCGGGGCGCGCGGTGTGGACGTCGACGCGGAGGCGGTCGCGCGTGCGCTCGACCTCGATCCGGCTGATGGCTGCGTTCGGCAGCTTGTTCATCAGGTAGTCGCGGATCTTCCAGTCCTCGATGAGGTAGTCGACGTACTCCTCACGGGTGGCGAACCACCGGGACTTCCAGTCCGTGGTGGTGCCGAGGCGGAAGCCGTAGGGGTTGACCTTCTGGCCCATCAGTCCTCGTCCTTCTTGTCGGTCTCGCCAGCCTCGTCGGCGGCGGCCGCGGCCTCGTCGGCGATCTCGGCGCTGTCCTCGGCCACGACGGCGTCGGCGGCGGCCTCGTCACCCGCGTCCTCCGCAGCTGCGCCGCCGTCATCGGCGCTGTCCGCGCCATCGGCGACGCCTGCGTCCTCGGCGTCCTCGGCGAACGCCTCGGTCACGACCGCCTCGGTCGCGGCCTCGTCACCTGCGAGCTCCTCCTCCGGCGTCGGCGTCTCCGCCTCCTCGGCGGGGGCGCCGGAGCGGCGACGGCTGCCGGCCACGCGACGGGCGCGGGCGGAGGCGGCGTCGGGGGTCGTCCGGCCGGACTCGGCCTGGCGCGTCCGGATCCGGTCCCACTCCTCGGCGCTGTAGCGGCCGACGATGATCGTGATGTGGCAGGTGCGCTTGCGGATCCGCGTGGCGCGGCCGCGGGCCCGGGGGCGCCA
Organism: Dermatobacter hominis; assembly: GCF_020715685.1. Classification (GTDB taxonomy): domain Bacteria; phylum Actinomycetota; class Acidimicrobiia; order Acidimicrobiales; family Microtrichaceae; genus Dermatobacter; species Dermatobacter hominis. The sequence goes on from NZ_CP085840.1 coordinate 2,351,633, forward strand.
GCGCTTCAGCGTGGGGCCCTCGTCCGCATAGGCGGTGGCGACGAAGAGCTCCTCCGGCGGGATGTCGTTGTTGTTGGCGGCGTTGGCCACCGCCGAGTCGAGCACCTTGGCGATCGTGTAGGACGCGCCCCGCTCGGAGAACTGCAGGATCGTGCGGGCCTCGGCCACGGACTTGCCGCGGATGAGGTCGAGCACCACGCGGGCCTTGGTGGCCGACATGCGGGCGTGGCGGTGCTGCGCACGGACGCCCGGCCGCTCGTTGGTCTTGGTCCCGGTCATCGCCGACCCCTCGCGCCCTTCTCCTGCCCGGCGTGGAACTTGAACGTCCGGGTGGGGGCGAACTCGCCGAGCTTGTGGCCGACCATGGACTCGGTCACGTACACGGGCACGTGCTTGCGGCCGTCGTGGACGGCGATCGTGTGGCCGACCATCTCGGGGATGATCGTGGAGCGGCGCGACCAGGTCTTGATCACGTTCTTCTGACCCTTCTCGTTGAGGTCGTCCACCTTCTTGAGCAGGTGGTCGTCCACGAAGGGACCCTTCTTCAGGCTGCGGGGCATCTCAGATCTCCTCCGTCACCGCCGCGAGCCGCGCGTCCGGCGACGGCGCACGAGCAGCTTCTGGGACGGCTTGTTCTTGTTGCGGGTGCGACCCTCGGGCTTGCCCCAGGGCGACACCGGGTGGCGACCACCCGAGGTCTTGCCCTCGCCGCCACCGTGCGGGTGGTCGACCGGGTTCATGGCCACACCGCGGGTCTGCGGGCGCACGCCCTTCCAGCGGTTGCGGCCGGCCTTGCCGATCTTGACCAGGTCGTGCTCGGCGTTGCCGACCTCGCCGACGGTGGCGCGGCAGTCGATCGGGACGCGGCGCATCTCGGTCGAGGGGAGGCGCAGGGTGGCGTAGTCGCCCTCCTTCGCCACCAGCTGGACGCTCGAGCCGGCGGAGCGGGCCATCTTGCCGCCCGCACCGGGCTTGAACTCCACGTTGTGGACGACGGTGCCGACCGGGATGTAGCGCATCGGCAGGGCGTTGCCGGGACGGATCTCGGCGCCCTGGCCCGACTGCACCGTGTCGCCGACCTTCAGGTCGCGGGCGGCGAGGATGTAGCGCTTCTCGCCGTCCAGGTAGTGCAGGAGGGCGATGCGGCACGTCCGGTTGGGGTCGTACTCGATGGCCGCGACCTTGGCGGGGACGCCGTCCTTCTTCCGCTTGAAGTCGATGACGCGGTACTGCTGCTTGTGACCACCGCCGCGGTGGCGCGAGGTCTTGCGGCCGTAGTTGTTGCGGCCACCGGTCTTGGACTTCTTGGCGAGCAGCGACTTCTCGGGCTCGGGGCGCGTGATGTCGCTGAAGTCGGAGACCGTCTGGAACCGACGGCCGGGGCTGGTGGGCTTGCGCTTGCGGACCGCCATGTCACTTCACCTCGAACAGGTCGATCTGGTCGCCCTCGGCCAGCGTGACCACGGCCCGCTTGGTGTCGGGGCGGCTGCCGAAGGTGGGCGAGCGGCGGTTGCGCCGCTTCTTGCCCTTGCGGTTGAGCGTGTTGACCTTCGCCACCTTCACGCCGGGCCAGATGGCCTGCACGGCGTCGCGGATCTCCGGCTTGGAGGCGCTCGGGGCGACGATGAACGTGTAGACGCCCTCGTCGAGCAGCGCGTAGGACTTCTCGCTGACGACGGGACGGATGATGACGTCGCGGGGATCCTTCACGATCAGGCCCCTTCCTCGGTCGGCTCGGCATCGAAGTGGCCGGCGGTGGACGCAGCCGCGGTCCCTGGCTCGGCGGCGGGCGCGGTCGCTGCCTCCTCGCCGGCGGGCGCGGTCGCTGCCTCCTCGCCGGCGGGCGCGCCGGGCAGCGTGGCCTCGGTGAACACGACGAAGTCGCTCACCAGCACGTCGTAGGTGTTCAGCTCGCCGGCCGTGATCACGTGGACCGACGGCAGGTTGCGGAAGCTCTTCCAGGCCGCGACGTCGTCGGGCGAGAGGACGACGAGCGCCCGGCCCTCGACGCCGAGCGTCGACAGGGCGGAGGCTGCGGCCTTCGTGCTCGGCGCGTCGAAGCCCCAGGACGACACGACGACGACCTTGTCGTCGGCGGCGCGGTCCGACAGGGCGGAGCGCAGCGCGAGGCGCTTCATCTTCTTGGGGGTCTTCTGGTCGTACTTCCGGGGCTTCGGGCCCAGGGCGACGCCGCCGCCACGCCAGATCGGCGAACGGCTGGAGCCGGCGCGGGCACGACCGGTGCCCTTCTGCTTCCAGGGCTTGGCGCCGCCGCCAGCGACCTCGGCCCGGGTCTTCGTCGACTGGGTGCCGGCCCGCTTGGCGGCGAGCTGTGCGGTGACGACCTGGTGCATGACGGCGACGTTGGGCTCGATGCCGAACGTGGCGTCGTCGAGCTCGACGGTGCCCGCCCGGGCGCCGGAGCCGTCGTGGAGCGTGATCGAGGCCATCAGGCGGCACCTCCCTGGGCGACGGTGCGCTTCACGGCGTTGCGCAGCAGCACGACCCCGCCCTTCGGACCGGGGACGGCACCGCGGACCAGGATGACCTCCTGCTCCGGATCGGCCCTCACGATCTCGAGGTTCAGCGTCGTGACCTTGGTGCCGCCGGTGCGGCCCGCCATGCGAACGCCCTTGAACACGCGGGCGGGCGTGGCGCACTGGCCGATCGAGCCCGGCTTGCGGTGCACGCGGTGGGCGCCGTGCGAGGCGCCCTGGCCCTTGAACCCGTGGCGCTTCATGGCGCCGGCGAAGCCCTTGCCCTTGCTCACCGCGGTCACGTCGACGAGGTCGCCGGGGGCGAACGTGTCGGCGCTCAGGGTCTGGCCCACCTCGAACTCCGAGATGTCGTCGAGGCGGAGCTCGACGAGCCGGACGCCCGGGTCGACGTCGCCCTTCGCGTAGTGCCCGGCGAGGGGCTTGGTGAGCTTGCGGGCGTCCCGCTGGCCGTAGGTCACCTGCAGGGCGCTGTACCCGTCGCGCTCGGGCGTCCTGATCTGGACGACCCGGGCCGGGGCGACGCGCAGCACGGTGACCGGGACGACCGCGTTCGACTCGTCCCAGACCTGGGTCATGCCCAGCTTCTCTCCTACCAGTGCAGCTGTTTTCGCCATGGTGGCTTCGGTTCCTTCGGCGAGGTCCATCGGCGCCGTCCGTCCCGGTGGGACCGATCCGGCGCCGCTCACGCAGACGCTCCGCGCGGACGGATCCGGGCGGAGCGACGACTCGGTTGTGCCGTGCGGTTCCCTCCCCGGCGCGGGGACGGGCCTGCTCGGACGTCGATTGACGTTCGACCCCTGGACAGGGCGCTCCCGTGCACGACGGCAGGCTGGAGCGACGACCTGGGGTCTGGATCACGCAGCGGCCCTGTCTCCTCGGGTGCAACCGAGGCGCAGTGAGCCGTCCGCGACGACCGAGAGAGACTAGCAGCGACCCCATCGGGCGCCAAGTCCGTCCCGGGCTCGCCGTCGGTGCCGGGCCGGGGCCGGCCCGCTGCCGACGGCGGGTGTGCCGTCGATCACCGTCGCGCCACCGATGGGTCCGCGGCCGCCGACCCGTCGGAACCATCGAGGCCGGAGCAGCCGAGCACCGACCGGGAAAGGGGCGCAAGAAATGTCGGGCACCAGTGTCACCCCCGTTGGGTACGGTCCGGTCCCATGACCGAACTCCTCCCTGACCCCCGCGCGGGCGGACGGCCGGACGTCGGCGACGACGGGCCCGCGGTCCTCGCCGACGGGCTCGTCAAGCGCTTCGGCGACACCGAGGCGCTCCGGGGCGTGAGCTTCGAGATCCCCCGCGCCACCGTGCTGGGCGTGCTCGGCCCCAACGGCGCCGGCAAGACGACCGCGGTACGCATCCTCACCACCCTCCTCCGCCCCGACGCCGGCCGGGCCCTCATCGACGGCATCGACGTCGTCCGCCAGCCGCGTCGGGCACGCGCCCGCATCGGCCTGACGGGCCAGTACGCCGCGGTGGACGAGCGCCTCACCGGCTTCGAGAACCTGCTGCTCGTCGGCCGGCTGTTCCACATGACCAAGGACGCGGCGGCGGTCCGCGGCCGCGAGCTGCTCGAGCGCTTCAGCCTCGACGAGGCCGCCGACCGCGTGGTCAAGGGCTACTCCGGCGGCATGCGACGGCGCCTCGACATCGCCATGAGCCTGATCGCCGAACCGTCGGTCCTGTTCCTGGACGAGCCGACGACCGGGCTCGACCCCCGGAGCCGGCTCGAGATGTGGGACGTGATCGACGGCCTCGTCGCCGACGGCACGACGCTGCTCCTGACCACCCAGTACCTCGACGAGGCCGAGCGCCTCGCCGACGACATCGTCGTGATCGACAAGGGGACGGTGATCGCCCGGGGCACCGAGGAGGAGCTCAAGGAGCAGAGCGGCGGGGCGAGCGTGCAGGTCACGCTCGTCGACGTCGGCGCCCTCGAGCGGGTGCGGGGGCTCATCGACGGCATCGTGCCCGCCGGCGCCACCGGGTCGTTCGACGCCGAGGCCCGCACCGTGACCCTGCCGGTGGTGCAGACCGACCACGTGGTGCCCACCGTCGTGCGGGCGCTCGACGACGCCGGGATCGACGTGCTGGACGTCGCCGTGCGCCAGCCCACGCTCGACGACGTGTTCCTGCAGCTCACCGGGCACGCCGCCAGCGACGACGACGAAGAGGCCGAGGGCGACGACGCCCCCCGAGGAGGAGCCCGCCGATGACCGCCACCACCGTCCCCACCACCGCCGGCACCGACGGCGGTCGCGCCGCGCACACCGTGCCCACCGGGCCCGCCTGGCTGGTCCGCGACATCTGGGCCGAGGCCGGACGCCACCTCATCGCCACGAAGCGGAACCCCGACCTTCTGGTGTTCGCCACGATCCAGCCGATCATGTTCGTGGTGCTGTTCGTCTACGTGTTCGGCGGCGCCATCCAGATCCCCGGCTACTCGAGCTACCAGCAGTTCGTGGTGCCCGGGATCTTCGCCCAGACGATCGTGTTCGGCTCCGCGTTCACCGCGCTCGGCATCGCCGAGGACATGCAGAAGGGCTTCATCGACCGCCTGCGGTCGCTGCCGATGTACCCCTCGGCCGTGCTGATCGGCCGCACCGTGTCGGACCTGCTGCGCAACACGTTCACGTTCTTCATCATGTTGATCGTCGGCCTGATCGTCGGCTTCCGGCTCGAGGGCGGCCTCGGCGACGCCGTGATCGCCACGCTGCTGCTCCTGGCGTTCGCGTTCGCGTTCAGCTGGATCCAGGCGCTGATCGGCCTGTCGGTGAAGTCGGTCGAGGCCGCCAACTCGGCGGGGTTCATCTGGATGTTCCCGATGACGTTCATCTCCTCGGCCTTCGTCGACCCGTCGACCATGCCGGGCTGGCTGCAGCCCATCGCCGACCACAACCCCTTCACCAAGGTCACCAACGCGGTCCGGGCGCTCTACAACGGCATGGACCCCGGCGCCGACCTCTGGATCGCCCTCGCCTGGGCGGTCGGCATCACCGTGGTCTTCGCCACCCTGTCGTTCCGGAAGTTCTCCTCGACCTCTCGCTGAGCCGCCCGGGCGCGCCACGGCCCGCCCCGAGGGGCGGGCCGTGCGACGAGCTCCGGATCGACCGGGCTCAGGCGTTCTGGATCTTGATCTCGATGTCGACGCCGGCCGGGAGGTCGAGGCGCTGCAGGGAGTCGACCGTCTTGGGGGTCGGCTCGATGATGTCGATCAGCCGCTTGTGGATCCGCATCTCGAAGTGCTCGCGGGAGTCCTTGTCCTTGTGGGGCGAGCGGATGACGGTGAAGCGGTGCTTCTCCGTGGGGAGGGGGATCGGGCCACGGACCGACGCCTGGGTGCGGGTCACGGTCTCCACAATCTTCTTCGTCGACTGGTCGATGACCTCGTGGTCGTAGGCCTTCAGGCGGATGCGGATCTTCTGGTCGGCTGCCATGGCGCACGTTCCTTCGTGTTCGCGGCCGCCCTGGCCGCACGGGTCTCATCGACTGTCAAGGAGCTCGCCCGGGCGGACCGGGCACGGCTGGCAACGATAGCGGCCGGGCGACCGGCGCGGCAATCGGACCGCGACCCCGCGACGGCCGGTCACCTCGGTCCTTCGACGAAGGACTTCAGGCGCTGGAGCGTCGAGCCGAGGCCGTCGTCCATCTCGGCGTCGTGGGACCGGGCCCCGCCGAGCAGGAGCACGAACACCGAGGCCAGGAGCGGACGGCGCTTGTACATCTCCCGGCACTCCGTGACCACCGTGGCGTCGCCGGAGCGCTCGAAGCGGTACCGCCAGCGGGCGCCGCTCCCCTCGGTCTCGAACGCGAACTCCCTGCCCCGCTCCGCAGCGACCACCTCGTTGACCGTCGACCAGCGGACGCGACCGCGGCGGTTGGTGCCCTTGAACCGGGCGCCCACGGCGGGACCGCTCGCGCCCTTCAGCCACCTGCCGCCGGTGCACTCCGGGCTGAAGCGGCCCATCCCCGCCACGTCGGTGACGAGGTCGTAGAGCTGCTCCGGCGGTGCGTCGATCTCGACCGAGGCGCAGGCGTGGCCATCTGCCATGCGCGGACCATAGCCGGCACCCTCGCCGCGACCCCGGAACGACGAAGGGCGCCCCGTGGGGCGCCCTTCGAATCGAACCGTGCGGTCCGGGATGACGGTCAGGTCACTTGAGGATCTTGGTGACGCGACCAGCGCCCACCGTCCGACCACCCTCACGGATCGCGAACTTCAACCCCTCATCCATCGCGATCGGAGCGATCAACTCCACCGTCACCTCGGTGTTGTCACCCGGCATCACCATCTCGGTCCCCGACGGCAACGCGATCGTCCCCGTCACATCCGTCGTCCGGAAGTAGAACTGCGGCCGATAGTTCGAGAAGAACGGCTTGTGACGACCACCCTCCTCCTTCGTCAACACGTACACGTTCGCCTCGAACTCGGTGTGCGGCGTGATCGAACCAGGCTTCGCCAACACCTGACCCCGCTGCACATCCTCCTTGTCGATGCCCCGCAGCAACGCACCGATGTTGTCACCCGCCTGCCCCTCATCGAGCAACTTGCGGAACATCTCCACACCCGTGCACGTCGTCTTCTGCGTCGCCTTCAACCCGACGATCTCGATCTCATCACCGGTGTGGATCACACCCTGCTCCACCTTGCCGGTCACCACCGTCCCACGACCCGTGATCGTGAACACATCCTCGATCGGCATCAGGAACGGCTTGTCCAGATCACGCTCCGGCTCCGGCACGAACTCATCCACCGCAGCCATCAGCTCCATCACCTGATCCTGCGCCGAACCATCACCCTCGAGAGCCTGCAACGCCGACACCCTCACCACCGGCGCATCATCACCATCGAACTCGTACTCCGACAGCAGCTCCCGAACCTCCATCTCCACCAGCTCGAGCAGCTCCTCGTCATCGACCATGTCGACCTTGTTCAACGCCACCACGATCGCCGGCACACCCACCTGACGCGCCAACACCACATGCTCACGCGTCTGCGGCATCGGACCATCGGTCGCCGCCACCACCAGGATCGCCCCATCCACCTGAGCAGCACCCGTGATCATGTTCTTGATGTAATCAGCGTGACCCGGCATGTCCACATGCGCGTAATGACGGTTGTCCGTCTCATACTCCACATGCGACACGTTGATCGTGATCCCACGCTCCCGCTCCTCAGGAGCCTTGTCGATGTTCTCGAACTCCGTGAACGAGTTCCCCGCCACACGATCCGCCAACGTCTTCGTGATCGCCGCCGTCAACGTCGTCTTCCCATGATCGATGTGACCCATCGTCCCCACGTTCACATGGGGCTTGTTCCGCTCGAACTTCTCCTTCGCCATGACAGGCACTCACTTTCATCAAACGGCACAACGGCCGGGTCACACTGGTGGGATGGACTGGCTGCAGACGCGCCGGCGGTCAGCACCGCGCGGCCCGGTGGCGCGTCCCGGCCGAGGGGGCCGGGCGCACCGGGGTGATCACTGCCCGGTGATCCGGGCGATGATCTCCTCCTGCACGTTCCGCGGCGTCTGCTGGTAGCTGTGGAACTGCATCGTGTACTGGGCGCGGCCCTGGGTCTTCGACCGCAGGTCCGTCGAGTAGCCGAACATGTCCGAGAGGGGCACCTCGGCGGAGACGATCTGGTTGTTGCCCCGCTGCTCCATCTTGCCGACCTTGCCGCGGCGGGAGTTGAGGTCGCCGATCACGTCGCCCATGTAGTCCTCGGGCGTCACGACCTCGACGGCCATGATCGGCTCGAGCAGGACCGGCGAGGCCTTGCGCGCCGCCTCCTTGAAGCCCATGGTGCCGGCGATCTTGAACGCCATCTCCGAGGAGTCGACGTCGTGGTAGTCGCCGTCGTCGAGGCTCACGTGGATGTCGACCATCGGGAAGCCGGCGAGGATGCCGTTGGTCATGGCGTCCTCGACGCCGTGGCCGACCGACGGGATGTACTCCTTGGGGACGCGGCCACCGGAGATCTTGTCGGAGAACTCGAAGCCGCCGCCGGGGCCCGAGGGCGTCAGCGTCAGCACGATCTTGGCGTACTGGCCGGTGCCGCCCGTCTGCTTCTTGTGCAGGTAGGTGTAGCCCTGGACCGGCTGCGTGATCGTCTCGCGGTAGGCGACCTGCGGCTTGCCGACGTTCGCCTCGACCTTGAACTCGCGCATCATGCGGTCGACGAGCACCTCGAGGTGCAGCTCGCCCATGCCGGAGATGACGGTCTCGGCGGTCTCCTCGTCGGTGCGGACCTGGAACGTCGGGTCCTCCTCGGAGAGCGCGAACAGCGCCTTGCCCATCTTGTCCTGGTCGGCCTTGGTCTTCGGCTCCACCGCAACGTGGATCACCGGCTCGGGGAACTCGAGGGACTCGAGCACGATCGGATCGCTCGGGTCCGACAGCGTGTCGCCGGTCCGGGTGTTCTTGATGCCGATGCCGGCGACGATGTCGCCCGCGTAGACGGCTTCCTGCTCGATCTGGTCGTTCGCATGCATCTCGAGCAGGCGACCGATGCGCTCCTTGTCGCCGGAGCGGCTGTTGTAGACCGTGCCGCCCTTCTCGAGCTTGCCGGAGTAGACGCGGAAGTACGTGAGCTTGCCCACGTGCGGCGCGGTCATGATCTTGAACGCCAGCGCCGAGAAGGGCTCGTCGACGTCGGGCTTGCGCTCGATCTCCTCGCCCTTGCGGTTCTCGCCGGTGACCGGCGGCAGGTCGAGCGGGGACGGCATGTACCAGCACACCGCGTCGAGCAGCGGCTGCACGCCCTTGTTCTTGAAGGCGGTGCCGTTGAGCACGGGGACGACGCCGTGGTGGATCGTCGCATCCCGGATGGCGGCGCGGAGCAGCTCGGGCGGCAGGTCCTCGCCCTCGAGGAACTTCTCCATGATCTCGTCGTTGGTCTCCGACAGGACGTCGATGAGCGCCTCGCGGTACTCGTCGGCCTGCGCCTGGAGCTCGTCGGGGATGTCGACGACGTCCCAGGACGCGCCGAGGTCCTCGCCCTTCCAGATCCAGGCCTTCATCGTGACCAGGTCGACGATGCCCTTGTAGTCGGCCTCGGCGCCGATCGGCAGCTGGAGGACGGCGACGTTCGCCTCGAGCCGGTCCTTGATGGACGCCAGCGCGGCGAAGAAGTCCGCGCCCATGCGGTCCATCTTGTTGACGAAGCACATGCGGGGGACGTTGTACTTGTTGGCCTGGCGCCAGACCGTCTCGGTCTGGGGCTCGACGCCGGCGACGCCGTCGAACACGGCGACCGCGCCGTCGAGGACGCGGAGCGAACGCTCCACCTCGACCGTGAAGTCGACGTGGCCCGGGGTGTCGATGATCTGGATGCGGTGCTCGACGTCGTCGACCGTGTCGGTCCAGAAGGCGGTCGTCGCGGCGGACGTGATCGTGATGCCGCGCTCCTGCTCCTGCTCCATCCAGTCCATCGTGGCGGCGCCCTCGTGGACCTCACCGATCTTGTAGGTCTTGCCGGTGTAGTAGAGGATCCGCTCGGTCGTCGTGGTCTTGCCCGCGTCGATGTGGGCCATGATCCCGATGTTGCGGGTGCGGTCGAGGGGGAACTGCGCCATCGTCTCTGTCTCAGTCGCTCGTGGAGGTGCGGTGGGGGGATTGCGTGATCGGGACCCGGTCACGCAGCGGCGGACCGGATCGGCCGGCTCGGGCGAGCCGGCTCAGAAGCGGTAGTGGGCGAAGGCCCGGTTGGACTCCGCCATCTTGTGCAGGTCTTCCTTGCGCTTGGCCGCCGCGCCCACGCCGTTGCTGGCGTCGAGCAGCTCGTTGGCCAGGCGCTCGGACATCGAGCGCTCGCGGCGCTGGCGGGCGTAGCCGACGACCCAGCGGATGGCGAGCGTGTTGGCCCGGGTCGGCTTGACCTCGACGGGGACCTGGTAGGTGGCGCCACCGACCCGCCGGCTCTTGACCTCGAGCTGCGGCTTCACGTTGTCGATGGCTCGCTTCAGCGTGACCACCGGGTCGGTCCCGGTCTTCTCCTCGATCGTCGAGAGGGCGTCGTAGACGATCTTCTCCGCGGTGGAGCGCTTGCCCCGCTGCAGGACCTTGTTGACGACCTGCGTGACGAGCACCGACCGGTAGATGGGATCGGGCTGGAGCTGGCGGCGGGGGGCGGGACCCTTGCGGGGCATGTCAGGACTCCTTCTTGGCGCCGTAGCGCGAACGTGCCTGCTTGCGGTCGCGGACGCCGGAGGTGTCGAGCGTGCCGCGGATGATCTTGTAGCGAACGCCGGGGAGGTCCTTCACACGACCGCCGCGGACGAGCACCATCGAGTGCTCCTGGAGGTTGTGGCCCTCACCCGGGATGTAGGCCGTGACCTCGATGCCGCTCGACAGGCGCACACGGGCGACCTTGCGGAGCGCCGAGTTCGGCTTCTTGGGGGTCGAGGTGAACACGCGCGTGCAGACCCCGCGGCGCTGGGGCGCGCCCTTCAGCGCCGGCGTGGACTCCTTGCGGCGCTTGGTCTGACGGCCCTTGCGGACCAGCTGCTCGATCGTGGGCACGGTGAACCTCTGTTCTTGCGTTGCGTCGTGTCGTTGAGGTGGCTGTCGTGGTCTGGCGGCGAGGCCCGCACCCGCGCAGGGCGCCGCTGCGGGCCTGTTCGACGTCTCGGGCGAACCCCGACACGGCCGGCACGCGACGGGCGCACGCCGGAGCGGAGATCGCACTGGGCCCTCGTCGGGCTCGGGGCGCGTGGCGCCTCGTCCCCGGTTGGGCGACCGGTAGAGGTTAGGGCCGGGGTGGAGCGGTGGCAAACCCCCCGCCGGGCGGGGGGCATGCCACGGAGCTCAGGAACCCTCGGCCGCGCCCCCCGACGGATCGGGGAACTCGATGACGTTCGCGGCACCCTCGGCGGCCAGCTCCTCGTCGGACGGACCGCCGAGGTTGGCGAGCCACTGGGCGATGCTGGCGCTGTCGTCGGCGGCGTCCGAGCTGAAGTAGTCCAGCGGCTCGTACTCCGGGGCGAACGTCTGGATCTCCTGGTACTGGTTCATGCCGGTACCGGCGGGGATCAGCTTGCCGATGATGATGTTCTCCTTCAGGCCGAGCAGGCCGTCGGAGCGGGACTCGATGGCCGCCTCGGTGAGCACCCGCGTCGTCTCCTGGAAGGAGGCGGCGGACAGCCACGAGTCGGTGGCCAGCGAGGCCTTCGTGATGCCCATGAGCTCGGGGCGGCCCTCGGCGGGCTTCTTGCCCTCGGTCACCAGCTGGCGGTTGGTGTCCGCGAAGACCCGCTGGTCCACCCGCTCGCCGGGGAGGAAGTCGGACTCCCCCGGCTCCTGGATGGCGATGCGGCGGGTCATCTGCCGCACGATGAGCTCGATGTGCTTGTCGTGGATCGACACGCCCTGGTCGCGGTAGACCCGCTGGACCTCGTCCACCAGGTACTGCTGCACGGAGCGCACGCCCTTGATCTCGAGCAGCTCCTTCGGGTCGCGGGGACCCTCGACCAGCGCGTCGCCGGCGGTGACCTCGTCACCCTCCCGGATCCGCAGCGGCCGCTCGCGCTCGATGGCGTGGAGGTCCTCGGTGCCGTCGTCGCCGACCACGGTCACGTTCCAGACCTTGCCGTCCTCGTCGTCGATGCGGACGACGCCCGAGATGCGGGCCAGCACGGCCTTGTTCCGCGGGGTTCGGGCCTCGAAGAGCTCGACGACGCGGGGAAGGCCACCGGTGATGTCGCCGCCGGACGCCGCCACACCACCGGTGTGGAAGGTCCGCATGGTCAGCTGCGTGCCGGGCTCGCCGATCGACTGGGCGGCGATGACGCCGACGGCCTCGCCGGGCTCGATGTTGCGGCCGGTCGCGAGCGACAGGCCGTAGGCGGCGCCGGAGATGCCGAGCTCGCTCTCGTCGGTGAGCGGCGACAGCACGCGCACCGAGGTGACCCCCGGGTCGTCGCGCAGCGCCTCCATCTCCTCGGTGCCGACGAGCGTGCCCTTGGGCAGCTCGTTGCCGTCGGCGAGGGTGATGTCCTCGGCGAGGGTCCGGCTGAACAGGCGCGTCTCCAGGTAGAACCGCTTGCCCGCCTCGTCGGGGCGAACGTCCTCGATGGTGATCGAACGGATCGGGCCGCCCTCGGCGAACGGATCCCGGTCGTTGATGATCAGCTCCTGGGCGACGTCCACCAGACGGCGGGTCAGGTAGCCCGAGTCCGCGGTCCGGAGGGCGGTGTCGACCAGGCCCTTCCGGGCACCCGGCGTGGCGATGAAGTACTCCAGCACCGACAGGCCCTCACGGAAGTTGGACTTGATCGGGCGGGGGATCATGTCGCCGCGGGGGTTGGCCACCAGGCCTCGCATGCCCGCGATCTGGCGGACCTGCATCATGTTCCCTCGGGCGCCCGAGCCGACCATCATGTCGATCGGGTTGAACTGCTTGGCCTGCATGGCCTGCTGCATCGCCCGGGTGACCTCGGCGGTCGCGGTGGTCCAGATCTCGACCTCCTTCTGCTTCCGCTCGCCGTCGGTGATGATGCCGCGCCGGAACTGCTTCTCGACCTTGTCGGCCTCGGCTTCGTGGCGGTCGAGGATGTCGTACTTGTCCGACGGCGTCTGGACGTCGTCGATCGAGATCGTCAGACCCGACCGCATGGCGTAGTTGAAGCAGAGCGACTTCATGGCGTCGAGGGCGTCGGCCGCGACCGCGCGCTCGAACTCGATGGCGAGACGGTCGACGATCGAGGTCATCTCCCGCTTGCGCACGGGCTCGTCCACGAAGCCGAAGCCGGAGGGCAGCGCCCGGTTGAACAGCAGGCGGCCGGCCGTCGTCTTCCTCCAGACGGCGGCGGAGCCGTTCGCCGGCGACTCGAGCAGGTCGGGGAACTCGCTGCCCCGGTACTCGATGGTCGCGTGGATGCTGAGCTCGCCCGATTCGATGTCGCGCTCGACCTGGTCCATCCGCTTGTAGACGCGGCCTTCGCCGTCGGCGCCGTCGACCTGGGACGTCAGGTAGAAGGCACCGATGATCATGTCCTGGGTGGGCGTGACCAGCGGCTTGCCGTGCGCGGGGCTCAGCATGTTGTTGGCGCTGAGCATGAGCACGCGGGCCTCGGCCTGGGCCTCGGCCGACAGCGGCAGGTGCACGGCCATCTGGTCGCCGTCGAAGTCGGCGTTGAACGCCGCGCAGACGAGCGGGTGGATCTGGATGGCCTTGCCCTCGACGAGGATCGGCTCGAACGCCTGGATGCCGAGGCGGTGCAGCGTCGGGGCACGGTTCAGGAGCACGGGGTGCTCCTTGATGACGTCCTCGAGGACGTCCCACACCTGCGGGCGGCGACGCTCGACCATGCGCTTGGCCGACTTGATGTTCTGGGCCAGCTCCTTGTCGACCAGCGCCTTCATGACGAAGGGCTTGAACAGCTCCAGCGCCATGAGCTTGGGCAGGCCGCACTGGTGCAGCTGCAGGGTCGGGCCGACCACGATGACCGAACGGCCGGAGTAGTCGACGCGCTTGCCGAGCAGGTTCTGGCGGAACCGGCCCTGCTTGCCCTTCAGCATGTCGGACAGCGACTTGAGCGGACGGCTGCCCGGACCCGTGACCGGACGGCCGCGGCGGCCGTTGTCGAACAGGGCGTCGACGGCCTCCTGGAGCATGCGCTTCTCGTTGTTGACGATGATCTCGGGGGCACCGAGGTCGAGGAGGCGCTTCAGGCGGTTGTTCCGGTTGATGACCCGGCGGTACAGGTCGTTGAGGTCGGACGTGGCGAAGCGGCCGCCGTCGAGCTGCACCATCGGGCGCAGGTCGGGCGGGATCACCGGCACGACGTCGAGGATCATGGCGCGGGGGTCGTTGACCCGGCTGCCGTTCTCGTCCTGGCGGTTGAACGCCGCGACGATCTTGAGGCGCTTGATCGCCTTCTGCTTGCGCTGCGCGGAGAGGGGCTTGCGACCCTCCTCGGGGTCGATCGCCTCCCGGAGCTTGCGCTCCTCCTCCTCGAGGTCGATGCGGTCGATGAGCAGCTTGATGGCGCCCGCGCCCATGCCGCCCTCGAAGTAGTCCGCGTAGCGGTCCTGCAGCTCGCGCCACAGGGTCTCGTCCTCGATGATCTGGCGCGGGTAGAGGTCCTTGAACTCGTCCCAGACCCGGTTCAGCAGCTCGAGCTCGTCGTCGTAGGTCTCGCGGATCGCCGCGAGGTCCTTGTCGGCGGCCTTGCGGCGGCTGGCGAGGTCGGACTCCTTGGCGCCCTCGGCCTCGAGGGCCTCGAGCTCGCCCTCGAGCTCCTCCATCCGGCGCGCCAGCTCGAGCTCGCGGTCCTTCTCGATGGCGTCGCGCTCGCCGAGCATCTCGGCCTCGAGGCTGGTGAGGTCGTTGTGGCGGCGCTCCTCGTCGACGTGCGTGACGAGGTTGGCCGCGAAGTAGATGACCTTCTCGAGCTGCTTGGCCTTGAGCTCCTCACGGGGCTCGATGCCCGACAGGAGGTACGCCAGCCACGAGCGGGTGCCGCGGAGGTACCAGATGTGCACGGCCGGGGCGGCGAGCTCGATGTGGCCCATCCGCTCGCGGCGCACCTTGGAGCGCGTCACCTCGACGCCGCAGCGCTCGCAGATGATGCCGCGGAACCGGACGCGCTTGTACTTGCCGCAGTAGCACTCCCAGTCCTTCGTCGGACCGAAGATCTTCTCGCAGAAGAGCCCGTCCTTCTCCGGCTTGAGCGTGCGGTAGTTGATGGTCTCCGGCTTCTTGACCTCGCCGTTGGACCACATGCGGATCGCGTCCGCGGTGGCCAGGCCGATCCGGAGCTGGTCGAAGAGGTTGACGTCGAGCATGGGGGTGGGTCGTTCCTCTCTCAGCGACGCTCCGCCTGGCGGCGGGCGTCGTCCTCGTCGGATCCGCGCTCGGGCCGGGACAGGTCGATGCCCAGCTCCTCGGCAGCACGGAAGAAGTCCTCGTCGAGCTCACGCATCTTGATCTCCTCGCCCGTGCGGGAGAGGACCTCGACGTTCAGGCAGAGCGCCTGCATCTCCTTGATGAGCACCTTGAAGCTCTCGGGGATGCCGGGCTCGGGGATGTTCTCGCCCTTGACGATCGCCTCGTAGACCTTGACGCGGCCGAGGGTGTCGTCGGACTTGATGGTCAGCAGCTCCTGGAGGCAGTACGCCGCGCCGTAGGCCTCGAGCGCCCACACCTCCATCTCACCGAAGCGCTGGCCACCGAACTGGGCCTTACCGCCGAGCGGCTGCTGGGTGATCATGGAGTACGGACCCGTCGAGCGGGCGTGGATCTTGTCGTCCACGAGGTGGGCGAGCTTCAGGATGTAGGCGTAGCCCACGGTCACCGGGTTGTCGTAGCGCTCGCCGGTGCGGCCGTTGTAGAGCGTGGCCTTGCCGTCGGTGCCGATGAGCCGGCCGCCGTCGCCGTAGTCGGGGCGGACCGACTCGGGCTCGACGTTCGAGAAGATCGTCTTGATCGTCGGGTGCTGGCCCGCCATCTCGGTCTCGTCCCACTTGGCGCCGTCGAACACCGGGGTGGCGACGAGCGTGGCGGGACGGGTGGTCGGACGCGTCTTGGTCTCGGTGCCGCGGATGGGCGCCTCGCCCACGTGCTTGTCACCGTCGTCCCAGCCCCAGCGGGCGGCCCAGCCCAGGTGCGTCTCGAGCACCTGGCCCACGTTCATGCGGGAGGGGACGCCGAGCGGGTTCAGGATGATGTCGACCGGGGTGCCGTCCTCGAGGAACGGCATGTCCTCGATCGGCAGGATGCGGGAGATCACGCCCTTGTTGCCGTGGCGGCCGGCGAGCTTGTCCCCGACGGAGATCTTGCGCTTCTGGGCGACGTAGACGCGGACCAGCTGGTTCACGCCCGGGGGCAGCTCGTGCTCGTCGTCGCGGCTGAACACCTTGACGTCGATGACCTTGCCGGACTCGCCGTGGGGCACCTTCAGCGAGGTGTCGCGCACCTCGCGGGCCTTCTCGCCGAAGATCGCTCGGAGCAGCCGCTCCTCGGGCGTGAGCTCGGTCTCGCCCTTGGGGGTGACCTTGCCGACGAGCACGTCGCCCGGGTCGACCTCGGCGCCGACGCGGATGATGCCGCGCTCGTCGAGGTCCATCAGGATCTCCTCGGAGAGGTTCGGGATGTCCCGGGTGATCTCCTCGGGGCCCAGCTTCGTGTCGCGGGCGTCGACCTCGTGCTCGTGGATGTGGATCGACGTCAGGACGTCGTCCTTGACCAGGCGCTCCGAGAGGATGATGGCGTCCTCGAAGTTGTAGCCCTCCCACGGCATGAAGGCGACGAGCAGGTTCTTGCCCAGCGCCAGCTCGCCGTTGTCGGTCGAGGGGCCCTCGGCCAGCACGTCGCCGGCGGACACCTTCTGGCCCTCGGCCACGGCGGGCCGCTGGTTGATGCAGGTGTCCTGGTTCGAGCGCTCGAACTTGTGCAGGCGGTAGGTGACCCGGCCGGCCTTCTTGTAGTCGACGACGATCTGGCTGCCGTCGACGTCGATGACCGTGCCGTCCTCGGCGGCCAGGATCATGTCGGCGGCGTCGCGGGCGGCGCGCACCTCCATGCCGGTGCCGATGTAGGGCGCCTCGGCCCGCAGCAGCGGCACGGCCTGCTTCTGCATGTTGGCGCCCATGAGCGCCCGGTTCGCGTCGTCGTGCTCGAGGAACGGGATCAGCGCGGTGCCGACCGACACGATCTGGCGCGGCGACACGTCCATGAGCTGGACCTCCTCGGGGGCCACCGCGGAGATCTCCGTGGTGGCGCCGAGGAACTCGTCGCGCTCGAGCTGGAGCTTCAGGTCCGACAGCGAGGCGGCCTGCGGCGAGCGCCGCACGAGCACGCGGTCGGCGGTGAACTTGCCGTCGGGACCGATCGGCGTGTTCGCCTGGGCGACGATGTACTCCTCCTCCTCGTCGGCGGGGAGGAACACGATCTCGTCGGTGACCTTGCCGTTCTCGACCTTCCGGTACGGCGTCTCGATGAAGCCGAACTGGTTGACGCGGGCGAAGGTCGCCAGCGCGCCCTGGAGGCCGATGTTCGGACCCTCGGGCGTCTCGATCGGGCACATGCGGCCGTAGTGGCTGAAGTGCACGTCGCGGACCTCGAAGCCCGCCCGCTCACGGCTGAGGCCACCGGGGCCGAGCGCCGAGAGGCGACGGCGGTGGTTCAGGCCCGACAGCGGGTTGACCTGGTCCATGAACTGCGACAGCTGGGAGGTCCCGAAGAACTCCTTGATGGCCGCGACCACCGGGCGGATGTTGATCAGCGTGGTCGGGGTGATCGCCTCGACGTCCTGGGTGGTCATGCGCTCGCGCACGACCCGCTCCATGCGGGACAGGCCGATGCGGACCTGGTTCTGGATGAGCTCGCCGACCGAGCGGATGCGCCGGTTGGCGAAGTGGTCCTGGTCGTCCAGGCGGTAGCCGTGGGTGCCGGCGGCCAGGTTGAGCAGGTACGTCGTCGCGGCGAGGACCTCGCAGCGGCTCAGCACCGGCTGGTCGGGATCGGGCACGTCGAGGAGGCCGGCGAGCTGCGGGAACTGCTCCTGCAGGCGCTCGATCTCCGGGCCGAGCTTGCGGTTCAGCTTGTAGCGCCCGACGCGGCTCAGGTCGTAGCGGCGCGGCTCGAAGAAGGCGTTGTTGAAGTAGTTGCGCGCCGAGTCCACGGTGGCGGGCTCACCCGGGCGGGCCCGCTTGTAGATCTCGATGATCGCCTCCTCCTGGGTGGGGGCGAGCT
This sequence comes from Dermatobacter hominis, assembly GCF_020715685.1. GTDB lineage: Bacteria > Actinomycetota > Acidimicrobiia > Acidimicrobiales > Microtrichaceae > Dermatobacter > Dermatobacter hominis. The sequence continues at coordinate 2,369,825 of NZ_CP085840.1, forward strand.
CGCGGTCCTTCTCCCACTGGCCCTCGAGGAAGTCGAAGTGGCGCACGAAGGCCTCGAGGAACCCGGGGGCGTTCTCCTCGTCGTAGCCGAGGGCGCGCAGCAGCACGAACAGCGAGAGGCGGCGCTTGCGGGCGACGCGGGTGCCGGCCGTCGGGTCCTTGCCGGGCTTCTGCTCGACGTCGAACTCGATCCACTCGCCGCGGTAGGGGTGGATCGTGCCGGTGACCAGCTGGTGCTTGGACAGGTTCCGCAGGCGGAACCGCTCACCCGGCTGGAAGATGACGCCCGGGGACCGGACGAGCTGGCTCACCACGACGCGCTCGGTGCCGTTGATGATGAACGTGCCCTTGTCGGTCATCATCGGGAAGTCCCCCATGAAGACCGTCTGCTCCTTGATCTCGCCGGTGTTGGCGTTCATGAAGCGGGCGCGGGCGAAGATCGGCGCGGAGAAGGTCATGTCCTTCTCCTTGCACTCCTCCACCGTGAACTTGGGCGGAGGGCGCAGGTCCTCGTCGAACGGATCGAACTCCAGCTCGAGGCTGAGGGTCTCGGTGAAGTCCTTGATCGGCGAGATGTCGCGGAACGCATCGGCCAGGCCCTGCTCGACGAACCAGCGGAAGGACTCCCGCTGGATGGCGATCAGGTCCGGGAGGTCGAGGACCTCTTCGAGGTTCGCGAACGAATAGCGGTCGCGGAAGTTGACGCGAGAGGACAAGGAGCTACTCCCTGTTGCTGGGCGAGCGGTGGGCGCTGGGCGGGCGGCGGGTGGTCACCGGGTCCGGGGCGCGCATCGTCGAAGCGGAACTTCCTGGCAGAAGGGGTGCTTCGGATGACGAACGGCAGGGCACGGCAACCGAACAGAATACGCGGACGTACAGGGTCGGTCAAGCAGCCCGGAACAGGCCGACGAGGTCGCAGCCCCTCTTCCTGAGAGGGCACCGCGACGACCGTGGCGTTCGGCTCCGGGGAGCGTACGAAGGCGGCTCCCCGGGGTCAAGCACCCTCGTGGTTCCGCGCCCGCCCCCAAAACGGCGAACTGGCTGTCGCTCTGCCGGCCTGGACCGGAAGAACGACAGCCAGAACGCAGTGCTCGGCGCAGCCGAGCGTCAGGTCACTTGACCTCGACGCTGCCGCCGGCGGCCTCGAGGGCCTCCTTGGCCTTGTCGGCCTCATCCTTGGAGACGCCCTCGAGCACCGGCTTGGGGGCCGACTCCACGAGGTCCTTGGCCTCCTTGAGACCCAGGCTCGTGAGGCCGCGGACCTCCTTGATGACCTGGATCTTCTTGTCGCCGGCGTCGGTCAGCACGACGTCGAAGCTGGTCTTCTCCTCCTCGGCGCCGCCGGCGTCACCGCCGCCGCCACCGGCCGGAGCGGCCGCCGCCACGGCCACCGGGGCCGCCGCGGTCACGCCGAAGCGCTCCTCGAACTCGCTCAGCAGCTCGGAGAGCTCGAGCACCGTCATGCTGGAGATCGCGTCGAGGATCTCTTCCTTGGTCGCCATGTCTGTCACTCCTCTTCCTGTGCGGTGTCGTCGGCGCTCGCCTCGACCGCGTCCCCATCGTCGGGGGTCTCGTCCTGGTCCGTGTCCTCTGCCGGGGCGGCATCTGCCGCCTCGGCCTCAGCGGTGTCCGCTGGATCTGCCTCGGCAGTCGTGTCCGCGTCGTCGTCCGCTGCTGCGGACTCCGTCGCGGGGGCCGCGGTGCTCGCACCGCCCTGCTCGATCAGCGCCTGCAGCGCGTACGCCATCTTCTGGGGGATGGCGTTGAGCAGGCTGGCGAAGTTCTGCATGGGCGCAGCCATGCCACCGGCGAGACGAGCGAGCAGCTCCTCCCGGGGTGCGACCTCCGCCAGGCGCGACAGCGCCGCCTCGTCGAGCAGCGAGTCGCCCAGCACGCCGCCCTTGAGGACCAACAGCGGGTTGGCCTTCGCGAACGTCTTGAGGGCCTTCGCCACCGTCACGACATCGCCCGGCGTGCCGTCGGCCTTGTCGCCGACGAACGTGAGCGCCGTCGGTCCGAGCAGCTGCTCGTCGAGCGCCAGGTCCAACGCCGTCGTGGCCCGCCGCACGAGCGTGTTCTTGTACACGCGGTACTCGCCGCCGGCCTCGCGCAGCGAGGTCCGCAGGTCCTGCAGGTCACGAACCGTCAGGCCGCGGTACTCGGTGATGATCACGGCGTCCGCGTCCTGGAACTTGTCCTTGACCTCGTCCACCACGGCCACCTTGTCCGGCCTCGGGTTCTCCATCTGACACCTCCTTCCGTCATGCTAGGGGGCCGCCTGCTCCCGGGAGGGAGGGCGACCCGCTTCCTGTGGTCGGGATCCGGCGCCCGCAACAGCGGACGCCTCCTCGACCGGCCACAGGGGACGGCGTTCGGATCAGGTGTCCACCTACCCAGGTGGGCCGGTGCCTCGGGTCCGCCGTGGCGGTCCGATGCCGGGCCCGTTCTGCACCGTCCGGTGCGCCGGGGGTCTCTGGCGAGTGTCAGATCTCGTGTCCCCCGGAGGGGGACCGGTCGATGCTACCGGACCGCTCGGGCCCGGCACCACCGCCGAAGGGTCGCGCCGCGGTCGGGGCGGCGCGCCGGTCGGGTCAGCTCTCGAGGCGGGCGACGTCGAGCTGGACGCCCGGGCCCATGGTCGAGCTGAGCGTGACCTTGCGGATGTAGCGGCCCTTGGACGAGCTCGGCTTGGCTTTGATGAGCTCGTCCACGATCGCGGTGAAGTTGGCGACGAGGGCCTCGGAGCCGAAGCTGGCCTTGCCGATGCCGACGTGGACGTTGCCGTTGCGGTCGGTGCGGTACTCGACCTTGCCGCCCTTGAACTCCTCGACCGCCTTGGCGGGGTCGGGGGTCACCGTGCCGGTCTTGGGGTTCGGCATGAGGCCCCGGGGGCCGAGCACCCGGCCCAGGCGGCCGACGAGCGGCATCAGGTCGGGCGTGGCGATCGTGACGTCGAAGTCCAGCATGCCGCCCTCGATCTGGGCGGCCAGGTCCTCGGCGCCGACGAACTCGGCGCCGGCCGCCTCGGCCGCGTTGGCGGCGTCGCCCTGGGCGAACACGGCGACGCGGACGTCCTTGCCGGTGCCCGAGGGGAGCGCGACGGTGCCGCGGATCATCTGGTCGGCCTTGCGGGGGTCGACGCCGAGGCGGACGACCGCCTCGACCGTCTCGTCGAAGCCGGCCGTGGCCAGGCTCTTGACGACGTCGATCGCCTCGTCGGCGGAGTAGTGACGCTCACGGTCGTACCGCTTGGTCGCGTCGAGGTAGCGCTTCCCGTGTGCCATGGTGCGAATCCTTCCGGTTCTCCCTCGTGTGGAACCCGGGTGCCCGGGCGAGGTCCTCCCGGGTGGGGTGTCCGACGACCGGGGCCGTCGGGGTCGTCGGCGGCGTGCGCCGCCGGCGTCGGTCAGACGACCTCGATGCCCATCGAGCGGGCGGTGCCGGCGATCTGGAGCTTCGCGGCGTCCAGGTCGTCGGTGTTGAGGTCGGGCAGCTTGGTCTGGGCGATCTCGGTGAGCTGGGCGTCGGTGATCTTGCCGACGAAGCCCCGGCCCGGGGTCTCGGCCGCCTTGTCGAGGCCGGCGGCCTCGCGGATCAGCACGGGGGCCGGCGGGGTCTTCGTGATGAACGAGAACGTGCGGTCCTCGTAGATCGAGATCTCGACCGGCACGATCGTGCCGCGCTGCGCCTCGGTCCTGGCGTTGTACTCCTTGCAGAAGTCCATGATCGCCACGCCGTGCGGGCCGAGCGCCGTGCCGACGGGCGGCGCCGGCGACGCCTGCCCGGCCGGGATCTGGATCTTGACGATGGCGACGACCTTCTTCTTGGCCATGACTTCACTTTCCTCGGACTTCTGGACGGGTCCGTGTCGCTGCACTGACCCGTGCTGCTGGACGGACCCATGGGGATGGGGATCCCTGCGATGCCCCTCGCGCGGCGAGGTGCCGGAGGGGCACGGGGAGGCCCGCGAGCGGGCCGGACCGACGGACCATTCTGGTCCCCGGCGGGCACCGGCACAACCCGGGCCCCGGGCGGCGCAGGCCGCGACCGGGGCCCCGGCGTGCGATCAGAGCTTGGCGACCTGGGAGAACTCGAGCTCGACCGGCGTCTCGCGGCCGAAGATGTTGACCAGCACCTTGACCTTGAGCTGGTCCTCGTTGATCTCGACGATCTCGCCCGAGAAGTCCGCGAACGGACCCTCCTTGACCCGCACCGTCTCGTTGATCTCGTACTCGAGGCGGGGCCGGGTGGACTTGCTGGGCACGCTCTCCTGCGTCTCGTCCTTGACCTGCAGGAAGTTCTCGACGTCCTTGCGGGGCAGCGGCTGGGGCTTGTTGCCGGCGCCCACGAACCCCGTCACGCCCGGCGTGTTGCGGATCACGTACCAGCTGTCGTCGTCGAGCGAGCAGCGCACCAGCAGGTAGCCGGGGAACATCTTCTTCTGGACGACGACCTTCTTGCCCTGCTTGAACTCGACGACGTCCTCCATCGGGATGACGACCTCGTGGATCCGGGACTCCATGTTCATCGACGCCCGGCGGGCCTCGATGTTCTGGCGGACCTTGTTCTCGTAGCCGGACTGGGTGTGCAGCACGTACCACTTGCCGGGGCGGTCGTAGGGCGACTCGGGCTTGGGGGCCGGGGCCTCCTCCTCGAGCAGCTCCTCCTCGTCGAGCACCTCGGCGTCGGCCGCTGCGTCAGCCTCGGCGGCCACCGCCTCGTCGACCAGCTCCTCGGCGACCTCCTCCGCGACCGCGTCGGCGGCGATCTCCTCGACGGCCTCCTCGGCGACCTCGTCCTCGGCCTCGTCCAGGATCGCCTCGGCCTCGGCCAGCTCGTCGAGCGCGGCGTCGAGCTCGGCGGGGGCCTCGACCAGCACGCCGTCGGGCTCGATGTCCTCCACCTCGGCGATCGCCTCGACGGCATCGGTCGCGGCGTCGTCGCCCTCGACGTCGGCGATCAGCTCCTCGACCTCGGCCTCGTTCTCGACGGCCGCCTCCAGGGCGTCCTCCGCACCGTCGTCGGCGGTCGCTGCGACGTTCACGTTCTCGTCAGTCATCGTTCCTCTTCGCTGCGCTCGGTCGGCAGCAGTCTCAGTACGTCGTCGGGCTCAGCGCAGCACCGGCCGCGCCGGTGGAGGCCGTGCCGGGATCGAGCACGATCCGGAACAGCTCGCCGAAGACGTAGTCGATCGCGAACACCCCGGCCGTGAAGATGATCAGCGCCACCAGGACGATCATCGAGTAGCGGATGACCTCCTGGCGCGTCGGCCACGAGACCTTCTTGAGCTCCGCCCGGACCTCCCGGACGAACTCGAGGGGCTTCGTCCGCTCGGTCTTCAGGTTCTGGGCCGGCGCCCTGCGATCGCGCGTCGCCTGCGAGCCGTCGGCATTGACCTGCCCGGCCCGCTGCGCGGCGCGCTTCTGCTCTCGGTTCATCGCCATCGTCGGGGACCTCTTCGAAGGTGTTGAGCAGGGCAGGAGGGACTCGAACCCCCAACCGCCGGTTTTGGAGACCGGTGCTCTACCAATTGAGCCACTGCCCTGAGCCGCCGTCCGCTCGGTCCACGCGCATGGCTGCGCCAGACCTCGCGAGCGACGTCAGGGGGCCACGATAGACGCGCGACCACCCCCGCCACGACTCGCGCCCGCAGACGATCGCCGCCGGCGGGCCCACCGTCACCCTCACCCGGCCAGCGACGGCGACCGGCGGGACCGGCTCGCGATCAGGACCGCACCGACGACGCCGGCCACCGTCACCCTCACCCGGCCAGCGACGGCGACCGGCGGGACCGGCTCGCGATCAGGACCGCACCGACGACGCCGGCCACCGTCGCGGCGCCCGCACCGACGGCGTAGGCGACCCGGCGGCGGCGCAGGAGCGACCGCACGGCGTGGCGCTCCCCCACCTCCTCGACGGCGGCGAGGACGTCGGTCAGGACCCCGGGCGCCGGCTCCAGGACCTCGCTCCGCAGCGAGCGCATCGTGCGGAGCACCCGCCGGTACTGGACCAGCTCGGCCTGGCAGCGGAGGCAGTGCTCGACGTGGGCCCGCATGTCCGACGGCAGCACCACCGAGCCGTCCGACATGGCGGGCAGCAGGGGCGCCACCTCGTCACAGCGCACGGCCGGGCACCTCGGACAGCTCGGGGAACACGTCGGCACGAAGGCGGTGCCGCGCCCGGTGCAGGCGCACCTTGGCGGCGGTGACCGAGATCCCGAGCTCTGCGGCGATGTCCTCGTGCGGGAGCTCGTAGACGTCGCGCAGCACGACGACGGCCCGCAGCTTGGGCGGGAGCTGCCCGAGCGCCAGGAGCAGGCGGTCGCGGAGATCGCCGGCGTCGGCCACGAGGGCAGGGTCGTTCTCGAGCCGCGGGTCGACGATGGGGGTGTCGTCGTGGAGCTCGTCGTGGCGGTGCTTGCGGCTCCGACCGGCCTGCGTCATCGCCACGTTGGCGGTGATCCGGTACATCCAGGTGGAGAACCGGGCGTCGCCCCGGAACCCGTCGAGGCTCCGGTAGGCCCGGAGGTAGGCCTCCTGGGTGACGTCGCGGGCATCCTCGGCGCAGCCGGTCAGGTGGAGCGCGAGGGAGTACGTGTCGCGGTGGGTCGCCTCGACGAGCCGGGCGAACGCGGCCTGGTCCCCCGCCCGGGCGGCGGTCACGTCGGCGGCCATCGGGTCGGTCGGCTCCGGGACCGGGTCGCCGTCGACGACCACCCGCAGCCGGGCACGGGCGCCGACGAGCGGCTCGGCGGCCACGGGCGAGGAGGGTTCGCTCACCCCCGCCACCCTACGCGGCGGCTCTCCGCCGTCCGGACCACCCCCGTCGCCCCGATCCACTCGGGCGATCCGGTCGGACGACCGTCGCCCGGACGCGCCACGGGCGCCGCCCGGAGGCAGCGCCCGTCGGTGGCCGGCGAGGTCGCGACCCGCTCGGGTCAGCGCCCGCTCGTGCTCAGCGGGTCTCCTTGTGGACCGTGTGCTTGCGGTCCCAGCGGCAGTACTTCTTGAGCTCGATGCGCTCGCGGTCGTTCACCTTCGACTTGTTGGTGATGTAGTTGCGGCGCTTGCACTCGGTGCACTCGAGGGTCACGGCGACCCGCTTGTCGGAGGCCATGGCTCCCACTTCCTTCTGCTGTGGACTGGCTGCTGTGGACTGGCTGCGATCTGGTGCCCCGACGGCTCGGCCGTCGGAGGGGACCTGTCAGTTTGGTCCGTGCGGGGCCCGGCCGACAAGCCGCCCTGCCCGTCGGGCCGACCCGGCCCCGGACGTGACGGAGGCCCCCGACGCCGGCCCGTGGCGGCGGGAGCCTCCGATCGTGGACCTCGCGGCCCTCGGTCGACCGGCGGGACGACGCCCGCGGTCAGTTCGTCAGGATGACGGTCAGGTCACTTGAGGATCTTGGTGACGCGACCAGCGCCCACCGTCCGACCACCCTCACGGATCGCGAACTTCAACCCCTCATCCATCGCGATCGGAGCGATCAACTCCACCGTCACCTCGGTGTTGTCACCCGGCATCACCATCTCGGTCCCCGACGGCAACGCGATCGTCCCCGTCACATCCGTCGTCCGGAAGTAGAACTGCGGCCGATAGTTCGAGAAGAACGGCTTGTGACGACCACCCTCCTCCTTCGTCAACACGTACACGTTCGCCTCGAACTCGGTGTGCGGCGTGATCGAACCAGGCTTCGCCAACACCTGACCCCGCTGCACATCCTCCTTGTCGATGCCCCGCAGCAACGCACCGATGTTGTCACCCGCCTGCCCCTCATCGAGCAACTTGCGGAACATCTCCACACCCGTGCACGTCGTCTTCTGCGTCGCCTTCAACCCGACGATCTCGATCTCATCACCGGTGTGGATCACACCCTGCTCCACCTTGCCGGTCACCACCGTCCCACGACCCGTGATCGTGAACACATCCTCGATCGGCATCAGGAACGGCTTGTCCAGATCACGCTCCGGCTCCGGCACGAACTCATCCACCGCAGCCATCAGCTCCATCACCTGATCCTGCGCCGAACCATCACCCTCGAGAGCCTGCAACGCCGACACCCTCACCACCGGCGCATCATCACCATCGAACTCGTACTCCGACAGCAGCTCCCGAACCTCCATCTCCACCAGCTCGAGCAGCTCCTCGTCATCGACCATGTCGACCTTGTTCAACGCCACCACGATCGCCGGCACACCCACCTGACGCGCCAACACCACATGCTCACGCGTCTGCGGCATCGGACCATCGGTCGCCGCCACCACCAGGATCGCCCCATCCACCTGAGCAGCACCCGTGATCATGTTCTTGATGTAATCAGCGTGACCCGGCATGTCCACATGCGCGTAATGACGGTTGTCCGTCTCATACTCCACATGCGACACGTTGATCGTGATCCCACGCTCCCGCTCCTCAGGAGCCTTGTCGATGTTCTCGAACTCCGTGAACGAGTTCCCCGCCACACGATCCGCCAACGTCTTCGTGATCGCCGCCGTCAACGTCGTCTTCCCATGATCGATGTGACCCATCGTCCCCACGTTCACATGGGGCTTGTTCCGCTCGAACTTCTCCTTCGCCATGACAGGCACTCACTTTCATCAAACGGCACAACGGCCGGGTCACACTGGTGGGATGTTGAAACTTGCTTGGGTAGCGGCGGTCAGACTCGAACTGACGACCCCTCGATTATGAGCCGAGTGCTCTCACCAACTGAGCTACGCCGCCCGGCGTCGGGGGCGACGAACGCCCCCGGGCGAGCCCCCTGTCAGAATCGAACTGACGACCTCTTCCTTACCATGGAAGCGCTCTGCCGACTGAGCTAAGGAGGCGTGGACCGGCGGACTGGCCGTCGGACCGACCGCCGAGACTAGCGAGCGGGGCCACGCACCCACAACCGCCCAAGGCCGGGGCCACAGGCCCGGCGGGGCGGTCCGCACCGCACCGGCCAGGCGGTCCGGGTGCGCGGTCGGGACGGCGCTCGGTGGGCGGTCCGGGGCCGGGCGGAGCCCCTCGGGGACCTCTGGGCGACGTTGCCCAGGGCCGTGGGCCGATCGGCTCAAGGTCCCCGCCCCAACGGCCGATGCCCCGACCGTGCAGTTCGAACGACTTGTCATCGAGAACGGGGCCAACTCCGTCTCCTTCGACCTCCACCCGCGCCTCACCGTGATCGCCGGGCTCTCCCAGATGGAGCGCGACGGGCTCGTCAACGAGTTCGTCGGCGCCCTGGGCAACTCCCGCTCCGGCATCCACCTCGAGCTCGTCGCGGGCAACGGGAACCGGTTCGCCGTGTTCCGGCCCAACGCCGCCCCCCACCGGGTGATCGACGTCGACAACCGGCTCGACGTGACCCAGCAGTTCAGCGACGCCACCGGCTCGATCGACCTCCTGTCCCGTGCCGGCCTCGACGCCCGGACGGCTCGACGGGTCATGCGCTTCGGCGCCCAGGACCTCGCCGAGACCACCGAGCGGGGCGCGTACATCCAGCAGCTGGCCCGGATCGAGCAGAACGAGCTGTGGTCGGCGGCCGAGGCGCTCGTGATCGCCGACCGCCGCCTCGAGGAGGAGGCCGACGCCGTCGGCTCCAGCGTCGAGGACGCCGAGGTCATCGAGCGGATCGAGCACCACCACGAGCAGTTCGAGCGCTCCCAGGCCGACAGCGAGAAGGTCCGCCGCCTGACGTTCCTGGCGGCCGGCTTCGCCGCCCTGCTCGCCGTGCCGGCGGCCGCGCTCATCGGGACCGCCGCGGTGATCCCGCTCGGGCTCGTCGCCCTGGCCGCCGTCGGCGTCTCGATCGTCTACTGGCAGCGCATGGAGCGGGCCCGGGCCGCCGAGGAGGCCGCACTGGCCGACGCCGGGGCGCAGTCCTACCTGGGCTTCCACCTGCAGCGGGTGAACAGCCTGCTCAGCTCCGACCTCGGTCGCCAGCGGCTCATCCGGGCCGCCGAGGAGCACCGCCAGGCCGCCCAGCGCTGGCACGCGCTGGCCGGCGAGGTCGACGTGAACTGGGCGATCGCCAACCGGGCCGAGATCACCTCGGCCGCCCGGCTCCGTGCCGACGTCCAGCCGTTCCTCACCCCCGAGGACCCGGCCGGCGGCGACCAGACCGCCGCGGCGGCGCACGCCGTGCTCGGCCGGCTCGAGCAGCTGCGGAGCCTCGGCCCCGGCTGGGAGAGCTTCCCGGCCCTGCTCGACGAGCCGTTCCAGCAGCTCGACAAGTCGATCCTGCCCGCGATGCTCGAGCTGCTCGTCCGCAGCTCGGAGCACCAGCAGATCATCCTGCTGAGCGAGTCGGCCGCCGTGGCCGAGTGGGCCCGGGTCGAGGCGATGACCGGCGCCATCGGGGTGATCGAGCCGAGCTCGATCGTCCGTCCGACCTCCGCCGTCTGACCGACCTCCGCCGTCCGACACCGCCCGGACCCGCGTCACCTCGCACCCACACCGGGCGCCGGTAGCGTCCGGGCCGTGATGATCCGCCCGGCGGTGGCGGCCGACGCCCCCGCGATCCTCGACATCTACAACCACGAGGTGCTGACCTCGAACGTCACGTTCGACCTCACGCCGAGGACCGAGGAGGAGCAGCGCCGCTGGATCACGGACCGCTCCGGCGCCCACGGCGTCATCGTGGCGGTCGAGGTGGTGGACGGCGTCGACCGGGCCGTCGGCTTCGGGGCGCTGTCGGCCTACCGGGACCGGCCGGGGTACTCGACGTCGGTCGAGGACTCCGTCTACGTGCACCGCGACCACCGGGGCACGGGCGTCGGCGCAGCCGTCCTCACCGAGCTGGTGTCGATGGCCACCGCCCACGGCTTCCACGCCCTGATGGCCCGGATCGTCGCGGGCCACGACGCCTCGATCGGGCTCCACGCCCGCCTGGGCTTCGAGGTCGTCGGGACCGAGAAGGAGGTCGGGCGCAAGTTCGGGCGGTTCCACGACGTCGTGGTCATGGAGCGACTGCTGTGAGCGGGCCCGACCTGGCGGCGCACCGCGGGGACATCACGGCGCTCGACGTCGACGCGATCGTCAACGCCGCCAACCGGTCGCTCCTCGGGGGCGGCGGGGTGGACGGCGCGATCCACCGTGCTGCCGGTCCCGGCCTGCTCGAGGAGTGCCGGGCCCTCGGCGGCTGCGACACCGGCGACGCCAAGGCGACCGGCGGGCACCGGCTCCCGGCCCGCCACGTGATCCACACCGTCGGGCCGGTCTGGCGCGGCGGGGACGACGGGGAGCCCGAGCTGCTCGCGAGCTGCTACCGCCGGTCGATCGAGGTGGCCGCCGACCTCGGCGTGGCGACGATCGCCTTCCCCGCCATCTCGACCGGCGTGTACGGCTTCCCGCGCGAGCTGGCCGCCGAGATCGCGGTGGCGACGTTGCGGTCGCTCGAGCCCCGGTCCGTGCGGTCGGTGCTGCTGGTCGCGTTCGACGCCGAGACCGACGGGCTCTACCGGGCGCTGCTCGACGCCTGACGGGAGCCCCGCCGTCCGTCCGGCGTCCCGCGACCGTCGTCGGGGAACGCCGAACCGGAACGGACTGGCGTGGTGGGCCGGGGAGGATTTGAACCTCCGAAGGCATACGCCGGCAGATTTACAGTCTGCTCCCTTTGGCCACTCGGGCACCGACCCTGGGAAGCGGTCACGATAGCGTTCGCGTCCGCAAGGTTCGAACCCAGATGCGTCCGGCCGCCGGCTCGGCGGACGCCAGGAAGGTCACACGATGCCCAGCTTCGACATCACCTCCGAGGTCGACGGCCAGGAGATCCGCAACGCGGTCGACCAGGCCTCCCGGGAGGTGGCGAACCGCTTCGACTTCAAGAACACCGACTCGTCGCTCGAGCTCGCCGAGGAGACGATCACCCTCCGCTCCTCGACCGAGGACCGGCTGGCCGCCCTGCGCCAGGTGCTCGAGGAGAAGTTCGTCAAGCGGGGCATCTCGATGAAGGCGCTGTCCTACGGCAAGGTCGAGCAGGCCTCGGGCGCCACGGTCCGCCAGGTCGTCACGCTCGTCGCCGGCATCAACTCCGACCGGGCGAAGGACCTCAACAAGTTCATCAAGGGCCTCGGCCTCAAGGGCGTCCAGTCCCAGACCCAGAGCGAGCAGGTCCGCGTGACCGGCAAGAAGCGCGACGACCTGCAGGCGGTGATCAACGCCTGCAAGGAGCACGACTTCGAGATCCCGCTCCAGTTCGGCAACTTCCGCGACTGAGCGGAGCGGGGGCCAGGGCGCCGCGGCGACCGACCGAGCGGACCGCCGGGCCCGGGCTCAGACCCAGGCGCCGCTGCGGAGCCGGGCGATGCGCTCGGCGACCGGCGGGTGCGTCATGAACAGGCCCGAGGCGTTGCGGCCCCGCAGCGGGTTCACGATGTAGGCCGAGGCCTCCGCCGGGTTCACCGCCACCGGCACCCGCTCGGCGCCGGCCTCGAGCTTCTCGAGCGCCCGGGCCAGCGGCTCGCCGGTGCCGAGCATCCGCGCCGCCGACGCATCGGCCTCGTACTCCCGGCTCCGGCTGATCGCCATCTGGATCAGGGCGGCGGCGATCGGGGCGAGGATCACCATGAGGAGCGCCCCGAACGGGTTGCTGCGCTCGTCGGAGCGGCCGCCGCCGAAGATCATGGCGAACTGGGCCATGTGGGCCACGAACGTGATGCCCATCGCCACCGCCGCCGCGACCGACCCGATGAGGATGTCCCGGTTGCGGACGTGGGAGAGCTCGTGGGCCAGGACGCCCTGGATCTCCTCCCAGTCGAGGATCTGCAGCAGGCCCTGGGTCACGCACACCGCGGCGTTGTCGGGGTTGCGGCCGGTGGCGAAGGCGTTCGGCTGCGGGTTGGGCGACACGTAGAGGCGGGGCTGGGGGATGCCGGCGCGCTGGGCGAGGTCCGTGACGATCGCGTGGTACTGCGGCATCTGGTCGGGGCTGACCTCGACGGCCTGCGCCGAGCGGATCGCCAGCCGGTCGGAGAACCAGTACGAGCCGCCGCACATGGCGAGGCCGATCAGCAGGCCGATGACGACGCCGCCACGGCCCCAGAACGACCCGATGAACATGCAGAGCGCTCCGAGGCCCGCGAGCAGCGCCGCCGTCTTGAGGTTGTTCCGCACGGGTTGCAGCGTAGAGCGGTGCGCTCCGGACCGACCGACCGGTCTGAACCCCCGCTCAGTGGCGGGGAGGGTCAGTTGTAGTAGCCCGAGTGGATGTAGATGCAGGGCACGCCCTCGCCGTGGAACATGGCCACGTTCCGGGGGTCGTCCTCGAAGGCGAGCTGGAGGTCGTGGCCCCGCTCGCGCAGCTCGTAGACCGTCCGCTGCTTGAAGTGCCGGGCGGCCATGTAGTCGCCGTACTCCCGCATGATCAGCACGTCCCAGCGGAGCTCGTACCGCTCGAGCCAGGCGAGGGTCTGCGGCTGCACCCGGATCGGGCGGGCGGTGAGGAGCACGATCTGGAGGTCGTCGTCGATCACGTCGAGCAGGCGGGCGACCTCGGCGATCAGCTCGTCGTCCCCGCAGGCGTGGAAGAAGGCCTCCCAGTCGCGCATGGGGTACTCGATGTAGTGCTGGCGCCGGCTGGCGTCGGACAGCACCCCGTCCATGTCGAACACCACCGACGTGGCGGGGTCCAGCGGCTCGGTGCGCCAGAGCCAGTTGCTGAGCTGCGGGTCCCAGGTCGGCACGGCGGGCAGGTTACGCCCTCGCTCCGCGACCCCGGCTCCCCACGAACTCCCCGGTCCCCCACGAACTGGCTGTCGTTCTGCCGGCCCTGGCCGGCAGAACGACAGCCAGTTGGGATGGGGGCGGCCGGGGGCGGGCGGGATGGGGCCGGTCAGTCCTCGGTGGAGGCGGCGGCGCCCTCGCGGATGGCCTCGACCACGTTGGCGTCGGCCAGCGTGGTGGTGTCGCCGAGCTCGCGTCCCTCGACGACGTCGCGCAGCAGGCGGCGCATGATCTTGCCCGAGCGGGTCTTCGGGAGGTCGGCGACCAGGATCACCGCCTTCGGGCGGGCGATGGCGCCGAGCTTCACGGCCACGTGCTGGCGGATCTCCTCGCGCAGCTCGTCGGACGCCTCGAAGGAGCCGCGCAGGATCACGTAGCCGACGATGGCCTGCCCCGTCGTGGGGTCGGTGGCGCCCACGACCGCGGCCTCGGCCACCGCCGGGTGGTCGACCAGCGCGGACTCGACCTCGGCGGTCGAGATCCGGTGCCCGGAGATGTTCATCACGTCGTCGACCCGGCCCAGCACCCACAGGTAGCCGTCGTCGTCGACCTTGGCCCCGTCGCCCGCGAAGTAGCGGCCCTCGAACCGGGACCAGTACGTCTCGGCGTAGCGCTGCGGATCGCCCCAGATCCCGCGCAGCATCGACGGCCACGGCCGGGTCAGCGTCAGGTAGCCGCCGCCCCGCTCGACCACGTCGCCGTCGTCATCGACCAGCTCGGCGCCGATGCCCGGCAGGGGATGGCAGGCCGAGCCCGGCTTGGTGGCCGTGATCGCCGGCAGCGGGGTGATCATGTGGCCGCCCGTCTCGGTCTGCCACCACGTGTCGACGATCGGGCAGCGCTCAGAGCCGATGTGGCGGTGGTACCACATCCACGCCTCGGGGTTGATCGGCTCGCCGACGGTGCCGAGCACGCGCAGCGACGACAGGTCGTGGCGCTCGGGCCACTCCGCCCCCCACTTCATGAACGTCCGGATCGCCGTCGGCGCCGTGTAGAGCTGGGTCACCCCGTAGCGCTCGACGATGTCCCACAACCGGTCCTTGTCCCACCCGGCCGGGCCGCCGTCGCCGCGGAGCTCCTCGCGGGGCGTGTCGGGCGTGCCCTCGTACATGACCGTCGTCGCGCCGTTGGCGAGCGGCCCGTAGACGATGTAGCTGTGGCCGGTCACCCAGCCGACGTCGGCCGCGCACCAGTACACGTCGGTCTCGGCATGCAGGTCGAAGACCGCCCGGTGGGTCCACGCCACCTGCGCCAGGTAGCCGCCCGAGGTGTGCATGATCCCCTTCGGCCGGGCGGTGGTCCCCGAGGTGTAGAGCAGGAACAGCAGCTGCTCGGCGTCGAACGCCTCGGGCCGGTGGGTGTCGGACTGCCGGCCCACCAGGTCGTCCCACCAGTGGTCGCGACCGTCGAGCATGTCGACGTCGGTGCCGCAGCGGTCGACGACGACCACCGACTGCACCGTCGGGCACGCCGCGACCGCCACGTCGACGTTGGGCTTGAGCTGGAACGGCGCGCCACGGCGGTAGCCGGCGTCGGCGGTGATCACGACGGTCGCGCCGGCGTCGGTGATCCGGTCGATGAGCGAGTCGGGGCTGAACCCCCCGAACACCACCGAGTGGGCCGCCCCCAGGCGGGCGCACGCCAGCATGGCGATGACCGCCTCGGGGATCATCGGCAGGTAGATGCAGATGCGGTCGCCGGCCTCGACGCCCAGCTCGCGCAGCCCGTTCGCGAACCTCGAGACGTCGCGCAGCAGGTCCGAGTAGGTGATCGTCCGGGTGTCGCCCGGCTCGCCCTCCCAGTGGATCGCCACCCGGTCGCCGAGCCCTGCGGCGACGTGGCGATCGACGCAGTTGACGGCCACGTTCAGCCGGCCGCCCACGAACCACTTCGCGAACGGGAGCTCCCACTCGAGCGGCGTGTGGAAGTCCTGCTCCCACGTGAGCAGCGCCCGGGCCTGCTCCGCCCAGAAGGCCTCCGGATCGGCCTCGGCCCGCTCGTAGATCCCCGGGTCCGAGACCACCGCCGTCGCCACGAACTCCGGCGACGGCGGGAACGTCCGGTCCTCCCGGTAGTAGTCCTCGATCGTCGCGCCCTCGCTCGTCGACTCCGCGTCGTCCATCGGTCCCCCTGTGCTGTGACGTCCGCGCCGGACTGTATCCCCGCCCGGGCGCCGCACCTCCGACGAGTCGGGGTCGGCGCGAGGTCGGTCAGCGCGCCGGCGGGACCCGCCACTCGAGGGCGCGGAACGCACCGAGCCCGGTCGGATCGCAGAGCGCCTCGGCCTCGACCGCCCGGCTGCGGGCGCGGAGCGCGGCCAGGTCGCCGACGCCCGCCCGCTCCTCCCACAGGCGCCGGCCCTCCTCGACCATCCCCTGGATGCCCCACCGTCGCAGCCACTCGTCCTGCGAGCGGTCGTCGTCGGGCGCCGCCACGGCCGCGAGCTGGTCGACGGCGACCTCGACCGTGACGTCCTGGGAGCCGGGCCGGTCGAGCGGCGCGGTCCCGCGGTCGTGGTCCC
Source organism: Dermatobacter hominis (assembly GCF_020715685.1). GTDB lineage: Bacteria > Actinomycetota > Acidimicrobiia > Acidimicrobiales > Microtrichaceae > Dermatobacter > Dermatobacter hominis. The sequence continues at coordinate 2,386,046 of NZ_CP085840.1, forward strand.
GGTAGGTCCGCAGCCACTCCTCCACCGGCCGGTCCGCGAGCGACGCCGTCGTCGTGGCGGCGTAGTCGAAGAGCAGCACCGACCCGGTCCGCAGGACCGCCAGCGCAGCCCGCAGCCAGGCCGCCGCGGCGTCCTGCAGCGGCACGCGGGCACCGGGCCGGGCGTCGGGGGCGAGCGCCTCGAGGCGCTCGGCCACGTCGGGGTCGGCCGGCACGGCGAGCTCGACGAACCGACCGGCATCAACGGTGACCCGGACCTCGAGCCACCCGTCGCCCTCGTCGCCGACCGGGGCGCGCTCGAAGAGGCGGAACGGCACGTTGTCCAGGAGCTCGTTCGCGACGACGACCCCGTCGACCGCCTCTGCGGGCAGGTCGGGCAGCGAGCACACCAGCGGACCCGAGCCCGCGACGGGCGAGGGGACGCCCTCGTCCGCGTCGCCGGGCGGCCCGAGCACCTCGAACGGGTGCGACAGCGCGAGGTGCTCGGCCTGCGCCCGGCGCAGGACGGCGGAGCGCTCGACGAGGACGTACCGCAGCGCCGGCGCGCAGGCCGGCGCCGCCGCCAGCACCGAGATGGCGAGCGCGCCGCGCCCGGCGCCCGCCTCGACCACCACGAAGGGGTCGGGACGGCCGAGATCCTCCCATCTCGCGTCGAGGTGGCGGGCCAGCACCGCCCCGAAGAGCGGACCGACCTCGGGGCTGGTGATGAAGTCGCCGCCGGCCCGTCCGGCCCGGCCCCGACCGCCGTCACCGAGGCGGGAGAAGAAGCCGCCGTCGGGGTCGTACAGCGCAGCCGTCACGAACTCGTCGAACCGGACGGAGCCCTGCCGGGCGATCCGCTCCGCCAGCGCCTCCGCCGCTCCCCCCTCGGACACGCTCGGGCCCCGTCCTCGGATGGGACCCGGTCGGGCTCAGCGACCGACCGCGAGCGGGCCGTAGCTGGTGACGTCGGTGAGCAGGCCCGGCAGCACGCCGAAGGCGAAGGTGACCACGAGCGTGATGCCCACCGCGGCGGTGAGCGCCGCCGGCGTGCGCGGCGCCGGGGTGGTGTCGCCGTCGGGGGCGTCGTCGAAGATCATCGTCCGGGCGACGTTCAGGTAGTAGTAGGCGGCGATCGCCGTGTTCAGCGCCATGATGATCGCGGTCGCCCAGCCGAGGCCGGTGTCGGCGCCGATGAGCACCTTGAACACGCTGAACTTGGCGTACCAGCCGCCGAGCGGCGGGATGCCGATCAACGACGCCAGGAACAGGACCATGCACCAGGCCATGCCCGGCATCGTGTGGACCAGGCCCCGCAGATCCTTCAGCTCGGCGGAGCGGGTCTTGCGGGCGATGGCGACGATCACGGCGAAGGCACCGAGGTTCATGGCCGCGTAGATCACCAGGTAGATGACGATCGCCTGCATGGCGGCCACGCCCTCGCTGCCCGCCACCACGAAGGGCGCCAGCATGAAGCCGGCCTGGGCGATGCCCGAGTAGGCCAGCATGCGGACCACGTTGGTCTGCCGCAGCGCCACGAGGTTGCCCACGGTCATGGAGGCGACCGACAGCACGAAGAACAGCGGCTCGATGACGTCGGACCTCGGCAGGAAGGCGAAGAAGACGATGTTGATCAGCGCCACGAAGCCGGCCGCCTTGGAGGCGACGGCGAGGAACGCGGTCACCGGGGTGGGCGCACCCTCGTAGGTGTCGGGCGCCCACACGTGGAACGGCACGGCCGAGACCTTGAAGGCGAAGCCGAACACCACGAACAGCAGCGCCAGCGTGATCACCGGGACGCCCTCGGACGGGGCCCTCGCGATCTGCCGGCCGATCTCGTCGAGCTGGGTCGACCCGCCGAGCCCGTACACCAGCGACATGCCGTAGAGCAGCACCGCCGAGGCGAACACGCCCATCAGGTAGTACTTCATGCCCGCCTCGTTGGAGCGGACGTCGCCCTTGCGCCAGGACGCCAGCATGTAGGCCGGGATCGAGAGCAGCTCGAGCGCCACGAAGATGCCGATGAGGTCGCGGCTCGACGCCATGACGACCATGCCCAGCACGGCGCTCACGAGCAGCGTGTAGTACTCGCTCTCCCAGTAGTCGCCCTCGGCGACGTAGTTGGTGGACAGCAGGACCACCACGTAGGCCGAGACGATGAACATCGCCTTGAGCAGCAGCGCCAGGGGCCCGACGACGTAGGAGCCGTCGAACAGGACGCGTTCGGTGCCGTCGTAGGCGAGCGTGAGCAGCGGGATCAGCGCGCCGAGGAGCCCGAGGTTGGTCACCACCGGCATGTAGGCCTTGGCCCGGTCCAGCTTGATCGAGTCGAGCAGGACCAGCACGACCACCGTCGCGCTGAGGATGATCTCGGGCGCGAGCGCGTGGTAGTCGATCGTCGGTCCCCGGAAGGACCCCGACGACCCGGCCTGGGCGACGAGCTGGGCGGCGAGCGACACGGTCGATCAGCCCCCGACCGTCCGGGCGATGAGGCTCACCGCGGGCTCGCTCACGTTGAAGATGATGGCGGGCACGAAGCCCAGCACGACGATGAGGATGACGAGCGGCGTCCACGCGATCCACTCGGGCGTCTCGACGTCGTGGATGTGCGGGTCGTTCGCGAACTCCTCCTTGGGCGTGCCGAACGCCGTGCGCTGGTACAGCCAGAGGAGGTAGCCGGCGGCGAGCACCGTGCCGAGCGCGGCCAGCACCATCAGCGTGCGGAACAGCGCGACGTTCAGGCCGGCGGCGGGCTCGTAGGCGCTGAGGATCGCGGGGAACTCGCCCCAGAAGCCGGCCAGGCCGGGGAGGCCGAGCGACGCCATGGTGCAGAGGCCGAGGATCCAGCCCATCTTCGGGGCCGAGATGAGGAGGCCGCCGAGCCGCTTGATCTCGAGCGTGTGGTAGCGCTCCTTCACGGAGCCGGCGATGAAGAAGAGCATGCCGGTGATGAGGCCGTGGGCGACCATGCCGAAGACCGCGGCGTTGAAGCCGTAGGTGGTCATCGTGGCGATCGCCAGCATCGTGAAGCCCATGTGGCTGACCGACGAGAAGGCGATCAGGCGCTTCATGTCCGTCTGCGCCAGGCAGCAGAGGGCGCCGTAGATGATGCCGATCACGGCGAGGATGCCGATCGCCGGGGCCCACTGGCGGGCGCCGTCGGGGAGGATCGGGATGGCGATCCGCAGGAACCCGTAGGTGCCGAGCTTCAGGAGCACCGCGGCCAGGATCACCGAGCCCTGCGTCGGCGCCTGGGTGTGGGCGTCGGGCAGCCAGGTGTGGAACGGGAACATCGGCACCTTGATGCCGAAGCCCATGAACATGCCGGCGAACAGGATCACCTGGGCGGAGCGGGCGACGCCCTCGCCGCCGGCCGCCCGCAGCTCGGGGATCGAGAAGGTCTTGATCGCCTCACCGGTGGCCGGGTTCTTCACGAGGAAGTAGACGGCCACGAAGCTGACGATCATCAGGGCCGAGCCCAGCAGCGTGTAGATGAAGAACTTGATCGACGCGTACTTGCGCTCCGGGCCGCCCCAGACGCCGATCATGAAGTACATCGGCAGCAGCACGACCTCGAAGAACACGAAGAAGAGGATGAGGTCCTCGGCCAGGAACGATCCGATCATGCCCGTCTCGAGGATGAGCATCAGGATCATGAAGGCCTTGGGGTTGCCCGGATCCGGGATGTGGTTCCAGCTGTAGATCACGACCAGCGGGACGATCAGCAGCGTCAGGGCGAGGAGCGGGAGGGAGAGCCCGTCCAGGCCCATGATGAACCGGCTGTTGATCTGGTCGATCCAGCTGTGGTCCACCCGGAACTGCAGGACGCCGGCCTTGTCGTAGTCGAAGTTGACCATCAGCAGGATGCCCACGAACGCCGTGGCCAGCGTGGTGATCAGTGCCAGCAGCTTGTGCGTGCCCTCGTCCTTGCCGGGGACGCAGAGCATCACCGCCACGCCCACCAGCGGCAGGAACGTGACGAGGATCAGACCCCAGTCGTTCAGGAACTCTTTCATCGGAAGTGGTTCTCCCTACTCGATCAGCCGATGAGCACGACGAAGATGCCGGCCAGGACTGCGGCAGCCGCGAAGAACAGGGCTGCGTACTGCTGGATGTGACCGCTGGTGATGCGCCGCAGGGCTCCACCGGAGCCGCCGGAGGCGGCGCCGACGCCCTTGACCGCGCCGTCGACCACCGTCTGGTCGACGTTGTCGTAGACCCACCGACCGCCGCCTGCGGCGCCCTTGCCGATGCCGTTGACGATGCCGTCGATCACGTGCTGGTTGACCCAGTTCGAGGCCCGGGCCAGCGGGCCCTTCACGAAGCCGGTGATGACCGTCGTGTACAGCCAGTCGAAGTAGTACTTGTTGACGAGCACGTTCTTGCCCCAGGCCGCGAGCCGGTTGCGCTCGGACAGTCCGTGGAGGCCGGCGAACGCGCCCTTCCAGAAGTAGAGGTAGGCGAGGGCGATGCCGAGGCAGGCCACGCCGAACGAGGTCACCGCCAGCACCGGGTGGAACTCGGCGTGGGAGATGCTCGGGAAGTAGAGGCCGACCGGCTCGACGAAGTGCTCGAAGGCGTGGGCGCCGATGATCGGCACGTCCCACGGCAGGTTGGCGACACCGGCGATGGCGCCGAGCGTGGCGAGGATGATCAGCGGCACCGTGATGCGCGGGCCCGATTCGTGCGGGTGGCCGTGGCCGCGGAACTCGCCGAAGAAGGCGTACCAGATGGTGCGGGTCATGTAGGCGGCGGTGCAGAACGCCGCGAGCAGGAGCATGACCAGCATCAGGTGGTACGTGCCGTTCGCGCCCTCGGTGCCCGGGAACGAACCGGTGCCGGCGAGGATCTCGTCCTTGGACCAGAAGCCCGACAGCGGGAAGAAGCCCGCCAGCGCGCCGGTCGCGATCACGTAGGTCCAGAACGTCTTGGGCATGACCTTCTTCAGACCGCCCATGTCGTCGACCATGTTGAAGCTGTGGTGGCACGCATGGCTCAGCGAGCCGGCGCCGAGGAACAGGCAGGCCTTGAAGAAGGCGTGCGTGAAGAGGTGGAACATGGCCGCCGTCCAGGCCCCGACGCCGAGCGAGCAGACCATGAAGCCGAGCTGGCTCACCGTCGAGTAGGCGAGCACCTTCTTGATGTCCTTCTGGACGAACGCCAGGAGCGCTCCGAAGAGGGCGGTGACCGCACCGACCACGGCCAGGGCATTGATCGACGACCCGCCGATGGCCAGGCCCTCGAAGAACACCGGGTAGAGCCGGGCGACCATGAAGATGCCGGCCACGACCATGGTGGCGGCGTGGATCAGCGCGGACACCGGCGTGGGGCCGGCCATGGCGTCGGGCAGCCAGGTGTGGAGGATGAACTGGCCCGACTTCGACATCACCGCGGCGATCAGGCAGAGCGAGGCGATGAGCAGCGTCGTGTGGCCGATCCCGCCCTCGTTCGCCGCGATCGTGATGTCCATGATCGAGAACGACCGGTCGGCGGCGAAGAACAGGATGATCATGCCGATCAGCAGGCCGATGTCGCCCACGCGGTTGGTGAGGAAGGCCTTGAGCGCGGCGTCGGAGTTCGGCTTCTCCTCCCACCAGTGCCCGATCAGCGCGAACGAGCAGACGCCGACCAGCTCCCAGCCCACGATCATCTGCAGCGTGCTCTGCGAGAGCACGAAGAACAGCATCGAGGCGGTGAAGAGCGACAGGAAGGCGAAGTAGTGGGTGTAGCGCCGGTCGCCGTGCACGTAGTCGGTCGAGAAGACGTGCACCAGGAGCGAGATCAGCGTGACGACGACGAGCATCATCACGGAGAGGCCGTCGATCTGGGTGCCCCACGTGATCGACGAGTTGGCGGAGTCGATCCAGGTGGCGCAGCGCACGACGGGGCGCGTGATCGCCTCGGACTCCTCCTCGCCGCCGGCCGCTGCGGTCGCAGGGGCCGCCGTCTCGCCCGTGCCGGTGCCGGTCGCGGCCGCGCCCTCCTCGCCGTGCGAGCCGGACCCGGTGTCGGCGCCCTCGGCGTCCTCGGCCCCGCCGCCGTGCTCGCGCGCCTCGGCCGCGAGCTTCGAGCACTCCGACGGCACGTTCGACAGCGCGCCGGCCTCGGTGGCGAGGGCCTGCGCCTCGGTCGCGTCGGGCGAGACCTCGGGGGCGTCGTGGTTCCAGGTCGCCCAGTTCCACGCGGTGGCGAGGGCGAACAGGAGGCAGATCGCCACCATGAAGATGCCGATCTCGGCACCCTTCTTCGGCATCTTCTTGCCGAAGAGCAGGATCAGCAGGAACGACAGGGCCATCAGGGCCGGGACGATCCAGACGTGCGTGAAGAACCACATGTGCGCTGCGTCAGCCCTTCAACTCGTCGAGCTCGTCGATGTCGATGGAGCGCTTGTTCCGGTAGATGAGGAGCACGATCGCCAGGCCCACGCCCACCTCGGCGGCGGCGACGGCGATCACGAACAGGGCGAACACCTGCCCGCCCAGCCCCCAGAAGGTGCTGAACGCGATCAGGTTGATGTTCACGGCGTTCAGGATCAGCTCGATCGACATCAGGACGAGCACGCCGTTCTTGCGGACGATGACGCCGTAGACGCCGATGCAGAAGAGCGCGGCGGCGAGGAGGAGGAACTGGTTCAGCAGCATGTCAGTCCCGCCTGGCCAGGACGATCGCCCCGATGAGGGCCGCGAGCAGGAGCACCGACACGACCTCGAACGGGACGAGGTAGTCCGTGAAGATCGCCGCCGCCAGGTCCTGGGTCGCGGCGTTCGTCCCCGGGCTCTGCACCGCTCGGAAGTCGAGCTCGTCGGTGGTGTAGGTCTTGATCAGCGAGTAGCCGATGACGACGAGCAGGATCAGCGAGACGGCGATGCCCATCCACCGCTGGTCGTTGTCGAGGTCCTCGGAGCGGCCGAGCGGGGCGCGGGTCAGCATGATCCCGAACAGGAAGAGCACGACGATCGCGCCCAGGTAGACGAGGAACTGCGTCATGGCGACGAACTCGGCCTGCAGCAGCAGGTAGATGATGCCGTTGCCGCCGAGGACGATGATCAGCCAGAGCGCGGCGTGCACGATGTTCTTCGTCGTGACGACGCGCACCGCGGCGATGACCATCACCACCGCCAGCACGGAGAACGCGACGTTGGCCGGCGTGTCGAACGTGGGCGCCGTGGCAGCGAGCAACGACGCGACGGCACCGCTCATCGTCCCACCACCGAGGGCTGCGCCCCCGGACCCCATCCACAGCGGGCTCGTCCCTCGCGCCGCTGCACTCGCTCGCTGCGCTCGCTCACGCTCGCCACCAGGGGCTGCGCCCCCGGACCCCATCCACAGCGGGCTCGTCCCTCGCGCCGCTGCACTCGCTCGCTGCGCTCGCTCATGCTCGCCACCAGGGGCTGCGCCCCCGGACCCCATCCACAGCGGGCTCGTCCCTCGCGCCGCTGCACTCGCTCGCTGCGCTCGCTCATCGGGGCACCTTCTTGACCTTGACCTCCGAGCCCGACTCGTACGCCTCGAAGTCGGGCACGGTCTCCATCCACTGGCCCAGCCGGGTCTTGTCGTGGAGGAGGTCGGCGATGTGGACCTCGGAGTACTCGTACTCCGGGCTCCAGAACAGCGCCTCGAACGGGCAGACCTCGACGCAGATCCCGCAGTACATGCAGAGCGCGAAGTCGATGTCGAAGCGGTCGAGGGCGTTGACCGAGCGCGGCTTGCCGCCCTCGCGGCGTGGCGGGGCCAGCGTCTTGTGCGCCTCGATGTAGATGCACCAGTCGGGGCACTCGCGGGCGCACAGCATGCACGCCGTGCAGTTGTCCTCCTTGAGGGCGATCACGCCGCGCGCCCGGGGGGCCGGCGTCTCCTTCTCCCGCGGGTACTGCACGGTGGCCGCGCCCTTGGACGGGGACGGCGGCTTGAGCATGCCGTCGGGGAAGATCGTCTCCTTGGCCGTGCGCAGCGTGACGCCGAGGCCCTTGAGCACACCGGGGACCTGCGGCTTCTGCGGCTTGGGCATCAGAACACCACCTTCAGGATCGCCGTCACCACGATGTTGGCCAGCGCCAGCGGGATCAGGACCTTCCAGGCGAGGCGCTGCAGCTGGTCCTCGCGGAAGCGGGGGAAGCTGAAGCGCACCCAGAACACGACGCCGACGAGGAGGACCGCCTTGAGCGACACGTTGATCGGGCCGATCACGTGCATGGCGGTGTCGGAGATGCCCCACTCGGCCGGGAGGGCCCAGCCGCCGAGGAACAGCGTCGACGCGATCGCCGCGAAGCCGACGGCCGTCGCGAACTCGGCGATGAAGTAGACGAGGAAGCGGATCCCGGAGTACTCGACCTGGTAGCCGGCGACGAGCTCGGACTCGGCGATCGGCATGTCGAACGGGGTCTGCGTGAGCTCGGCCTGGACGGCGATCATGAAGATCGCGAAGGCGACGAACTGCGTGAGGATGTACGGGCTGCCGATCCCGCCCCAGCCGAAGATCTGGCCCTCGGACTGGGCGTAGACGATCTGCTGCAGGTTCAGGCTGCCGGCCTGGATGACGACGCCGATGACGCCGAGCACCAGCGGCAGCTCGTAGGCGATCAGCTGGCCGCCGGCCCGGAGCGCGCCCATCAGGGCGTACTTGTTGGCCGACGCCCAGCCCGCCATGAGGATGCCGATCACGGACAGCGACGAGATCGCCAGCACGTAGTAGATGCCGGTCCCGAGGTCGGCCATCACGGCGTTCGGCCCGGCGGGGATGACGACGAACATCAGGAACGTCGAGACGAGGACGACCGCCGGGGCGAGCCCGAAGATGAACTTGTCGGACTCGGAGGTGGAGATGTCCTCCTTCTGCAGCCACTTGCCGACCTCGGCGAGCAGCTGCAGCGAGCCGTACGGGCCGGCCTCCATCGGGCCGAGCCGGCTCTGCATGAACGACACGAACTTGAAGAGGTACAGGTAGACGACGCCACCGGTCAGCAGCAGGACGGCGACGAGGCCGGCGACCAGTCGGATGGCGGTCTGCTGCCAGTACGCGAGCTCGATGGCGGAGAGGACGCCGGTCATCGGTCGATGTCCCCCAGGATGAAGTAGAGGGACGCCAGGATCGTCACGATGTCGGGCACGTAGACGCCGCGGAGCAGCCAGGGCGTGATCGACACGTTGTTGAAGCTCGCCGAGCGGATCTTCACCCGGAACGGGGTGAGGTCGCCCTGGCTCACGATGTAGTAGCCCATCTCGCCGAGCGGGTTGTCGGTCGAGACCCAGGCCTCGCCCGCCGGCACCTTGATGATGCGGGGGACCTTGCTCATGATCGGGCCGCTGGGCAGCCCGTCGCAGAGCTGGTCGATCATCTTGGAGGACTCGCGGACCTCCTGGAGGCGCACCCAGAAGCGGGCGAACGAGTCGCCGTCGGGGTGGGTCCAGACCTTCCAGTCGAGGTCCGGGTAGGCCAGGCCGACGCAGTTGTCGCGGCGCAGGTCCCAGTCGACGCCCGAGGCGCGGATGTTGGCGCCGGACAGGCCGTACTGGAGGCCGACGTCCGCGGGGATCACGCCGATGCCCCGGGTGCGTTCCTCGAAGATCTCGGACCCCATGAGGAGGTCCTCCATCTCGTCGCAGAAGCCGCGGACCTTGTCCATGATCGACTTCGTGTCCTCGAGCCAGCCCTTGGGCAGGTCGTCCTTGAGGCCGCCGATGCGGTCGAAGTTCGGGTGGAACCGGCCGCCGGTGACGCGCTCGATCTGGTCGAGGACGAACTCGCGGTCGCGGAAGGCGAAGAACACCGGGGTGACCGCGCCGAGCTGCACGCCCATGTCGCCGAGGAACAGGATCAGGTGCGCGATCCGGCTCATCTCGAAGAGGATCGTGCGGATGTAGGTCGCCCGGGGCGGGGCCTCGACGTCCATCAGCCGCTCGGCGGCCAGGATGAACGGCACCTCGTTGGCGAAGCTGCCCAGCCAGTCGATCCGGTTCACCAGCGCCGTGCACTGGGCGTAGGTCCGGACCTCGGTCAGCTTCTCGTAGCCGCGGTGCATGTAGCCGGCGACCGGCTCGGCCGCGACGACCTGCTCGCCGTCGAGGCGGGCGACGATGCGCAGCGTGCCGTGGGTCGCCGGGTGCTGCGGCCCGATATTGAGGGTCATGCCCTCGGTCTCGAGCTCCACGTTGACGCGGGCGTCCGCGGCCCGGGCGGCGATCTGCTGGAGCTGACGGCGATCGGTGACGGCGGTCATCAGGCCTCGCCTCCCTCGGTCTCGCCGGCGGAGGGGCCGTCGGCATCGGCGCCGTCGGCGGCCTCGTCAGTGGGCATGGGCTCGACGTCGACGATGCCGGGCCACGGCTTCACCATGCGCGAGATCAGCGGGTAGTCCTTGCGCAGGGGGTTCCCCTCGAAGTCGCCCGGCAGGTAGATGTGGCGCAGGCCGGGGTGGCCGACGAACGTGATGCCGAACATCTCCCAGGTCTCCCGCTCGTGCCAGTCGGCGCCGGCGAAGATCGGCACCCAGGAGTCGATCACGAGCTCGTCGGGCACGTCGGCCTTCAGCGTGACGCCCCAGAACTCGCCCTCGCCGCCGACGTGGGCGAGCCGGCCGAACACCTGGAAGCGGGTCTCGCCACCGGTGGTGCCCCGGACGATCTCGGCCGACGCCGGCTCGGGCACGTCGCCCGTCTGGGCGGCGAGCACGGTGTCGACGTCGGAGTCCATCGAGCGGCCGTACGGCGACGGGAGCCAGTCGATCGCGGAGACGAAGCAGAAGTACTTGGCGCCCAGGTGGTTCCGGGCCACGTCGGCCGCAGCCCGCCAGGCGTCGGTCCGGACCCGGATCGTGAGGTCGACACCGGGCTCGATCAGCGAGTCGACGATGGCGTCGCCGAGCACGCCGGAGAAGCGGCCGAGCAGCTCCTCGCGCTGCTCGTCGGTCTCGACGACCTCCTCGACCTGCTCCTCGGAGCCGCCGTCGTCGGGCGCGGGCGCGGTGGCGGTGTCGTCAGCCATCGCTCACTCCACCCCGACCGACTCGCCGGTCCAGCGCTCGGCCATGTCCTCGTCCTTGATGCGCTGCTGCAGGAGCACCACACCCTCGAGGAGGGCCTCGGGCCGGGGCGGGCAGCCGGGCACGTACACGTCGACGGGCAGGATCTGGTCCACGCCCTTCGTGACGGAGTAGCTGTCCCAGTACGGACCGCCGCAGTTCGCGCAGCTGCCCATGGAGATGACGTACTTCGGGTCCGGCATCTGCTCGTAGAGGCGCAGGACCGACGGCGCCATCTTGTCGGTGACGGTGCCGGAGATGACGACGAGGTCGGTCTGGCGGGGCCCGGCCGGCAGCGGGATGACGCCGAGGCGCATCACGTCGTAGCGGGGCGAGGCGAAGGCGGCGCCCATCTCGATGGCGCAGCAGGCGAGACCCCACTGGTACACCCACATCGAGTAGCTGCGGGACAGGTTCAGGAGCTTGGTGAGCGGCTTGGGCACCTTGCCGCTCTCGACGAGTCCTAGGCCCACTTCAGCACCCCCTTGCGCCAGGCGTACACCAGGCCGAGGACGAGGATGAAGATGAAGATGAACATCTCGACGAGGCCGAACACCCCGAACCACTCCAGGTTCGTGGCCCAGGGGAAGATGAAGACCGCCTCGACGTCGAACATCACGAACAGCAGGGCGAAGATGTAGTACCGGACCTGGCTCTGGGACCACATGTCGCCGACCGGATCCGCACCGGACTCGTACGCGATGTACTTCTGCGCCTGCTTCCGGTCCGGGCGCAGCAGCGCGCTGATGCCGACGAGCAGGGCGAAGAGGACGATGCCGAGAGCGGCGAAGAGTCCGACGGTGAGGAAGCTGCGAAGGAAGTCGCTGAGCGGGTTCGCCATCAGGCTGGGAGACTACTCAGAGCCCTCGAACGGGGCCAAAGCTGCGGGCGGTCCGCCTGCCGGGCGTCGGCGCGGCGCTCAGCCCTGCGGGCCGGGCCCGGGCCCGGTGCCGAACGGCGGGGGCGTGGGCACCCCCGTGGGCACCCCCGGCGCGACGCCGTTCGTGCCGTTGGGGGTCGGCAGCCCGCTGCCGTTCCCGTTGACCGGGACGCCGTTCGGCGGCGCGACGGGGGCCGCGGGCGGCCCCGGAGCCGGGGGCGCCGCCGGGGGCGGTGCGGCCGGCGCGTGCGGCGGCGGGACCGGCGCGGCGTGCGGCGTCGCCGCAGGAGCGGGGGCGGCCACGGCCGGCGCGGCGGCGAGCGGCGCCGGCGCCGCGGGCAGGCCCCGGAGGTCGTCGGGCGGGCCGTAGTAGCCCTCGAAGTAGTCCTGCACCTTGCCGAGCCCCGGCGTGCCGATGAGCACCACGCCCATCAGGTGGGCGTTGTGCTGGCGCAGCAGCTCGATCGTGTTCTCGAGGGTCGAGCGGGCGGTCCGCCCGGACCGCACGATGAGGATCACCTCGTCGACGACGGGCAGCAGGTCGATCGCGTCGTTCGCGGCCTCCACCGGGCACGAGTCGACCAGGACCGTCCCACCCTGCTGGGCGGCGTCGGCGATCAGCTCCCGGGCCGCCTCGGCCAGGCCGACGACCTCCTTGGTGGCGGGACCGCTCGGGGCCACCCAGAGGTGGGCGGTCGGCGTGCCGTGGACGACCTCGGGGTGCGTCGGCCGGTGCACGTCGAGCCGGGCGAGGTCCCGGATGCCGGGCTGCGTGGCGGAGCCGAGCAGCGCGTCGATGCTCGGCCGGCGGAAGTCGCCGCCGACCACGAGGGTGTCGGTCCCCGACTCCGCGAGGGCCAGCGCGGTGAGGGCCACCGTGGTGGACTTGCCCTCGCCCGGCGACGCCGAGGTGAAGAGGAAGACGCGCGGCGGCCGCACCGGGCCGTCGCCGTCGGCCGTCCCCGAGAAGCGGGGGTTGGCCTGCAGGAACTGGATCGCGGACCGGATGCGGCGGTTGGGCTCGGCCCACGAGCCGGTGAGCCGGAGGCGGGCGCCCTCCGCACGCGGGATGCGCTTCCGCGGGACGTTGCCCACCTCGGCGACGATCGGGACGTCGACGGCGTCCACGAGCTCGTCGCGGGTGTCGATGCGCGGGGAGAGCCGTTCGATCACGAGGATCAGGCCCAGCCCGAGCACCGCACCCACGAGGCCGAGCAGGCCCATCCGGAAGATCGGCGAGCTCGGCACGGGCACGAGCTGGTTGTCCACCGGCGTGGGCGCCTCGGTTCCGAGCGAGCTGTACGGCAGCGTGGCCTGGGCGTTCACCCGGAAGTCGGTGAGCTGGGAGGACGCATCGGCGAGCTGGACCGCCAGCTGGTCCCGCTGGGCGGCGAGCGCCTGGCTCTGCGGCGACTGGGTCGGGGCGATGGCGGTCGGGTTGGCCTCGTCGAACGCGTCGAGCGCGGCCTGGGCCTGGTCGACGGTCTTCTGCAGCTCGGCGCCCCGGGCCTGCTGGTCCTGGAGCAGGTCCGCGTTGGTGACGTCGAGGAAGGCCTGCACGAAGGCGTCCACCCGCCGGGCCGCGAGCTGTGAGTCGGTGTCCTCCGAGGACACCTCGATCGAGGCGCTCTCGACGTCGGGGACGGCCTCGATGTCGGCGGCCAGCTCCTTGACGTCGCCCTCCTCGCCGAGCCGCTCGGCGGCGGCCGCCGCGATCTCACCACGGGTGACCTTGAGGGCGTCCTGCTCGACGTTGCCCTGCGCCCCGGTGGTCGTGCGGTTGGCGACGATCACCTCGGTGGCCTTGAAGGTGGTCTGCGTCTGCGACGGCGCCACCACCGTCGACAGGGCGCCCGCGATCGCGCCGAGCACGAGCGCGACGGCGACGATGGGCCACCGTCGCCTGAGCACCGCTCGGATCTTCGTCACCTTCGTCCCCCGGGGAGCATCGTCCGACGGGCACCGGCACGTGTGCTCGCCGGCCCCCGAACCGCCCGAGTCGCCATGGTACCGACCCGTCCGCCGCCGGGGACATCCGGCCCGGACGACCCGTCCGCGTCCGCATCGGGGTCGTCGTCCGGGGCCGCCGGGCCGTCCTCGTCGGACCCGTCTGCGTGCTCGTCGACCGGCCGCTTCCACCACCTCGTCGCCGGCACCGACACCGCGAGCAGGACGAAGGGCAGCAGCTGCACCCGTTGTCGGGCCAGGATGCCGCCGTTGCCGATGCTCGAGAAGGCGACGACGAACATCAGCGTGTAGACGGCGGCGAAGATCAGGATCGGGCGGCGCCACGCGGAGGACGGCCAGTACCGGAGCCGCTTCACCGACACCGCGACGAGCGCCAGCAGCAGCAGGCTCTCACCCGCGGCGATCAGGTTGCCGACGTTCTTGGCCTCCCACGGCAGCGGCCGGAAGAGCACCGACAGCGTGCCCGCCGGGAGCAGCGCCGGGGTGGTGACCAGGACCGGCTGGAACGCCGACTTGCCGATCATCGTGCGCTCGAGCGTGAGCTCCATCGCGCCCTCGGTGCTCGTCGCCTCCCCGGCCTCCTGGGTGAAGAACCGCGACGTCTGCGTCACCGCGACCGAGGCCGCGCCCACCATGACGACGAGCGCGACGATCCGGACCATCCGGCCGCGGATCGAGACGCCCTCCGCCTTCGACCCGCCGAGCGCGGCGAAGCCGGTGGCGACCACGACGGCGAGCGCGGCCATCGCGGCCACGTGGGCGCGTATGAGGACCATGCCGCCCATGCCGGCCACGAACGGCAGCACGCCGATCAGGCGGGCCCTGGGTCCGAGCAGCAGCCCGGCGCCGTAGAAGACGACGCCGAGCAGGAAGATCATCACCGCGTCCTTGCCGATCGACGACGGCCAGAACAGCAGGGACGGGAAGAACATCATGAGGTACGTGAACCGGCGGTGGTCGAGCTCGGGGAACGCCCGCTTCGCGCCCCGCAGGAAGAGCACGGCGCCCCAGAAGGCCAGCCACGAGAAGAGGAAGAACGCCCCGAACTTCGACCGGCCGATGATCGTGTACGCGTACCCGGTGAGCTTGATGATCCGGCGGGTGGCGTCCTCGACGTCGTCGATCGACCGGATGGCCGGGATCCAGTTGCCCGCCCGCACCTTCTGGGCGTAGAGCCACCCGTCGGAGTCGTAGCGGGCGGCGTCGGCCTCGCCGTTGTACGCGATGAAGATGACCCAGTAGCGGACGAGCGAGAACGCCATCTTGGTGACGAGCCCGGCCATCGTGATCCGGAACAGGGCCGGGTCGCCGTCCCGGTCGGCGAGCCACCGGAGCACCGGGATCGACGCCACCACGATCACGAGCAGCACGACCATCGACATCGCGACGTCGTAGCTGCCGGTGTTCAGGAAGACGGCCAGCCCGCTGAGCACGGCCAGGATCGCGAGGAAGCCGACTCCCAGCACCGGGAGCTCCGACAGGGATGTGTTCGCCCCCAGGGTCGGTCGGGACCGCACCGCCACCCCGCGATGGTAGGGGTCGGCCGCCACCCGCACACCTCCGCCCCGCACCCGGGTGAACCGTGAGGACCGCCCCCTGGCCGGGCACGCGGGCGTCGGTACCCTGGGCCCGAGTGATCTCGAGGGGGCACGAGACGGCGGGAACCGCGCGCACCGGCCGACCGGCGGTCGTCGGGCTGCTGGTCACGTACCGGCGGCCGCAGCAGCTCGCCGCCACCCTCGCCGGCCTGGCGGCGCAGACGGCGCCGCCCGACGAGCTGCTCGTGCTCGACAACGGGGATCCGGAGCCGACCGCCGCCGTGCTGGCCGACGTGCCGACGCCGTTCCCGGTCCGGCACGTGCCGCTGGGCGACAACCTGGGCCCGGCCGGCGCGCTCGCACGAGGGGCACGGCTCGTCTCGGACCGGCTCGGTCCGGGCGACTGGGTGCTCCTCCTCGACGACGACGACCCGCCGGAGGGCCCCACGGACCTCGAGCGCCTCCGGGAGTTCGCGACGAGCTCGCTCGCGGCCGACCCGATGACGGGGGCCGTCGGCGAGGTGGGGGCCCGGCTCGACCGCCGCGGGCGGACGGTGCGGCCGCGCGACGAGGAGCTCGGCGCGGAGCGGGTCCAGGTGGACTACCTGGGCGGCGGGGTGCTGCCGATGTACTCGACCGGGGCGGTGCGGGCGACCGGGCTGACGGACCCCGACCTGTTCTTCGGCTTCGACGACCTCGAGCTCGGCCTCCGCCTGCAGGACGCGGGCTTCCACCTGTGGGCCCACGGCCCGGCGACCCACCGCCGGCGCGAGCGCGACGGACGGCTCGGCCGGCCACCGGCGGCCGCGCCCGAGACCCCGTGGCGCCGGTACTACTCCACGCGCAACCTCGTGCTCGTGCTGCGCCGGCGCCGCGACGGCCGGGGTGCCCTGCTCGCGGCGCTGCGGGCGCTCGCCGGCTCGGTCGGCACGACGGTCCGTGGGGGTGGCCAGGGCCTCGCGCACCTGAGGATGACCGTGCGCGGCGTCGGGGACGGGTACCGCGGCCGGGCCGGGCGGCGGGTCGACCCGCCGGCGCCCGCCGGCGCGCCGGGCCCGGCGGCCGATCGGGGAGCCGCCACGTGAGCGGGGGCGACGGGACCGGTACCGTGCACGCCGTGACCGGCGGGAAGTCGACCAGGGCGGAGCTCACCGTCCGCCGGGCGATGCGCGCCGATCGCCCGGAGGTGGTGGCGCTCTGCCGAGCCGCGCTCGGCTGGCGCGCCGGGGGCCTCGACGAGGCGTTCTTCTCCTGGAAGCACGACGAGAACCCGGCCGGTGCGTCCCCGATGTGGATCGCCGAGGACGACGGGCGCCCGGTCGGCGTACGGGTGTTCCTGCGCTGGCGGTTCCGCCGGCCCGACGGCACCCCGCTCCGGGCGGTCCGCGCCGTCGACACGGCGACGCACCCCGACGCGCAGGGCCGTGGCGTGTTCACCCGCCTGACGCTGGGCGCGCTCCCCGAGCTGCGCGACGACGGGGTCGGCGCGGTGTTCAACACGCCCAACGACCAGAGCCGGCCGGGCTACCTGAAGATGGGGTGGAACGTGGTCGGCAGAGTGCCCGTCGCGGTCCGACCGGTCGGGGCCGGCTCGCTCCCCCGGTTGGCCGGGGCCCGTACGGCCGCCGACAAGTGGTCCGAGGAGGTCGACGTGGGCGTCCCGGCGATCGAGGCGTTCGCCGACGACGACGAGGTGGACCTGCTCCTGCGCCGCTGCGTCCCACGCGGCCTGGCGACCGATCGCGACGCCGCACACCTCCGGTGGCGCTACCGGTTCGGTCCCCTGCACTACCGGGTGCTGCCCGTCGGCGACCGGCTGTCGGACGGCTGCTGCGTCGTCCGCTTCCGCCGTCGGGGCGACGCGCTCGAGGCCACGGTCGCCGAGACCCTCCTCCCCGACCCCCGCACGGGCACGGCGCCGCTCCTCGCGGCCGCCCGCGCCGCCGGCGCCGACTACCTGATCGCGGCCCGCGGCCCGTCCACGCCCCGGTCGTTCGTGCCGGTCCCGCGCCTCGGTCCGGTCCTCACCTGGCGCCCGGTGGCACGGGCCGGCACGCCACGCCTGCGCGACCTCGGCCTCGCGCTGGGCGACGTGGAGCTGTTCTGACGATGGCACGCCGCCTCCCCCAGCTGTCCGCGTCCTACCGCCGGGCCGAGCCGTTCCTGCCCACCCGGTCGCGCGGCCGGCTCGTGGGCGTCGGCATCAGCGGGTTCCTCTCGGGCATCACCGAGGCCGGGGTGCTGGTGCTCATCGCGCTCGGGGCCAACGCGCTGGTGCAGGGCGACCGGTCGATCGAGCTGCTCGGCGTGGAGATGTCGACGGCGTGGGCGATGGCGCTCGCCGCCGCGCTGCTCGGGGCGAAGGCGCTCAGCGTGCTGGTCAACGCCTCGATCTCCGCCCGCCTCGGCGCCGAGGTGCTCACGATCGTCCGCACCCGCCTGACCACCGCGTACCTCGGCTCGTCGTTCGCCCGCCGCTCCGGGCGGCCGCGGGGCGACCTGCAGGTGATGATCACCAACCACGCCGAGGCGGTGGCCGAGTTCGCGGTGACGATCGCGTGGACCATCACGATCCTCCTCAACCTGTTCACGTTCGTCTTCTCGGCGATCGTCGTGAACCCGATCGCCGCCGCCGGGATCGTCGTCCTCGGCGGCCTCCTGCTGGTCCTGCTGCGCCCGCTCACCACCACGCTGCGGCGCAGCACCCGCCACTACATCGGCGGGCTCCGCGACCTGGGCGCCGACGTGACCGAGCTCGAGGAGGCGAGCCGCGACCTCGAGACCTTCGGCGTGCGCGACCGCGCCGCGCTCGGCCTCGCGGACCGGATCGACGCCAGCTCGGCCGCCTTCGGCCGGTCACGGGCCCTCCAGCTCGCGACCCCGCCGCTCTACCAGTCGCTCGCGCTCGCGGTCATCGTCGGGGCCCTCGGCGTGCTGGCCTCGAGGGGGGACTCCGGGCAGTTCGCGGCGTTCGGCGCGGTGGTCCTGCTCCTGCTCCGCTCGCTGTCGGCCGGCCAGCAGCTGGTGACGGCGACGCAGCGGCTCAGCGACCGCGGCACCTACGTCGACCAGGTGCGCGAGGAGCTCGCGATCGACGACGCGTCCCGGCCGGACCACGGCGACCGCCCGGCGACCGGTGGCGCCGCGATCGCCGTGCACGACCTCCACTTCGCCTACCCGAGCGGGCGGGCGGCCCTCGACGGCCTGGACCTCGAGATCCGCGACGGCGAGTCGATCGGCGTGATCGGGCCCTCCGGGGCCGGGAAGTCCACCCTCATCCAGGTCCTGCTGCGACTGCAGCCGCCCACGAGCGGGCGCGTGCTCGTCGGCGGCGTGCCGATCGAGGAGTTCTCGCAGGACGCCTGGGCGGGCCAGGTCGCGTACGTGCCGCAGGAACCGGTGGTGATCCGGGCGTCGCTCGCCGACAACATCCGCTTCCTCCGGGACCTCCCCGACGACCGGGTGCGGGCCGCGGCGCACCTCGCCCACCTCGACGAGGTGGCCGCCGAGCTGCCCGACGGCATGGACTCGGTGCTGGAGCCGGGCGGCTCGGGCCTGTCGGGCGGTCAGCGCCAGCGGGTCGCGATCGCCCGGGCCCTCGCCGGATCGCCGCGGCTGCTGGTGCTCGACGAGCCGACCAGCTCGCTCGACGCCATCTCGGAGCGGGCGATCCAGTCCACGCTGGAGGAGCTGCACGGCTCGCTCACGATCGTCGTCGTGGCGCACCGGCTCAGCACGCTGTCGTCGTGCGACCGCCTGCTCGTGCTGCGCGACGGTCGGGTCGAGGCCTTCGACACGCCCGAGCGGCTGCGGGGCACGTCGGACTTCTACCTGACCGCGCACGACGCGCCGGCGACCGACCGCTAGCGCGGACCGACGCGACCGGCGACCGGACGTCAGAACCGGCCGTCGGCGAGGTCGCGGTAGAGGGCGGCCATCCCGTCGGCGGCGGCGTCGATCGTGAAGCGCTCGAGGAACTCCTGACGGGCGACGGCCGCACGATCTGCGGCGGCCGCCGGATCGGCGAGCGCCGCCTCGACGGCCCGGGCGAGGTCGTCGGGGTCGCCGGGCGTGGCCAGCACGGCGTCCCGACCGTCCTCGAGCACGCCGACGAGCCCCTCGAGCCGCGTGCTCACCACCGGGACGCCGACCGCCATGGCCTCGAGCACCGCGCCGGCCGCGCCCTCGACGAGCGACGAGAGCACGAAGAGGTCCGCGCCCGGCAGCAGCTGGGCGACGTCGTCGCGGCCGCCCAGCAGGTCCACGCGGTCGCGGTGGACCATGCGCGCCAGCGCGCGCTGCACGTCGGGCGTCGAGGCGCCGTCGGGACCGACGAGCACCAGGCGCACCCGTGGGTCGGCCGTGGCGACGCGGTCGAACGCCTCGATCAGCGTCACGTGCCCCTTGGCCGGGAACTGGCGGGCGACGTTCAGCAGCACCACGTCGTCGTCGCCGACCCCCAGGAGGGCGCGACCGGCGACCCGGCGCTCGGGGGTCGCCGGCGGGAACCGGGACGGGTCCCGGCCGCGCTCCACCACCCGGACACGCGCCGGTGGGACGTGCAGCGCGGCGATGCCGTCGTCGGCGACGCCGCGGGTGACGGCGTGGAACCGGCAGGCCGACACGCGGCCCGACCACTCGTCGATCTCCTTGACGATCCGCCGCTTCCACGGCGCGACGGCCGCGCCGGGGGCGTCCGCCGAGTACGTCGTGGTGGCCCAGGTGCTGAGCACCGGGACGCCCGTGCGCAGCGAGGCGAGGCGGGCGACGACGTCGGCCGCGAACAGCGTCGAGTGGACCACGGCGGGGTCCACGGCCCGGATGACGGTCCGCACCGCCGCGGTCCGGCGGGGGATGGCCGAGAGCGCGTCGGCGTCCTCTCCCTCCCGCGACAGGTCGTGCACCACGACGCCGATCCGCTCGAGGTCGGGCACCAGCGCCTGGCTCTCGTGCAGCACCGCCAGGTGCGGGCGGATGCCGCGCTCCACGAGCAGCGGGGCCAGCATGGCGAGCGACTGCTCGGCCCCTCCCCCGTGGACCACCCTCGGCAGCACCTGCAGGACGCGCATCCGGAGCAGTCTGCCCGCCGACGGGCCGAGACCGTCACCCCGTGTCGGGGGATGTCCGTCGGGGCAGCCGGACCGGCCATGATGCGGTCGTGGCCCGCGTGCTGATGCTCACGACCTCCCCGGATCGCCGGGGGGCCGAGGTCTTCGCGGTCGCGCTCGCCGAGGCGCTCGAGCCGCTCGGCCACCGCTGCACGCTGCTCGCCGTCCGCCCGGCGGCGGCCTCGAACCCCCTCCCGATCCCGGCGGCCGGCCGGTCGCGGTGGGACCCGGTGGGCCTGTCGCGCCTTGCGTCGGCGGCGCGCCGCCATGACGTCGTGGTCGGCCACGGCTCCGCCACCCTGCTGGCCGGCTCGCTCGCCGCCCGCGTGGCCCGCCGGCCGTTCGTGTACCGCAACATCGGCGACCCCGCGCAGTGGGGCGAGGTCCCGCTGGCCGCGGCGCGCATCGGGTGGCCGCTGCGGGGGGCCGCCGCCGTGACCGCGCTCTACGAGGGAGCCCGCGAGGAGCTCATCGGCCGCTACCGGCTCGATCCCCGCCGTGTCCGCGTGGTGCCGAACGCGGTCGACGCCGCGGGGCTCGGCGCGACGGAGCTGGACGCGACGGAGCTCGACGCGACAGGGCTCGGCGACACCGGTGCGGCGACGGCGGCACCGGCGGTCGGCCCGCTCGACCCCGACCTCGACCGGGTCGGCTGGCTCGGCGCGCTCGCCGAGGAGAAGCGGCCCGAGCTCGCGATCCGGGCGGTGGCCGGCGATCCCGGACTGGGCCTGCTGGTGGCCGGCGACGGTCCGCTCGCCTCGGAGGCGCGCCGGCTCGCCACGGAGCTCGCGCCCGATCGCGTGCGCTTCCTCGGCTCGGTCGGGCGGCCGCGGGACCTGCTCGACCACGTCGACGTGCTCGTGGTGCCGAGCCGCACCGAGGGGCTGCCGGCCGCGGCGATCGAGGCCGGGATGGTCGGCCTGCCGGTGGTCGGCTACGCCGTCGGCGGGATGCCCGAGGTGGTGCTCGACGGGGTCACCGGCGTGCTCCTGGACCCGCGCTCGGCCGACGGGCCCGACGCCCCGGCCGCCCTCGCCGCCGCGCTCCGGGATGCCGTGGCCCGGGGCGAGGAGCTCGGCGTGGCGGCCCGGCAGCGCTGCCTGGAGCGCTTCGACCTCCCCGTCGTCGCCGGCCTGTGGTCGGAGGTCATCGACTCGGTGACCTGACCCCCGCCCGGGCCTCACCCCCGGTCCGGTGGTGCTCCGGTCAGGAGAGGCCGCGGTGCTCGGCCCAGGCGAGGAACATCAGCACGTCCCACAGCCGGTAGCCGTGGTTGCGGGCGCCGGTGCGGTGTTCGTCCCACGCGGTGCGCAGCGTCGTCGGATCGAACCACTCCGAGGCCACCGGGCCGTCGAGCAGGTCCGACGCCCACCCCCGCAGCGGCCCGCGCAGCCACGCGTCGAGGGGGATCCCGAAGCCGGTCTTGGTGCGGTCGACGAGGTGGCGGGGCACGCTGCGGTCGAGCAGGCGCCGGAGCACCACCTTCGACTCGCCGTCCGAGGAGCGCATCGACATGGGCAGCGCGGCGGCGAACTCGACGATGCGCCGGTCGAGGAACGGGACGCGGCCCTCGAGGCCCACCGCCATCGTGGCCCGGTCGACCTTGGTCAGGATGTCGTCGGGGAGGTACGTGAGCAGGTCGACGGCCATCATCCGGGCCGTGCCGTCGGCGACCGCGGGCCAGCGCTCCGGGCGCTTGGCCAGGACCTCGGGGTCGGTGCCCCTCGGCACGACGGCCGTGGGGTCGGGCCAGTGCGAGATCACCCTGAGGTACATCTCCTCCGGCCCGCCCAGCACCGCGACGCTCGCCGCCTTCTCGACCTTGAGGCCGAGCTGCCGGGGGCGGACCCGCTCGGGGATCACCCTGCCGACGTCGTCCCAGCGGTCCGCGGGCAGCCGGTTCGCGATCCGGGCCGCGAGCCGCCGCGCCCCGATCGGCACCCGGCGGAGCCGTCGGTCGATCCCCGGGATCCAGCGGTAGCGGTTGTAGCCGCCGAACAGCTCGTCGCCGCCGTCGCCCGACAGCGCCACGGTGACGTGACGGCGTGCGAGCTGCGAGACGAGGAACGTGGGGATCTGCGACGAGTCGGCGAAGGGCTCGTCGTACACGACCGGCAGCAGGTCGACGACGGCGAGCGCGTCGGCGCCGGTGGCGATCAGCTCGTGGTGGCGGGTGCCGAGGTGCCGGGCGACGCGGCGGGCGTCGTCGGACTCGTCGAAGCCGGAGTCGGGCGACCCGATCGTGAACGTCGCGACCGGGCCCGACGCGACCGCCTGCATGGCAGCCACGATCGTCGACGAGTCGATGCCGCCCGACAGGAACGCCCCGACGGGCACGTCGGCGACGAGGCGGCGCGACACGCTCGACGCCAGCAGCTGCTCGAGCTCGTCGACCGCCTCGGTGATCGACCCCTCGAACGGTCGGGCCGCGGCCTGCTCGACGACCTCGGCGTAGGACCAGTAGGCGACCGGCTCGCCCACGGAGCCGTCCGCCTCGACCACCACCGTGCAGCCCGGCGGCAGCTTGCACGCGTCGCGGAAGATCGCGAGCGGCGCGGGCACGTACTTGTAGCGCATGAGCCCGCACACGGCGTCGGCCGAGATCGTCCGGTCGAAGTCGGGGTGCGCGGCCAGCGCGTCCAGACCGGAGGCGAACACGACGGCCCGTCCCGCGGTGCCGTAGTACAGCGGCTTCTCCCCCACGCGGTCCCGGGCCAGCGTGAGCCGCCGCTCCCGCCGGTCCCACACCGCGAAGGCCCACATCCCCTCGCACCGCTCCAGGGCGCGCCCGAGGCCCCAGGCCGCGATCGCCTCGACCAGGACCTCGGTGTCGGAGTGGCCCCGGAGGCGGACCCCCTCGGCGACCAGCCGACGGCCGAGCTCGCGGTGGTTGTAGACCTCGCCGTTGTAGGCCAGCACCCAGCGGCCGTCGGCCGAGGTCATCGGCTGGGCGCCGGCGTCGCTGAGGTCGAGGATGCTCAGCCGACGGTGGCCGAGCCCGACGCCGGCCGCCGGATCGACCCAGGTCCCGTGCCCGTCGGGGCCCCGGTGCGCGACCTCGCCCGCCATCGCCGAGGCGATCGCCGCGAGCTCGTCGCCCGTCGACGATCCGGTCGGGTCGAGGAGGCCGGCGATCCCGCACATCAGCCCGCGGCCTCCGCGTACAGCTCCTCGATCCGGCGGACCGCCACTCTGGCGTCGAAGCGGCCGGACCGCTCGGCCGCCGCAGCGCCGAGCCGTCGCCGCAGCGCCGGGTCGTCGGCCAGCTCGACGATGGCGTCGGCGAGCGGTCCCACCCGCCCCGGCGGGACCAGCCGACCGATCGACTCGTCCACCACCTGGGGCACCCCGCCGACCGCGGTGGCGACCACGGGCAGGCCCAGCGCGCACGCCTCCATCAGCGCGACGGGCAGGCCCTCGACGTCGGACGAGAGGACGAACACGTCGAACGCCGACATCACGGCCGGGGCGTCGGGGACGTGGCCGAGGAACGAGAAGCGGTCGCCGAGGCCGAGCTCGTCGCGGCGGGCGACCAGCTCGTGCTCGAGGGGACCGTGGCCGAGCGCGACGAACCGGACGCCCTCGCGGCGGTCGACCACGTGCCGGGCCGCGTCGAGCAGCAGCGGGTAGTTCTTCTGCGGTCGCAGGTTGGCCACCGCGCCCACCAGCACCTCGTCGTCGGTGAGCCCGAGCTCGCGACGGACCCGTCCGCGCTCCCCGGCCCTGCTGCGGACGCCGTCGAGCTCGACGCCGTGCACGAGCAGCTCGATCCCGCTCCGCAGGCGCGGTGGGGCGGAGTCCCGGGCCGCCGCCGACACCGCGACGTGCCGGTCATCGAGCCCGTAGGTCAACCGGTTCGCCGCGCGGGTGACCGCTGCGTAGTCGGACCACGAGTTGTGCTCGGTGTAGACGAGCGCAGGCCGGTGTCGCCGGGTCCGGAGGGCCGGACGGAGCACCGCCGCCACCATCGGCGAGTGCACGTGCACGACGTCGATGCGCAGCTCGTCGACGAGGCGCAGCACCCGCAGCACCCAGCGCGGATCCTCGGGCCGGCCCTTGCCGACGTCGACGCACGGCACCCCCGCCGCCTCGAGGTCGGCGCGCAGCGAGTTCGGTCGCTCGACGAGGTAGCCGACGATGAAGTCGAAGCGGTCCCGATCGGCGACGCGCGCGTGCGTGAGGAGGAGGCGCTCCATCCCTCCGGGTCCGAGGCCCTTGGCGAGCCACAGCACGTGGGTGCGCTCACCCACGGGCACCGCCGGCGGCCCGTGACACGGACAGCGCGTCGAGCAGCGCGCCCACGACGCGGTCGACGTCGGCGTCGGTCATCACCGAGCCGCTCGGAAGGCACAGCCCGCGCCGGAACAGGTCCTCGGCCACGGCGCCCCCCTCGACCGGCACGCCGGCGAACACGGGCTGCAGGTGCATCGGCTTCCACGCCGGCCGCGCCTCGATGTCGCGCTCGTCGAGGGCGCGGCACACGTCGAGCGGGGCGACGCCGAGCGCGTCGTCGAGCAGCACGACGGTGAGCCACCCGTTCACGTCACCGCGCGGGTCCCACGGCATGAAGGAGACCCCCTCGACCTCCGCGAGCGCCTCTCGGTAGCGGGCGTTGACGGCGTGGCGCCGGGCGACGAGGTCGCCCAGGCGCGCCAGCTGGCCGCGGCCGAGGCCGGCGAGCAGGTTGGAGAGGCGGTAGTTGAACCCGACCTCCTCGTGCTCGTAGTGCAGCACCGGTCGACGGGCCTGCGCGGCGAGCGACCTGGCGCGGGCCATGTCGTCCGCGCTGCCGACCAGCGCCCCGCCACCGCCCGTCGTCATGATCTTGTTGCCGTTGAACGAGAAGGCTCCGAGCTCGGCCCACGCGCCCGCGGAGCGGCCCTGCCAGGTCGCGCCGAGGGCCTCGGCCGCGTCCTCGACGAGCAGCACGCCGTGGCGCTCGCACAGCGCCGCGATGCGGTCGAGCTGGGCGCACTGGCCGTACAGGTCGACGACGATCACCGCGGCCGGAAGCCGCTCGCCCGCCGCCTCACGGCGCTCGAGCAGGTCGGCGAGCAGGTCGGGGTCCATGTTCCACGTCTCACGCTCGGCGTCGACGAAGCGCAGGTCGGCGCCCACGTAGCGGACCGCGTTGGCGGGGGCCACGAACGTCAGGTCCGACACGACCACCTCGTCGCCGGGGCCGATCCCGTTCATCACCAGCGCCAGGTGCAGCGCAGCGGTGCCGCTCGACAGGGCGGCCGCCGACTCCGCACCGCACAGCGCCGCCAGCTCGCGCTCGAAGGCGTCGACCTCGGGCCCGAGCGGCGTGATCCAGTTCGAGTCGAACGCGGCGAGGAGCGCGTCCCGCTCGAGCGGCCCGACGTCCGGCGGTGACAGGTAGATCCGACCCACGGCCGCCGAGGGTACAAGGCACCTCGGAGGAGGGCGATGGGGCAACGACCCCGCCCCGGAGGGGTCGGACGGATCACGTCGGCCGGTGTGGGGACGTGGCAGCATCCGGTCGTGGACCGACCGTACCGGGGCAAGCGGATCGTGGACCTCGGCGTGCTCGCGCTGGTGGCCGGGCCGGCCCTCCTGATCGGCGCGGCGTGCGCGCTCGCGGTGCGGCTGACGTCGCCGGGACCGGTCTTCTTCCGCCAGGAGCGCGTCGGGAGGGACGGCGTCACGTTCCAGGTGTGGAAATTCCGCACGATGGTGGCGGGCGACAACCCGGTGTTCCCCGACGCGAGCCGCATCACCTCGGCCGGACGGGTGCTGCGGCGCACATCGCTCGACGAGCTCCCCCAGCTGATCAACGTGGCACTCGGCGAGATGAGCGTGGTCGGGCCGCGGCCGACGCTGCCCTACCAGGTGGCCCGCTACGACGACCACCAGCGCCGACGCCTGGCCGTCCGTCCGGGCCTCACCGGCCTGGCCCAGGTGTCCGGGCGCAACGCGCTGTCGTGGGGCGACCGCATCGACCTCGACGTGCGCTACGTGGAGACCCAGTCCGTGCGCACCGACCTGTCGATCATCGCCCGCACGTTCTCGACGATGCTCTCCGGTGAGGGCGTCGAGGGCCACCCGCAGGACGACCCCCTCGCGGCGCCCGAACCGACCGACGAGGCGACGCCCGGGTGACCGAGCTCGTGGTGGTCGGCGCCGGCGGCCACGGCCGCGAGGTGTTCGACGCGGCGACGGCCGCAGCGCGGGCCGGCACGGCCGACTGGGACGTCGTCGGCTTCGTCGACGACGGCGACGTGGACCTCGGGCGCCTCGAGCGGCTCGGGGTGGCCCTCCTCGGCGACCTGGGCGCGCTGCTGGTGCGGCCGACCGCCTACGCGATCGGCGTGGGCACCCCCGAGGTGCGGGCACGGCTCGCGGCGCGCCTCTCGGCCCTCCCGGCCGACCCCGCGACCGTCGTGCACCCGGGGGCCCACATCGGTCCCGATGTCGAGCTCGGGGAGGGGGTCGTCGTCTTCGACCGCACGACGATCACGACCGACGTCCGGATCGGGCGCCACACCCACCTCAACGTGGGCTGCGCTGTGCAGCACGACACCGTCGTCGGCGACTTCGTGCAGTTCAGCCCCGGGGTGTTCGTGAACGGCGACTGCGTGCTCGGCGACCACGTCTTCCTCGGCACCGGGGCGATCGTGACGCGCGGCTGCACCGTCGGCGCCGGTGCCCGCGTCGGCGCCGGCGCGGTGGTGCTCGCCGACGTCGAGCCCGGCACCACGGTCGTGGGGGTGCCGGCGCGCCCGCACTGAGCGGTCGGCGCAGCGGGACGTCTCGCCGGCTCGAGCGGGCTCAGCCCCGGCGGGCCCGGCCCTGGGCGGCGGCGGGGAGGAGCAGCGGGGCGACGGCGCGCAGGTAGCGGAGCGACCGGCGGGACGGCCCTGCGACCACGAGGCCCTCGATCGTGAGGCGGCGGAAGGGCTGGGGCGACCGCCGGTGCAGCGCCATCCAGCGCCGCTCGCGGCGCGTGGGCTCGCCGTGGCCCAGCCAGTCGAGGCCGCTCCGGAGCTCGGGCGGCAGGAAGCCGCGTGCCTCGCGGGCGGGGGCCAGCGCCGACCACGAACGCAGGAGCCGCAGCACCTCGGCCCGGTCGACCGTGCCGTCGCCGAGCTGCAGGAGGTCCCGCAGGTTCGACCCCCGCGGGGTCGGCGAACCGAGCCCGACGTGGACGAGCGCGTGCGCCAGGTGGAGCTCGGGCGGCAGCGTGGGCAGATCGACGCCACCCAGCTCGAGGTCGGCGCGGGGCGACCACAGGGAGTCGGGGTCGACCAGCACGCCCCACGGACCGGTGGCGACCGTGCGGTGGAGGTCGATCTCCCAGCCACGAGGGCTCCGCAGCGTCACGCTCTTGGCGACCTCGGTCTCGTAGCGCCGCCCGACCGGTCGGAAGGCACGCTCGTACCCGGAGACGGCGAGCACGTCCGCCGCCCGCGGCAGGTCCGGCCCGCGGACGAGGAGGTCGACGTCGCCGAACTCGCGCC
The DNA here is from genome assembly GCF_020715685.1 of Dermatobacter hominis. Taxonomy (GTDB): domain Bacteria; phylum Actinomycetota; class Acidimicrobiia; order Acidimicrobiales; family Microtrichaceae; genus Dermatobacter; species Dermatobacter hominis. The sequence goes on from NZ_CP085840.1 coordinate 2,414,017, forward strand.
ACGCCGGGTCCGGGTAGGCGGTGTGCGCGAGCGCCGGTCCCTTGAGGACCCGGAGGTCGATCCCGGCCCCGGTGAGGAGCGCGGCGACCCGCAGCAGCTCGGCCTCGAGCACGAGGGCGACGCCGGCGCTCTCGCGTTGCGCCGAGGCCAGGCGCTCGACGGCGGCGGGCGGCACGACCACCGCGCCGGCGTCGACCGCCGCCAAGGCGAGGCCGACGACGCGATCGGCGACCGCGCCGGCCACGAAGCGGTCCGCGCCGGGGTCGTCGAGCACCGGCGGCTCCGGGTCCCGATCGGACGGACCGTCGACGACGCCGTGGCCCACGACGGCGGTCCGAGCCCGGTCGACCGCGCTCACGCGGCGTCCCCGTCGACGTCGAGGATCGCGACCCCGGCCCCGACCAGCAGCTCGACCGCGGCGCCGACGCCGCCGTCGACCGGCGCGCCCTCGGGGGGCCCCGCTGCGGTCGCGGCGCGCACCAGCTCGGCCGAGGACGCACCGGCCTCGCCGAGGAGCAGCCACACCGTGCCCGCCGCGCCCGATGCGAGGACCGGGGTCGTCGCGCCGGGCGCCAGCAGCAGCACGCCGTCGTGCACGCGCCGCCAGAGCACCCGCGGGTCCCGGCGCACGGTCCGGCCGGCGCCGCTCATGCCAGGGCCCCGCCGTCGTCGCCCGACGGGTCGTCGACCGCCGGGGTCCGGGAGATGGCGGCGCCCACGAGCACGGCCGCCGCGTCGAGGGCCAGGAGCAGCACCGCGCCGCCGAGGGCGTCGGGCCCCGACATCGACATGATCGCCCGGCTGCCGGCGAGCGCGGTCGTGCAGTGCACGCCGGCCACGAGCGCCAGGCCCGCGCCGGTCAGCGGGCGCCGGTAGCCGAGCAGCAGGGGCGCCACGAGCACGGCGCCCACGGCCGAGGCCGTGCACATCGGCGCCACCCGCTCCGCGGCGCCGACCCACGCCGCGCCCGCGATCAGCGTGACCAGCACCGCCGTGCCGACCGGGCCCGGCGACACGCCGCGACCCTTGCGGACGATCGCGACGGGGACCAGGCACAGCCCGGCGGCGAGGGCGGGCTCGGTGTCGGGGACCGACGCCCAGATGCCGGCGAGCGAGACGATCGCGAGCACCCAGGTCCACGGGCCGAGCGGGTGGGGCGGGGCGCCGTCGTCGGCCGGGGCGACCGCCACGCCGGCCACGACCGCCCACGGGAACCAGTGGGCGACGCCCACGATCACGGTGAGCAGGGCGGCCGCGCTGAGCACGAGACCGGGCACCCGGTCGCGGAACACCTTCGGGCCCCGCCGGTCGACCACCGCCAGCACCGTGCCGATGGCGAGCGCGATCGCCGCGAGCACGAGGTGATAGCGCTCGATCACCCCTGTAGGGTGCCAGCCGCAGCCCCGAACCGGGGCACGGCGGTACCAGGGGCGAGCGAGGCAGAGGGTCCGGCAGGCATGCACATCGTGGTCACCGGTGGCGCGGGGTTCATCGGCGCCAACCTCTGCACCCACCTCCTCGCCCGACCCGAGATCGAGCGCGTGAGCGTCATCGACGACCTCTCCACCGGGTTCCGGACGAACCTCGACGGCGTCGACGTCCGGCTGCGCGAGGGTTCGATCCTCGACCCGGACGCGCTGGACGAGGTGATCGGCGACGCCGACGCGGTGATCCACCTGGCGGCACGGGGCTCGGTGCCCCGGTCGGTCGCGGACCCGCTCGCGTCGCACCACGCCAACGCCACGGGCACGCTCCAGGTCCTCGAGGCGGCCCGCCGGGCGGGCGACGTGCAGGTGGTGGTGGCGTCGTCCTCGTCGGTCTACGGCGCCAACCCCACCCTGCCCAAGGTCGAGGACATGGTCGCCCGGCCGATGAGCCCCTACGCCGGGTCCAAGCTCGCGGCCGAGTCGTACACGATCGCCTGGCAGCACACGTACGGGATGCCCACGTTGGCCTTCCGCTTCTTCAACGTGTTCGGCCCGCTGCAGCCGGCGTGGCACGACTACGCCGCCGTGGTGCCGGCGTTCGTGTCGGCGGCCCTGGCGGGGCGTCCGCTGCCCGTGCACGGCGACGGGACGCAGTCCCGGGACTTCACCTACGTGGCGACCGTGTGCTCGGTGCTCACCGACGCGGTGGTCCGACGGGTCACCTCCGACGTGCCGGTCAACCTGGCGTTCGGCACCCGCACGTCGCTGCTCGACGTCATCGCCACCCTCGAGGACCTCCTGGGCCATCGGCTGGAGGTCGCGCACTCGCCGTCCCGGCCGGGCGACGTCCCGCACTCCCAGGCCGACAACGGCCGTCTCCGGGAGCTGTTCCCCACGGCGGCGCCGGTCCCCCTGCGCGACGGCCTCGCCGCCACGCTCGAGTGGTTCCGCACGCAGCCGACCGAACCGGTGCGCTCGTCGTCCTGACCGGCGCCCGGCGCCGTCAGGCGACGTCGGTGACGCTGTCGTCGGAGGCGCGCAGGTCGACGACCAGCGGTTCCACCGGCTCGACGCCCAGCACGTCGGCGGGCGACACCGCGTCGACGGCCACGCGCTTGATCATCGGGTGGCCCGAGGGCACGGGCACCTCGCCCTCGGCGAACAGCACCTCGCTCAGCTTCTCGCCGGGGCGGAGGCCGGTGTAGACGATCTCGACCGGCCGGTTCGACTCGGCGATCAGCCGCTTCGCGAGGTCCGCGATCCGGACCTGCTCGCCCATGTCGAGCACCATCACCTCGCCGTCGCCGCCGATGGCCCCGGCCTGGACGACGAGCTCGCACGCCTCGGGGATCGTCATGAAGAACCGGGTGACGTCGGGGTGCGTGACCGTGACCGGGCCGCCGCGCTCGATCTGGGCCCGGAACAGCGGGAGCACCGAGCCGCGGCTGCCGAGCACGTTCCCGAACCGGACGCTGATGTAGGTCCCGTCGAACCGCCGGCCGGCATCCGCGGTCAGCTGCTCGGCGAGCCGCTTGGTGCGACCGAGCACCGACGTCGGCTCGGCGGCCTTGTCGGTGGAGATGTTCACGAAGTGGTCGACGCCGTGCGCGCCCGAGAGCTGCAGGAGGTTGGCGGTGCCAAGCACGTTCGTCTTGAACCCCTCCTCGGGGTGCAGCTCGAGCAGCGGGAGGTGCTTCAGCGCCGCGGCGTGGAAGACGACCTCGGGCCGGTGCTCCTCGAAGACCTCGGACATCCGCTCGTGGTCCCGGATGCAGCCGACCACGATGTCGCGGGTCTCGAGCAGGCCCCGGCCCTCGAGCGAGATCTGCACCGCCTGGAGCGCCGACTCGTCGCGGTCGAGCAGCACGAGCGACGAGGGGGCGAAGCGGTGGACCTGCCGCGCCAGCTCCGAGCCGATCGAGCCGCCGGCCCCCGTGATCAGGACGCGCCGGCCGGTGACGTACCCGGCCACGGCGTCGATGTCGAGGGTGATCTCGCGCCGTCCGAGGAGGTCGGCCTCGGTGAGCGGGCGGATGTCGGCGACGCCGAGCGGCGAGCCGAACAGCTCGGCGACGGCCGGCAGCACCAGGGTGCGCAACCCGGCGGCCTCGCCCGCCTCGGCGAGCTCGCGCACCACGTCGCCGGACGCCGACGGGATGGCGATCACGAGGGCCGTGGCACCGGTCCGCTCGGCGGCGGCCGCGATGTCCTCGCGGCTGCCGACGACCGGCACGCCCCGGACCCGAAGGTTGGCGAGATCGGCGTTGTCGTCGAGCACGGCGACCGGCCGGAACGGCCCCGAGCCCTGCATCGAGGTGACGATCTGGAGCCCGCCGTCGCCGGCGCCGAACACGAGGACCGGCTCCCGGCCGTCGTCCTGGCGGCGGTTCCAGCGCTCGAGCTGCGCCCGCCAGCAGAAGCGACCGCCCATCATGACGGTGAGCCCCAGGCAACCGCCGACCAGCGTGGAGCTCAGCGGCAGCGGGCGCCCGCCGAGCAGGTTGGCGAGCACGACCAGCGGGGTCACCAGGGCCACGACCTTCACCAGGCAGGCCACCTCGTCGAAGGTGCCGTAGCGCCAGCGGTGGACGTAGAGCCCGAGGGAGCGCCCGATCAACGCCTGGGCCAGGGTGGCGACGACGCCGAGCCACAGCACCCCGACGACGTCGACCTTGGACCAGGTGAGCTCGTAGCGGACGAACGTCGCCGCGAGGAGGCCGACCATCCAGCCGAACCCGTCGAACCCCCACTGCAGCACGAACCGGTGCCGCACGGTGTACTCGTTCACTGACCGCCCCTTCACCCCGTCGGCTGGCCCCATCGCCCGACGCGAGGATCAGTGAAACACCTTCAGGTTTCGATGACAAGGCGGAAGAACCCCTACGCCAGGGTCCTGTCGGATCACCCACCGTCGATGTACGAGAGGTGGTTCTGCTCCCGTTGACGCGCGGTGCGGGTGGGCTCACACTGGAACGTCGCCCGATGAGGGCGGAGCACGTACGCGGCCGCGGTGGCCGCCAGTCCGGGGGCGACGGAGATGGCACGGATCCAGGGCCGAGTGGTGATCATCGGGCAGGGCTACGTGGGTCTCCCGCTCGCCGTCCGGGCCGCCGAGGCGGGCTACGACGTGATCGGCTTCGAGACCGACGCCCGCAAGGTCAAGCTGCTCGACGCCGGCGTGTCCCACGTGGAGGACATCTCCGACGAGCGGCTGGCCGGCGTCGTGGCGGCCGGGCGCTACCGGGCCTCGCTCGACCCCACCGACCTCGAGGGCTTCGACGTCGCGGTCGTCTCGGTGCCCACCCCGATGGGTGACGGCGTGCCGGACCTGTCCTACATCGAGTCGGCGGCCGCCACCGTCGCCCCGCGGATCAGCCCGGGATCGTGCGTGATCCTCGAGTCGACCACCTACCCGGGCACCACCGAGGAGCTGGTCGGCCCGATCCTCGAGGCGGGCTCCGGCCTGCGGGTCGGCGAGGACTTCCACCTCGGCTACTCCCCCGAGCGCATCGACCCCGGCAACGAGACGTGGCGGCTCGAGAACACGCCCAAGGTCGTCTCTGGCGTGGATGCGGCATCGCTCGACGCGGTGAAGGCGTTCTTCGACCGCGTCGTCGACCGCACCGTCCCCGTCTCCGGCACCCGCGAGGCCGAGCTCACGAAGCTGCTCGAGAACACGTTCCGCCACGTCAACATCGCGCTCGTGAACGAGCTCGCCGTGTTCGCGCACGACCTCGGCATCGACGTCTGGGAGGCGATCGACGCGGCGTCCACCAAGCCGTTCGGCTACATGCGCTTCACGCCCGGTCCGGGCGTCGGCGGACACTGCCTGCCCATCGACCCGAGCTACCTGTCGTGGCAGGTGAAGCGGTCGCTCGGCCAGGCCTTCCGGTTCGTCGAGCTCGCGAACGACGTGAACGAGCACATGCCGGACTACGTCGTCCGCCGCTGCCAGGCCCTCCTCAACGACCTGTCGCTGAGCGTGAAGGGCAGCGACGTCGTGCTCTTCGGCCTGGCCTACAAGGCGAACACCGGCGACGCCCGGGAGACGCCGACCCGCGGCGTGGTCGAGGGCCTGGTCGCCCTCGGGGCGAACGTCTCGATCGCGGACCCCCACGTGGCCGACCACCAGTTCCCCGAGGGCGTGGCGCGCGTCGCGGGCACGCCGGACGACGTGGCCGCCGCCGACCTCGCCGTCTACCTCGTGGACCACGACGCGTTCGACGGCGACGCGCTCGCCGCCACCGACACGCCGGTGCTCGACACCCGGCGGGTCCTCAAGGGCGCGCGGGTCCACTACCTGTGAGCGACGCGGCGGGCACGGGCACCGGCGCCGCCGGTGCGAGCGGGCTGCGCGCCCGGCTCGTGCCCGCCGGTCGGACCGCGGTCAAGGGCGCGGCCGCGGCTGCGGACCTGCTGCGGCGCGACCGGGCCGGGGTGACGGTGCTCATCTACCACCGGGTCGGCCTGCACCTGCTCGACGGCGGAGGGGCCGGGCAGATGGACGTCGACCCGGGCGACTTCGACCGCCAGGTGGCCTGGCTCGCCGCGAACCGGCGCGTCCTGTCGCTCGACGAGGCGCTCTCGGAGCTGTCGGGCCCGACCGACGGGGCCGGACCCGACCGCTCGGCGGTCGTGCTGACCTTCGACGACGGCACGCCCGACTGGGTCGAGCACGCGCTGCCGGTACTGGAGCGGCATCGGGTCCCGGCCACCTTCTACGTCGCGACCCGGTTCGTCGACGAGCGGGAGGAGCTGCCGGGCGGCGGTCGGCCGATCACGTGGGCGGCGCTGCGCGAGCTGGACTCGTCCGACCTCGTGACCGTCGGGTCCCACACCCACGGCCACGTCCTCCTCGACCGCCTGGCGCCGGGCCGCGTCGACGAGGAGCTCGACCGATCGGTCGACCTGCTGGGCGAGCACCTCGGCTCGGCGCCCGAGCACTTCGCCTACCCGAAGGCCGTGGCCGGCTCGCCGGTGGCCGAGTCCGCGGTGCGGCGACGGTTCCGCTCCGCCGTGCTGGCGGGGACCCGGGCCAACCGACCCGGCCAGGACCCGCACCGGCTGAACCGGTCGCCGGTGCAGCGGTCCGACGGCGAGCGCTGGTTCCGCCGCAAGGTGGACGGCGGGCTCGCGCTGGAGGACGACCTCCGCCGGTCCGCGAACCGCGTCCGCCACCGCGGCCGCACCACGTGAGGCGGCGCCCGTGACCCGGCTCGTCCACCTGACCACCGCCGACATCAGCCTCGAGCTGCTCCTCGGCCCGCAGCTCTCCGCCTTCCGGGAGGCCGGCTACGAGGTGATCGGGGTGAGCGCGCCCGGCCCGTTCGTCGAGCGGATCGAGGCTCGCGGCGTGCGGTTCGTGCCGCTCCGCCACGCCACCCGGTCCATGGCGCTGGGCCGCGACGCGCGCGCCCTCGCCGAGCTCCGCGACCTGTTCCGGGAGCTGCGGCCCGACGTCGTGCACACCCACAACCCGAAGACCGGGGTGTACGGCCGGCTCGCCGCCCGGGCCGCCGGCGTGCCGGTGGTGCTCAACACGGTGCACGGCCTGTACGCGCAGCCCGGCGACGCCCTGCCGAGGCGCGCCGCGGTCTACGGCCTGGAGCGTGCGGCGTCGACGTGCTCGCAGGCGGAGCTGGTGCAGAACCCCGAGGACCTCGCGACGCTGCGCGACGTGCTCCACGTCCCACCCCGGAAGCTGGTGCTGCTCGGCAACGGCGTCGACCTGGAGCGCTTCGGCCGCGACGACGGGTCGGACGCGGTCCGCGCCGAGGTGCGGGCGGAGCTGGGCATCCCCGAGCGCGCCGTGGTCGTGGGGGCGGTCGGCCGGCTCGTGCTCGAGAAGGGCTACGCCGAGCTGCTCGCCGCCTGGTCCGACGTCGTCGCCCGCCATCCCGAGGCCGTGCTGGTGGTGGTCGGGCCCCAGGAGGCCGACAAGGCCGACGCCGTCCCCGCCGAGCTCCTCGACCGGGCCCGGGCCGACGGCGTCCGGTTCCTCGGCATGCGCGACGACGTCGAGCGCCTGTACCGGGCGCTCGACGTCTACGTGCTGGCGTCGCACCGCGAGGGCTTCCCGCGATCGGCGATGGAGGCCGCCGCCTCGGGGCTCGCCGTCGTGGCCACCGACATCCGCGGGTGCCGCCAGGTCGTCGAGCCCGGCCTGACCGGCGAGCTCGTCCCGGTGCGCTCGGCACCCGCCCTGGCCGCGGCGATCGCCGGACTGGTCGTGGACGGCGGGCGACGGCGCGCGTACGGGCTCGCCGGGGCCGAGCTCGCCCGGCGCCGGTTCGACCAGCGGGCCGTGATCCGCACCACCCTCTCGACATACGAGCGGCTGCTCGGCGCGGCGGGGCTCGAACCGCCGCGTGGAACAGCGGGGCTCGGACCGCCCGGTGGGGCGGCGGCGTGAGCGCGGCGGCCAACCCCCTCGGGACGCGACCCTTCCACGTGCTCGTCGTGTGCACGGCGAACCAGGCCCGCTCCCCCCTCGGCGAGGTCATCGCCCGGGAGCTGCTCGACCGGCGTGGCATCGACGGGTGGGTGAGCTCGGCCGGGTTCCGCCGCGCCGGTCGCCCGGCTGCCTCGGGCAGCGTCGAGGTGGCGGCAGCCCGGGGTCTCGACCTCTCCCGCCACCTGAGCCGCACCGTCGACGAGCGCCTCGTCCGCAGCGCCGACCTCGTCGTGACGATGCAGGCCGACCACGTCCAGGACCTGGCCGCGATGTTCCCCGGCAGCGAGGTGTCCACGATGGCGCTGCGCGAGCTCGCCATTGAGGCCCGCACCGGGCCGATGGACGTCGACGCCGTGCACCGGTGGGTGCGCGAGACCGCCGGCGCCCGCTCGCCCCTGGAGCTCGCGGCGCGCGACGACCTCGACGTGCCCGACCCGATCGGCCGCGACCTCGACCACTTCCGCCGCGCCGCCGACGAGATCGACTCGCTGTTCCGCCGCGTGTTCGACACCTGGTTCGGCGGGGCGCGGTGAGGTTGTCGTCAGGTCATCTCGGCGAGGAGCTGGACGCGTGGACGTATGAGGTCATCGAGCCGGTCGGCCTCTGCGTGCGCCCACGACCCGGGATCCGGGACCGTCGACGTCACCGACCTGGCCCGGTCGAGCGCCTTCTGATCCTCGTGCAGCATCCGGGCGACGTCGCCTGCGTCGGTCGGCCGATCGCCGACCCACCCCGCCACGTCGAGTGCGACGGCCGGCCACTGCTGGATCATCGATTCGTATCGGACGATCCGGAGCCGTCCATCACCGGCGAGGCGGATGAACGCGTCCACGGCCACCGCCCAGACCCCGACGATGAACGAGCCGAGATCGAACTCGTGACCAGCGTCCCGGAGGAGTCGTTCGCACTGCGGAAGCGTGGGGACGAGCTCCGCGATCGGCACGCCGGTCGTCGGTGGCGCAACCGCAGCGGACCGGAGAACGGCGACCGGATCGCGCACGATGCCGAGGGCCGACGCTCCGGGGAACAGATCCAGGAGCTCGGGGGCGAACTCGCTCATCGTGCTCGGCCACTTGATCCCCAACGCCTTGCCCCGGTCCGCGGCGAACCCAGCGAACCAGCTGACCAGATCCGGCAGCACAGGGGCCGGGAGCAGGTCGGCGCGCATGGCCCGGAGCGCGGCGGTCAGCACTTCCGGTTCCCTGAGCACGACCACGGGCGAGAGCGCCTCGATCGCACGAGCGAGAAGCGTCGAGCCGGATCGTCCGACGTGGAACACCAGAAGCAACGGCTGGCCCGGGCCGCCGACCGCTCCGAGCTCGCCGATCGGTTCCAACCGGGCGTGCGGGGCCGTCCGGGCGAGCGCACGGACGGTGTCGGAGAAGAACGGCAGCTCGAGGTCGGCGGTCGTCCCGTCGGCCACGCAGACGTGCGCGAAGTCCGCATCGAAGCCGACCGGCAGGTCGTTCGGTTGGCGGGCGCCGGAGCTCACCAGTAGACGACGTCGGTCACGACGAGCACACGAGGGACGTCGAAGTCGACCAGCTCTGCGGGGATCCTCGGCCAGTGCTCGATCGGGCCGGGAAAGATGATCCCGCCGGGGACGACCGCGCCCGACTCCCAGGTGCTCGTGCCCGCCGACGCCCGGGCCAGCGAGGCCCACGGGTTCCGCAGCACCGTGCCACCCTCCTCAGCTGACCCGACGCCCGTCGGCGTCTGGAGCGTCACCACGGTGGAGAACGTCGCAGGCTGGTGCGTGTGGACCCACCACCTTCCGGGTCGGAAGTCGGCGACGGACTCGAACAGGACCCCCCTGGACCTGCAGAACCGGCGCCCGTCGGTGAGGTCGCGGGACGTCGCAGCGACGATCCGGTCGGTCGCTCCCAGGAGCTCTGCGTGGAAGCGCTGCCACTCGATGCGATCGGAGTCCTGGAGGTCGTCGCGGGTCTGCCGCCCGGGGACGTCGGGCACCGTGTACTCGCCCGCTCGTCGCTGGATGTCGGCGATCAGCTCCGGCACATCGGCGGCGAGCCCGTCCAGGTCGATCCGCCACACCGGCACGGCCCAGGGCGTCCGTTCGACCACCTCGCACGCACGGTCCCCGACGCGGACCGTGCGTCGCCCGGCCTCCCGGCACTCAGTAGTAGTGGACATCGGTGACGAGGAGCGTCCGAGGGACGTCGAAGGCGCCCGGGATGGTGGGTCGCTGGGGGAAGTGCTCGAGAAACCCTGGGAACACGACCATGGAGAGCGGGACCGGCGGCACGTGGACATAGGTGTCCATCCCGTACCGTCGCAGCAGGTGGTTCTGCGGGTTGCGCAGGACCAGGGCGCCGGCGCTCGAGTCGTCGCCACCGCCGACCGTCGGCACGGAGATGAACATCGCGCTGGTCAGCGTCGCGCGGGCGTGCGAGTGGAGCGCGTGTTCCTCGTCCTCGAACTCGTCGGAGGAGTCGTAGCGGATCCCCCACGTGAACGAGCGACGCTCCACCCAGGGCGGGCTGAAGCCCTGGGCAATCGCATCGCACACGCCCTCCACCGTCGACCGGTAGAGGTCCCAGCCTGCTCCCTCGAGGGACTGCAGGTCGTTGCGGGTCATGCTCCCGATCACATCGGGCACGGTGTGGGCCGCGAGGCTCCGGTCGACGCCGTCGACCAGCTCGGGGAGCACCTCTGCGAGGTGGGCGCAGTCGATCGTCCACACCGGGACGGGGAACACGTCGTGGCGTCGGAGCCGCCCGGCGTCGGGCCCTTCCGGATGCGACTGCGCCACCGGGCCGCTCATCGGAACGCCGGCCCGAAAGCGTGGAACGACAGGCCGTGGATGCCGTCGGGGAACACCACGTCGACGTACGAGGGCCACAGGTGGCAGCTCCCGGGGAACACCTCCACGACCTTGTCCGCAGCCGGCAGCACGAGGCGGGCCGTGGACGTCCCGAGCCCCACGAGCCCGGTGAGCTTCCGGGTCGAATGCTGCGAGTCCATGCCGAGTCCGGCGTCACGCGACGAGGCGCCCTCGTCGAGCACCAGCCTGGCGGGTTCCCCCACCTCGACCGCATAGCGGAGGTCGAAGTGGAAGCACTGCGTGTTCGCCTCGATGATCAGCTGCTGGATCGTTCCGAGGAGCTTGCCGTCCAGCGCCGGGTCGAGCCGATCCTCGCCGTCCGCCGCCGCTCGACCGAGCTCTGCGACCTCCTCGGCAGTGAAGCAACGGGCCGCGGACACGACCGTGTGCACCGACGGGTTGGGCATCGGCGGAAAGGGTCCGAGGACGGAACCCACCGACGTCATCTCGTCACCGGAACGCTGGACCATGCACCCATCCGATCAGAGCGAGGCGGGTACCGGTCAGCACGGGCGTGACGACGTGCCGCAGGTACGACGGGAAGACGACGAGCTCCCCCCGGGTCATCTCCGCGCTGTGACCGACCTCCGGGAACACGAGCGCTCCCCCTCGGTAGTCCGAAGGGTCGCTGAGCTGGAGCACGAACGTCAGCTTGCGCGTCGACTGCGACGGACCCACGTCCTGGTGGGCGCGGAAGTGGTCGTTCGACCCACCCTCGTAACGCACCACGGACGGCAGGTCCGCCACCTCGAACGACTCGACGTCCACCCTCGGACCCTCGGCGTTCAACTCGGCGATCCCGAGCGACAGCTTCCGCAGCGGCCAGGAATCATCGAAGGGAAGCGTCTGCACCGCAGCCGAGCGGACACGCTCGTTCTGGTACCCGGACCCCGGCTCTCGATGGTCGACGAGCGCGGCCGGTGTCCAGCGGTCGTCATCCAAGACGGCGAGCGTCCGCTCGCAGTCCTCGTCGGAGAAGACCGGGCGGCTCCGCACGTCGGAGTACGACCGGTTCGGCGGCGGTCCGAGTTCAATCCTGAACGGCACCGACCGCTGCCCTCTGGTCCTGCGGAAGCCCGAGGCCCGGCCGTCGGTCGAACCGCTCGTCCCGGTATGGACCCTCTGCGTCGACGAAGTGGAGGAAGCACTGCAGGTACCAGTCGTCCTCGAGCGGCCGCCGCCAGTGCAGGACGTCGTTACCGCGGTAGACGACGGCGTCACCCGGTTCGAGCACCACCGAGCGGGACGCTTCGGCGTCCTTCCGGAACCACAGCGGCCACTCCGACGGACCCGACGACGCGATGTGCAATGACATGCTGTGCTCGCAGGCCGGTCGGTCCCGATGGGCGACCAGCTCCTGGCCGCGGCGGTACAGGCGGGTGAACGTGTAGGTCGGCACGACCTCACGGCCGACGACCTCGCTCACGACCGGGACCAGCATCGGGAGGAGTGCGTCGAAGACGGGCGAGCCGTACACCTTGTAGGAACCCGGCACCTGGCTGTCGATCGACAGCGAGCCGGTCTCGCCGAGCAGGCCGAACTGCTCGTACAGAAGTCGTACGGTCGCGTCGGGCAGCAGGCGCGGCAGCACGACGTACCCGTCCTGCGGGTAGGCGGCCGTGGTCGAGACCCCCATCAGCGGGATCCGACTCGGCCGATCTCGACGAGTCCCGCCTCGCCGAGCTGCACGATCGCGGCGCGGAGCTCGTCGGGTGCCAGCGAGCACCGTTCCGCGAGCTCGTCGATGTGCGACGCGCCGTCGAGGAGCGCGCAGAGGGCCGGAACGACATTGCGGTGGATGGCCATCGACTGCATGTTGCCCGCGATGTGGATGACATCGCCCCGCAGCTCCGACGTCCGGACGAAGACCATCCCTCCGGGGAGCCGGACGCGGAGCGTCGCACCCCGGAGCCCGTCCGTCACGGCGTCGAGGGTGGTGATGGGACCGGTCCGGGGGAAGGGCGTGATCTGCGAACGGAAGTACCCCAACCCGTGCTCGAGGTCGGAACGTTCGATCTCGGCGGTGAGCCGCTCCGGAGGCACGGAACCGAGCACGTCGATCAGGTTCGCACGCCGGATGCTGTAGGTCAGGTGCACCGAGGACTCGTCGACGAAGCCGTTGACCCGGTGCGGCCAGCCACGGGGGATGTAGACGGCCCAGCCGGGTTCGAGGATGCCCGACCACGCCACCTCGCCGGACGCATCGTCGACGACGACCTGGCGGATGGGGGCGAGCGCGCCAGGGAACGACACCTCCCAGTACTTACGGCCGTGGGCCTGGACGATCAGCACGTCGTGATCATCCCAGTGGGAGCCGAAGCCCTGGGCGAGCCCGGCGCTGACATACGTGTTGATCTGCGTGGGCGCGCGGAAGGCGGTCGCGATCACGTCGACCAGGAGCGCCCAGTCCGAGCCAACCTGGGTCTCGGACTGGTTGAGCACCAGCGTGCGGCCGGACCGGACGGCATCCGCGACGGCGAAGGGGTTCGCCCGGCCGACCGGGTCCGGCGCGGTGTCGCGCGCCTTGAACTGCTGGGGGAGCTGGACCGGCAGGCCATCGGCCGGGTCGACGAGCGAGGCGCGCCAGGAACGCAGGTCTCCGCCCGCGAGGTACGCGTCGACCGCTCCCGCGACATCGGCGAACGGCAGTTCCGTCGCCCCGACGTCGAACGCGCTGGCCCGGGCGCCGCCGAGCGACGTGGTCGCCTCATCGACGTCCCATCCCGGCACCATCGAGGCGAGCGCGGCGACCGCCGCGGTGCGTGATCGCTCGGCGGCCTCGTACAGCGCCTGCTCCTCCGCGTCACCGCCGCTCGGCGTCAGCGAGAGAACGGTCCCCCGCGCACCGAGATCGCCGGTGATCGCAACGCCCCGAGCCGCCGCGACAGGGTCGACGGACTGCTGCACCTACGTCGTGGTGATCGTGACGTTGATGTCGTTGACGCGCACCGCGTTGCCGGGCTGATCCGGCAGGCTCCACGGGACGACGATCGGCGAGGTGTTGTTCGGGGACACGTTCGCACCGATGGCGAGGTTCCCGCCCGGCAGGTTGCCGAAGAAGGCGGGCGTGACCGGCCCGAACGTTCCCCCGGTGACGCGCGCCCGGTTGTAGGGCGGATCGACGATGAACGTCACCGTGCCGTCGACTGGGTTGCCGTCCGCTGGTTCCCCCTGGGGGAGCAGGAACACGGCGTTGCCGGCCGCGCCGAGCGGCGCGGTGTACTGGATCGGCGCGTTGTTCGACGGACCCCCGCTGTTGATGGTCCAGGCCGGGTTCGACACCGCGTTGAAGGCGTTGGTTCCCCCCGCGTTGCCCGGGCCCTCGACGTTGACGTCGAAGGTGATGGTCGTGTTCGTCGAGGTGCCGGCGGCGGCGTAGTCCGGCACGACGCTGAGACCCGAGATCGAGGGTGCCGTCCACGCTGCGGCGGCGACCGCCGCAGCGGCACCCGTCTTCGCCAGCATGGACCGGCGGTCGAGGCCGCCCGGCTCGTCGACCTCCGGCTCGTCGCCAGCGGAATGCACGGTGTCGTCGTTCACGTTCCTCGGCCCCCAAGATCTCTGATCGGCGTTCAGAGTTCCCTGGTACGGTAACGGATGTGTCCGAGGCGGACAAGGGGCCCCTGTGGGCCAGGCGGCTGGGTGCGACCACTCCGTTCACCTTCCCGCTCCCACCGAGCTCGTCGAACCTGACCGAGTTGGCGGCAGCGGTGGACCGCGGGATCGCTGCGGCCCAGCAGCGCCGTCCGGGCGCGTCCGAATCGGGCGGCGCCGCCGGCCTGGACGGCGGACAGCTCGATGTGTTCATCGAGACGCGCCTGTCGGAGGGCAAGGACGGCACGATCGTGGAACGGATGGCCGATGGCCGGACGATGCTCCACGACCTGGCCGCCGCCCGACCGGAGTCGGTCATCGAGGTCCTGCAGCGTGGCGGCGGCGTGGTCCTGCACCGTCCGGAGCGCGTGCTCGACGTGGTGAACCGGCTCGTGGCCGCGGAATGCGTCGGGGACGGCGTCCGGGTGACCGCCACGGTGGTGCTCGGCTCCGTGCCCGACCCGAGCGCCTCGCCGCGTGCGAGCGAACAGCTGGTGCTCTCGTTCGACGAGGGCACGATCGTGGAGCCCACGGGCCAGGACCCGATCGAGCTCCAGGTCGGGGTCTGGTCGAGGGTCCCCGCCCCCAGCAGGATCCACGCCGGACCCTCCTCACGGACCGTCGTGCTGAACATGCTCCGCTTCGATGCCGTAGAACGACGCCAGCTCGTCCTGGCACGCGCAGCGTGCCACCCGCTCCTGCGGATCGACGCCCCCACCTCCTTCGACGACCCCGCGATCCCGTACGGCGAACCGGGACCCACGGATCTCGTCGAGCACACCCGCCTCGGACTCCGCACGGTCCTCGACGACGTGACGGACGCGGAGCTCGAGTGGTGGTGGCGTCTGGCCACCGAGCTGGAGCCGGTCCCGCTGTCGCGGCACCTCACGCTCCCCCCGCTCGTTCGCGGACGGTTCCCGGGCGGCGTCGGCATCATCGGCATCGATGGCGTCCAGGCCGAGGTCTCGGCCGGCCGCAACACGTTCTCGCTCTCGCTCCCGGTACTGGAGGCGCTGCCCGAGTTCGTTTCGGGAGCGACCTGTGCGACCGGCGATCCGCGGTTCACCGAACTGGCAGGAGCCACGCTCGCCGCCGGCCTCGCCGAGCCCGTGGCCCCCTGAGACCCGATGCCGGCCTCGCGCACGTTCCGGGCCGACGGGGTCGCACTTCGGGTCGAGATCGACCCATCGGCCCCAGAGGCGATCGCCGACCACCTCCACGTCGTCCTCGGCGGCTACGACAGCACCGAGGACCCCCCAGCGGCGGTGCTGCGCGTGCGGGGTGGTCATGGGGAGGCATCGGTCGTGAGCGGACCGCCCGGGTCCCCCGAACTCCACTTCGCCCGGTGGCCCGACGTCCTCGCCCACGTCGACGGCTGGGTCAGCGCGTCGTCCCTCGATTACGCCGACCCTCGGCACCTGCGCCTCCATGCCGCGCACTTCGTGCTCGATCGGCAACGGTGGATCGTGATCGGACCGAAGGGCAGTGGGAAGAGCACGCTGACGCTGTCGGCGACCGCGGCGGGCGCGAGGTGGTGCACGGATGAACGCATCACGCTCAGCGACGACTGTGACGGCGGCAGCGGCGTGACGATCCGACCCCTTCGGCGGCCGCTCCACATCCGATCGTCCCGCGACGAGGTGCGACGACAGTTGGGCACCACCGGGACGTTCGACTCGGTCGAGACCGCCGGGCGGACGATCGTCGATCCCGACCCGTCGGAGGATCCGAGGAGCGTGCCGTCGGCCGAAGGACCGTTGCAGGTCGTGGTGCTCGACGAGGCTGCGGTTGCCACCCCGCCGACGACGCGGACCGAGGTGACCCGCCGGATCGTCGGCCACTCGATGGACGCCCGGCGATGCGGCCACCGAACCATCGAGCTCCTGCATCACTTGGTCCGGACGGCGGACGTCTACGTGGCCGCCCCGCGGACCCTGCTCTCGGTCGCCGAGCTCGACGCGCCCTCGTTCACGGCCAGCCCATCGGCGGAGGTCCTCGCCGCGATGCGCAGCAACTCGCTCGAAGGAGTCTGGTCGCTCGTCGACGGTGACCGGGTGCTGGCATGGGTGGAGTCCGAAGGGTCACCAGCGGTCCTGGAGCTGGAAGGCGTGGCGGCGGAGCGGTGGTCGGCGGCGATGGCCGATGACGCCGGCGCCTGGGCCGGGGCATCCGAGGTGATCCGGTCGATCGACCGCGTGGAGCCGGTCTGACTAGAGGGCGGCGGCTCCCAGGCCCGGGGTGGAACCATGGGCCACCCGCACGAGGAGATCGATCAACTCGCCACCCGTGATGCCCCTGTCCACCACCGTGACCTCCGCGGACCTGGCCAGCTCCACGAAGGCTCCCACACCGTCGCCGTCCCAGCGGCGAGCGAGGTGCAGGCAGCCTCGCTCCGCTGCGCGCGCCGAGCCGTCGCCGGGCACGACCACACCGACCAGGTCGACCACCTCCGCCGAGCCGGGGCGGCGCGCGTCGTCGGGCAGCTCGACGTGACGATCGTCGACCAGCCGGACCAGGCCGCTCGGCGTGCTGCGCACGCCGCGCTCCTCGAGCTCGCTGCGGAAAGCACCCACCACTTCGTGGCCGATCGCGGGATGCACCAGCGTGATGCCCGCACCGGTCACCAGCGACGGCCCCTCGTACCAGGCGCCGCCGCCCTCCAGTGCGAGACGACCACCGACGGTCCGGGCCAGGGCCTCGGCGCAGGCGGCGGCGTCCCGACCGGCGTGCAGGGTGTTGCCCATGTCGTCGAACAGCTGCTGCACGCGCGCCACCCGACCGCTCGACAGCCGGGCCACGTACCCGTCGAGGTCGTGATCGTCGGGCTCCGCCGTGGGTACTGCGGCCGCGAGCGCGTCGACGAGGTGGTGGTCATTGGCGCCGAAGCGGAAGGACGTGGTCGGCCCCTGGACCTGGCGCACGGTCGAACGCGCCAGGCCGAGCCGCTGACCCACGCAGGAGGTGGGATCCAGCGGAGGGTGGACGCGTCGGGGCACGACGCCGTCCGGCTGGGGGCCCGCCAGCAGCCCGGCCTCACGCAGCGAGCCGAGGAATTCGTCCACCTGGGCCCGGCGGGCACCGACGTCACCTCCGAGTGCGTCGGCGACGTCGGCAGCGAGCTCGTCGACGCTCACCGTGCCGTCGAGCGACGACCACAGGATCGCGGCTACGGGATCGAGCACACGGCTTCGTCCGGTGAGGTCGGACCCGATCAGCAGGTCGTCGCCGAGCGGAACCTCGACCGCGTCGTCGCGACGACGCGGCCCGGTCTCGGGCACGGCGGTCGTCATCCGGTGAGGTCGTCGAGATCGTCGAGGACGGCGTCGGCGAAGAAGCCTGGGTCGGTCACGTCGTAGGCACGGGCGACCACACCGTCCGGTCCGACGAGGTGCGCGACACGCCGTGCGTGCGAGCTCGACGGGCCGTCTGCGGCCCCGAACGCCACTCCCGCCGTCCGATCCGGGTCGCTGAGCAAACGGAACGGGATCTGGTACTTTTCGCGGAACGCCCGGTTGTCCGCTGGATCGTCGAACGACGCGCCCAGCACCGTGCAACCGTGCTCGATGAAGGCATCGATCTGGTCGCGGAGGCCCTCGGCCTGGGCGGTGCAGCCCGGCGTGTCGGCCTTGGGGTACCAGTAGAGGAGGTACCACCCGCCGGCGAGGTCCGCGCTCGCCACCTCGTTCCCGTTCTCGTCGGTCAGCCGGAAGTCCGGTGCCGGTGCCCCTGCCTTCAACATCGCGTCGATGGTACCGGCGCGGTCGGGGGTCACCGCCAGTCGCGACGACCAGGCGATCACGCGCAGACGACCCTCGCGGTGCAGCCGGCCGAGGCAGGCGACCATCGCCCCGACGGCGCCCTCGAGCACGCCGGCGGCCGTGAAGTTGGCGCCGACACCGTCGGAGATGTCCACCCAGCCGAGGACCTCGAGCCCGGCGTCGACGACGCCGGCGCGGGCCTCCTCGGGGTCTTCGAAGACGTGGGGCCAGCTCCCCGTCCCCGCCTGCAGGATCGACTCGACGGCACGGTCGTCGTCCTCCCGGTGCGACGGCAGCACGAACAGGTCCGTACCGGCGACCACGCCGCCCGGTCGGAGCACACGCGCCGCCTCGCGGTGGAAGGCCGCGCGGGACCGGAAATGCGGCGCCGCCTCCACACACAGCACGCGGTCGACGGAGCCGCGTGCGAGCGGGAGGGCCGCGGCGTCGGCCACGACCCACGACGAGGCGATCGTCGCGGGCGGGCCGAGGTCGGGACAACGCCGGACCTGAGCCTCGTCGACGTTGACACCGATCACTCGGAGGTCGCGATGCCGCGCCGTCAACCGGGCGAGGGTGCCGCCGACGCCGCAGCCGACGTCCACCACCGCGTGCCCGTGGTGGACGTCGGCGAGGTCGAACACCAGCTCGTCGGTCGCCGCCGCGGCCTCGGCGTCGGAGGACCGTTCGGATCCGGGAGGCCAGTAGCCCAGGTGGAACGAGGGCGGGAGCGTGCCGCCCTGGAGAGTGGGCACGAGGTACGGCGGCGTACGCGCGTCAGACACGCTCCGGGTCTCCGTACCAGCGTCGGGACCACGCCCGCACCTGCCGGATCGCCCCGGCGCTCGCGAAGTGCTCCGACGACACCTCGGGCACGTGCACCAGGTGCTCCCAGATGACCATGTCGTGCTCGAGCTCCGTGCGCATCAGCGGGACCACCGCCTGGATCGCCCGTTCCGCCATCGCCGCATCGGCACCGCGGCACCACACGGTGTGGAACACATCGCTCCGCCCGTCCGCGACCGGTGTGACGGCGAGCAGGATCTCGGCGACCTGGTCGCCGAACTGGACCGTGAGGTGGCTGAGCCCGACCCCGACCACGGTCGAGCTGATGCGCGACCCGGGCTCCGTGCCCGCCCCGTGACGGACCTCCGATGTGAACGAGGCCGCCCGCAGGTCCAGTTCGACCAGCTCGGGACGGGCGGTGGCGTGCGGACCGGCGAAGTGATCGACATCGACCCGGTCCTCGATCGCCACCTGCGGGTGGATGGTCGTCGAGCGCCAGACGGCCGTCGTGTCCGGATGACCTCCGACGACCACCTCCGCGGTGCCGTCACCCGTGCCGAGCTCCACCTCCGGGTCGTGGTCCGGCGCCGACCCCGCAGGGTCGAGCCAGACGAGGAGCGCACCCCGATAGGTCGTGCTGTGGCGCACTCCGAGCCGTCTCGCCGTCGTGTCGTCGGTCCCAGGAATCGATCGGTTGCGACCGTCGCCCGCCCACGTCCAGCCGTGCAGAGGGCAGCGCACGCAACCGTCGACCAGCGACGAGCCATGGCCGAGGTGGGCACCCATGTGAGGACACCTGGCGTCGGCCACCACCGGGGACCGGGACGCGTCGAGCCACGCCACCAGCTCGAGGCCGAGCGCGGAGATCGGCATCGCTTCGTCGCCCAGCTGATCGACCCAGCCGACCTGGAACCATCCGCGGAGGTCAGTCCAAGACGGGCCGGAGCCCTCTTCCCCGGGGCCGGACGCCGGAGCGGGGGCACCGGCGACGGTCCCCGTCATGCACCCTCCACGGTGCGGAACCGCCACGGCTCGACGGCGCCCGTCACGTCCTCGCCCCGCAGGACGCGCAGCAGGGTCTCCTCGGTGGCATCGCCGGGCTCGACGACGAACCGCTCGGCCACTGGCCCGACCGGGTCCCGCAGCGCGAGCTGCGGCGGTGTCTGGCTCATGAAGAACCACTCGTCCACGACGTGACGCGCCACCCTGCCGCCGTCGCTGCCGACGAAGTGAGCGAGCCCTCGACCCGTGCGGTGGCACCACAGCCCGATCGCGATGCGATCGACCGGAGTCGTGTTCTCGAACGACATGTGGATCAGGCGGTTGTCCCAGATGGCGGCCTCGCCCGCCTTCAGTGGCACCGGCACCGCGTGGCGGTGCAGCACGTCGGGATGGCCGAGCCAGGGCCAGATGAGTCGCGTTCCGCACGGGGGGCCGTCGAGCAGGTGGCTCCTCGGCACCAGGTGGAGCATGCCGTTGCGATCGTCGGCGTCGTCCACGGCGACATAGAGGATGTAGGAGCGCTCTCCCGGCAGCTCGTCCACGTACATCCAGTCCCGGTGCTCGAACAACGAGCTCTGCTCGGACGCGAACTTCGTGAGATACGTGTAGAGGAACGGGGTGAAGCCTGCGAACCACCGTTGCGACAGATCGTAGGTGAGCCCGGCCATCACCTCTGTAGCGCGGAACCGGAACTCCGGGTCGGGGAGGAAGAAGTCGTTGTGGAAGCCCGTTCGATCACCGGTGAACTCGGCGGCGAAGAACGCTCGCAGCTCGTCCCGCGACGTCTCGGGCAGGTGCGCGCCCGGGAGCTTCACCCAGCCGTCGCGCACGAGCAGGGCGTTGAGCACCGGGTCGGATAGGACCGGTGCCGCACCCGGGAGGTGATCCCACGCCGGAGCCGCCGTCCAGGTCGCGCCGGCGTCCGTCGTCCCGCCGCGCCGCGCGTCAGAGGACGCCATAGATCGCCACCTTCCGGATGCGCAGTTCGCTGCCGTTCCGTTCCACGTCGATGCCGACATCGAACCGCAGGTGGCCCAGTCGGTCCAGGTCCGGTCCGAGCAGGTCAGCAACGCGACCCGACGGGTCGGCGGCGAGGCACACCTCCACCGCCTGCACGGTGGGGACGCCGACCCAGTACACGCCATCGCAGTCCGGCTTCTGGGCGAGGTGCACCTCGAGGTGGTCGGCCGGCTCCAGGTGCGCGACCCGATCGATGCCGGCGAGGTGCAGCGTGCGCGAGGCTGCCCGAACGATCGCCTTGCGCTCCGACGACGGGAAGCGACGGTAGAGGTTCGTCAGCCGCGGGCCGTCGGTCGTGATCCGGTAGGACAACGCCGCTTCTGCTCCCGCGTTCACGTAGCCGTTGAACGCCACGACCGACGAGGACCCCTCGAGGGTCGCCGGGTCGAGGTCGACGGACCACGGATCGACGCCACCGAGCGACTCCACGGTCTGGACCAGGCCCGGGGTCCACGTGACCGCGCCGCCCCACGCTCGGCGCAGCTCGGAGGGCGAGATCGGCGACGCCGCCGCTCCGTTGTAGACATACAGCTCCCAGGCGGGGCGGTCGTCACGCAGCCCGACCGCCCACACCAACCGGTCGGGACCCAGCCGATCCTGCAGCACCGCGAACGCCGCCTCGGCGCGCGCCGGCTTCGCGGTCCACTCGGTGGATCGACGCAGGACCGATGCGGACCGGAGCGCTCCTTCGACCGGACCCGCGGGCGCGTCATACGGCTCAAGCGTGAGGTTGAGCGGTCGATCGCCCGACTGCCACGGCAGGTCCAGTCGATCGCTCACGCGAGCGCTCCCTGCGGCAGCGGAGCGGACGCCCTGTACAGCGTGACGAAGGGCGAACCATCGCCGGCCACGCCGCCGATGACACGCTCGACCCGGGACGAGGCGAAGGCTGCGAGCGCGTCCTCGTCCGCCACGGACAGCTGCGCCTCCCGTGCCAACCATCGGACCGCGGGGAGCAGCTCGACGGGGTCCGCCACCCAGCGCGCTCGGGCGTCGAAGGACCGGCGGCCCTTGTCGTCAGCGGTGACGAGGAGGTTCTGGGCGTGCATCGTGGGCCGAGCACCGGGTGGGCGCTCGGGCCCGACGTCAGCCAGCTGGAGCGCCGCGTGGGCCCAGCGCCACGCGGCGCCACCGAAGGCGTCACCGATGAGGTCGACGGCATCCCGACCGGGCGGCGCCTCCTCGTACACGGCCCGCCAGGCGGGGCCCGGCTCCGCCGGTCGCCACTTCACGCTGTCGAAGACGCGGGCCGCGGCGCCGGCGGGAACCGGACGGACGAGATCGTCGAGGGCGCGGACCTGCTCCGACGTGGGGAGCACTAGGTACACCTTGTGAGCAGCAGGTTCATCCGCTCCGCGTTCGAAGCCGACCAGCACCTCGTGAGCACCGGAGGGATCAAGGGCGCGCACCGCCTCCGGCGCGGCGATCGCGTCGAGCAGGTCGGACCAGCCGCGGTCGTCGGCGAGCAGCGTCGCCGGAACCGCCCACAGCAGCCGCTCGCTGAGCAGGTGACCGGGTCCCACCTTCACCGACCACGAACAGGCAGCGCCCGACAGGAGAGGCGCGGCCGAGCCCGCGAAGTCGCGCGCCGCCTCGATCGGGATCCGAGCGGGACCGGACGGGCGCCGCCGACCGACCGGCCGCGCCTGGAGCCAGCCGGGTTCGCCGGTCCCTCCATCCCGGACGAGGCGGAGGTCCGTTGCGCCGGCCGCGATCTCGATCTCGTCGACGGGGACCGCGTCGCCGTCGGCGGTGACCGCCATCCCGTCGGGCCGGAGCCGCGCCCGACGCTCGGGTGGCCCGTCGACCGGCCGGGCCGTCAGCACCGTCCGCCCGTCGCGCACGGCCAGCCGGCCCACGGGCGCTCGGGACCGCTCGCCCTCGATGGCGAGACCGACGTCGTCCACTGCAGCACCCACGGCGCCGGGTCCGGTGCCGACCAGCAGGACGATGCCCCCACCGCTCACGAGTGCGGCGGTCTCATCGGAGGTGATCGCGACGAAGGCGTCGACCGACCCGCGGCCCGACGGCGACCCCGCCGCCGGGGACGTGGGCCCGAGGGTGGCGACGGTGAGCCCATCGCTCGCGGTCGTCAGCTCGACCGGGGCCGTCCGCGGTGCGACGGGGCGCTCGGCCCGGGGGGGTCCCGCCGGAGCGGCGAGGAACCACTCCTCGGACGCCTCTGTGTCCACCGGCAGGTCCCCGACGGCTGGGGCCAGGCCCGGCGACGCGGCAGCGATCAGCTGCAGGAGCCCTCCGATGGCTCCGTCCAGCCCGCCGGCGCGACCGAGCCCGAGCGCCTGGAGGTCCGCCACCAGCTCATCCGCGCTCGCGCCGGCGCGCAGCTCGGCTAGGACGGCATTACCGGTCGCGTTAAGGACCAGCTGCGGCGTCGGGCCCGACCACAACACGAGCGCGGTCCCGGCGTCGAGCACGTCCGTCGCGACGGTGGCGGGGCCGGGCGCGCTCGCAGATGACACGACGGGCCCGTCAGGTGAACGCGGGGCCGACGGCGTGGGCAGCGAGCGCCGTGACGCGGACGTCGCCCGTGCCGAGGCAGCGCACCGACGAGTAGGCGGGGAAGGTGACGAAGCTCCCGTGCGCCGCCGGGACGCTGCGACCCGTGCGCTCGACCTGGAACTCGACGCCCTCCCCTTCGACGGCGAGGACGAGGATCGACACCAGCTTCCGCGTCGAGGACTCGGCGGTTATGCCGAGGTCGAGATCGGTGCTCGATCCCCCCGCTTCCCACTGCACTACCCGCGGCTCGTCGGGCTGTAGGACGCCCTCGATCCGGAAGCGGAAGAACTGGGAGTTCGCCTGCGACACGGAGTGGCACCATTGGAGCACGGTGTCGGGGAGTGCCTCCTCGAACCGATCGCCGTCGCCGAGCAGCGCCACGAGGTCGTCGACCTGATCCGGTCGGAGGAGTTCCGCGGAGGCCAGCCCCAGGATCCACGGGTTCCCCAGCGGCGGGAAGTCGATCGCTCTGTTGTTGAACATCCGCAGCTCCCGTCAGGACGGAGTGGGGCCGTGCACCCATCCGACGAGCGCGTACCGCTCGCCGACGATCACGGGTGACACGACGTGGCTGAGCACCGACGGGAAGACGGTGAGGACGCCCTGCTCCTTGCTCGCCGGATGTCCTCCGTCGATCACGACCAGGTCTCCGCCGGTGTAGTCCTCCGGATCACTCAGCTGCACCACGTAGGTGAGCTTGCGCGTCGCCATGCCGGGGCCGGCGTCGATGTGCGGGGAGAAGTGTCCGCCCTCGTTCGCCCGGTACCGGATGACCGACGGCGCGTCCGAGATGGGCATGCCCCAGAGATCGAACCGGAAGGTCTCGTCGTTGATGCGAGCGAGCTCGTCGACGAGCCGTCGGACCACCCACCCGTCGAGCTCCGGCAGCATCTGGGTCGACGCGGACCGGATCGCTGCGTCGGTTTTGGAGCCGTAGCCGCGCTCCTTCGTGACCTCGGCGACCTTCCAGCCGTCGTCGCGCAACGTCGCCACGATCCGCCGGCACTCGTCGGGATCGAACAACGGCGACTGGACCGTCTCTCGGTACGTGTCAGTCGCGAGGGGCCCGACCTGGAATCGGTAGGGCCGCTGTCCGAGAGTGCTCATGCGCCCTCCCCGCTTGTCGCTCCGACTCCGACCGGAGGGACCACGGCGCGGGGCGTCCCGAACACGGGCTCCACGACGCCCATCCGCAGCAGGACGTCGGCCGAGGCGCGATGGACGAACTCGGGGCACCCCACGACCTCGCCGGCGACGAGCTCGGTGAGCCACGGGAGGAGGTCCCCGTGCACGGCGACGGTGGCGCCACCGGTCCGCAGGAGGAGCCGGCCGTCGTCGGTGTCGCCGGCGATGCCGACGCCGCCGGGGAACCGGCCCCGGATGCGCTCGAGGTGGGCCCCCGAGGTGCCGACAGCGGGGAGCGAGGCTGCGAGCGTCCACCACCACGCCAGCTCGTCGATCGACGTGTCGGACTGCACGCGGCGCACCGCCTCCGCGACGAGGTCGGCGTAGTCGACGAGGCCGTTGACGCCGTACACCTCGACCGGAGCACCGATCGTCACCGGTGCGTCGAGGCGCAGGAGCGGGTGGTGCGCCGCACGTTCAATCAACGCCGAGCGCAACACCTCGCCCGAGAACGACTCCACCCCGACGAACAACGTGCAGACCGCCGGCTGCGAGTGAATCCTCGGCCAGCCGTCGACGCTCGCCGCGTTCCCTGCCTCGAGCTCGATCGGCGGCGCCCCGCGAGGGCGCAGCACGATGCCGCCGTTCATCGGGATCACGAGCAGCCGCTCGACCGCCGGATTGCCGAGCTGGAACGGGATCGATCCGAACACCAGCCATGCGGCGACCCGCGCCGAGGCGGCGACCGCCATCCGGCCGGCGAGCAGGTTGATGGCGGGCGACACGGTCGCGGCATCCCGGACCAGGAACCCGTCGTTGCGGTCTAGCGTGAACCCGGGCTGCAGCTGTTCGGCGGGCTCGCGGATGTGCTCACCGTTCGCTCCCGTCGCCAACAGCTCCACCCGGGACGACCGGGATGCGACGAGACCCAGGCCGAGGTCGTAGGCGGCCGCCAGCATCGTGACATCGACCGGTCCCGCAGCGCCCTCGTGCACCATCGGTTCGATCTTCCGCGTGACGTCGAGCGCGCGTTCCGCCGCATCGGCGAGCTCGTCGAGGCCAGCCGCACCGGGTGGGCGAGCGAATGACGCCGTCCGACCGATCTCCACCTGTTCGATCGCGGGGATGCCGGTCATGGTCGCCCGAGCTGCTCTGCACCCGTGTGCAGCGACGACGAGGTGCCCAGCCCCGCCCGGCCGTCGTAGGCGCGGTCGGCGTACGGACCGTCGGCGTCGACGAAGTGCAGGAAGACCTGGAGGTACCACTCGGCGTCGAGCGGATCCCGCCAGTGCAGGACACGATCGCCGCGGTAGAGGAGGCCATCACCCGGCGCTAGGTCGATCCCGACCGGATCTGCGTCGCCGTCCCGCAGCCAGATCGGCCAGGGGGCGTCGTCGGCGCCAGCGAGGTGCAACGTGACCGAGTGCTCGCACTCGACGCGATCGCGGTGCGGGAACAGCTCCTGTCCGCGGGCGTAGATCCTCGCGAACGAGTACGTGGGCAGGAGCGTGCGACCGACGCGGTCCGACAGGCGCGTCGCCAGCGTGGGCAACAGCGCGTCGAACCCTGCGGCGCCGTAGGTCCGCAGGGAGCCCGGCACCTGGTCGTCGATCTCGAAAGAACCTCGCCCCCGCAGCACGTCGGCGTACGCAACCAGGTGGTCCACCAGCGCCGGGTCCACGAGACCCCGCACCACGGCGTGGCCGGCGGCCTCGTAGGCGGCACCGGCCGAGGTCTGGTCACCCGCGGTCAGCGCGCCGTCCGCGTCGGTCCTGCTCATGCCGGGGACTCCAACTGCACGATGCCGACGCTACCGAGACGCTCCACGAGGTCCACGACGTCGTCGCGTGGACTGCCGGTGGCGGCCGAGATCTCCTCGACCGTGCGCCACCCGTCGAGGAGCTCGGCCAAGGCGGGCGCCGACGACCGCGGGATGCGGACGGTCCGGTTGTTCGTGGCCATCTCGAGCGCCTCCGCGTCGGCGCGCTCGTCGAGGAAGACCGCTCCGCCCGGCATCACCGCCCGCATGCGGTGACCGGCGAATCCCGCCAGCCGGGCGGTGGTCGCCGCGATCGGCCCGACACGGGGCTCCGTCGTGAGGATCGACGCCCAAGACCCGAGGCAGTGCTCCAGGTCTGCGTCGTCGAGCTCGAACTCCCGCTCGAACCGCTCGGACGGCAGGTGCACGAGCAGGTCGAGTGCGGTCGGACGCCGGATGCTCGCGGTCAGGTGGACCGACACCTCCTCGCCGAGGCCGGCCACGTGGTGGGGCCAACCACGGGGGATCATCAGCGCGTCCCCTCGGGACAGGACACCGCTCCAGACCGACTTCCCGGTGCCACCGGCGGGGATCACGTCCTTGATGGGCGCGAGGGCCGGCGGCTCGTCCACCGTCCAGTACTTGGCGCCGGCGACAGGCACGACGATCACGTCGTGGTCGTCCCAGTGCGCGCCGAAGCCCGGCGCCTCACCCCAGCTCACGTACACGTTCATCTGGACGTGGGCGACGAAGGCCAGCGCGAGGTCGTCGCACAGGTCCTGGACCCGTCCCCCGAGATGGGCCTGCGCGTCGTTGAGGTTGAGCGTGTTGCCGGCGAGGAGCTCCTCGGCGCCGAGGAACGGGTCGACGTTGAGCCCTGCGTTCGGCGTGCTCCGTTCGGTGCCGATCGACGGCGGGATGGGGTGGGCTCGGTTCTCGCGACTCGACACGAGCGTTGCCCGCCGCTCGCCGAGGTCGCCGGTCGCGAGGTATCGGTCGATGGCCGAACTGACCCCATCGAGGACGCCGTCATCGAGCGAGGTGGACGCCAGCGTGGGTGTCGCCAGCCCGAGGTTGAGGGTGGAGGACTCGGGGTCCCAGCCCGGGAACCGCTCCCGGAGGCGCTGGATGGCGCCGGACCGCTGGCGCGCTGCGGCGTCGCGGATCAGATCGGTCGCTGGAGAGGCGTCACCGGAGAGCGAGCAGCGCTCGATTTCCGCCACAGGCCCTCACTAGGTGCACTGGATGCGGACCTCTATGAAGTTGATCGCGCTCGCCGGGTTGTAATACGGGCTCTCGCCGCCGGCGGGGATGCTGATCGTCTGCGAGAACGTGCCCGGGTTGTTCGGGACGGGTGCCGGCGTGACCGGGTTGCCCAGGGTGGGCCGGCCGCCGGTGGTGCCCTGCCACCCGGTGTTGCTCGAGGTGACGCGGCACCGGTTGTGCGGTCCGTCGACGTTGAAGGCCACGGTGCCACCGCTGATCGCCGGTCCGTCGGTGTCCTGGCCGCTCGGGAACGTCCACACGGCGTTGCCGACGGGGGTCGCGGGCGTCGGACCAGGCAACGGCGCGGTGATGATGACCGCCTGGCTGTCGCTCGGGCCGTTCTGCGTGATCGTGTACGCAGGGCTGGGCGCCGCGTTCATGAAGTTGTTGGCGCCGGCCAGGCCGGGACCGTTGCCGTTGAGCCGCAGCGTGACATCGATGCTGGTGCTCGTGCCGGCGCTCGCGTAGTCGGGAGCGATCGAGAAGCCCTCGACCTTCGGCGCGGCCCACGCCGCAGCTCCGACGGCACCGGCGGCCGCCGCTTTCTTGAGCGCGCTCCGCCGCGAGGTCGTGTTGTCACCCGGGGTCACATCGGACACTGAACCGTCCTCGCGCTCGGGTCCCGCGTCATGGTCATCGAACGGAGTCATCGATCCCCCAGGTCATCGCCCTGCTGGCAGCCACCAGCCACATGCCAAGGTTCAATGTACCCCGTTGGGTGTGACGAACGCTACCCCTCCGGCACCGTGCGTCCACTCGCCGGCGGGTCGGCGTGCAGGGCGACCGCCAACCGGCGTCGCCGGGCGGCCCGGTCTGGATCCACCCGCACCGCCAGGCCGAGGTCGACCAGGTCGTCCAGGAGCGGTCCGATCTCGTCGCCGGGCCCCGGCACCGCAGGAAGCGCGACCCACACCGAGAGGGCGGCGGGGTTCAGGCGCACCACCGCCCTGGTGGAGCGGTGAAGGAGCACGGCACCGTCAGGGAGGGCGAGGGTGAGCACCGCCGGGTCCCGGTGCACGCCGACTGCCGTCGGGTCGTCGGTCAGGTCGAGGAGCTCGCCTCGTCCCACGGGGTCATCGGTTGCAGCAAGCGGGACTTGAGGCCCCTCCAGGAGCCGGTCGACGGCCGCCGCCGAGCTCGCGTACGCCAGGTCGATGGCCGGGGCGGTGGCCGCCAGCCAGCCGATCGCCGCCAGCGCGGGTTCCGGTCGCCCGCCGAGGTCGAGCGAGCTGAGCGCGAGTCGGCGCGCCGCCTCCGACGACCCCAGCGGGAGGAGCTCGGCCGGTGCCCCCTCCACGCGGCGCGGGAACACGATGTCGGTCGGGCGGCCCGAGATCGCCCACGTGGCGCCGAGCTCCTCGGGCCGCACCAGCGACGGTCGCTCGCCCAGGAGCGGCTGCAGCGCGGCGGGTGCGAACTGCGTGGACCCACCCTTGAGAAGCACCGGCCGGGTGAAGGACGCGACGGCTCCGGCGGTCGGCAGCACGCGGAACTGCTCGTCGGTCACCAGCTCGAAACCCCGGGCGCAGAGGTGGGCGGTGATCGTGGACTTGCCGGAACCGGACTCCCCCACCACCAGGATCGTGCGGGTCCCGTCGGTGACCGCCGCGCCGTGGATCCAGGCCGACGGTCCCTCACCCGGTTCACGCCGCAGCTCGCGCTGGCAGACCACGCGAAGCACCGCCGGTGGGAGCTCGTCGGGCGCGAGCGCTGCCAGGTCCTCCGCACCGGCCACCAGGCGGACGCCCGCACCGTCGGGCCGCAGTACGACCGGCGGCTCCTCCTCGACGACAGCCGACACGCCGAACGAGGTGGGGTCGACGTCGAGCCGCTCGGCGAGCGGCCCGGCTGCGCCGGTCCCGCCGTCGACGATCCGGAAGGCACGAACGATCGACACCACGTGCCCGTCCACGTCGGACCCTGCCACGTAGCGGACCCAACGGTCGTCCGGGTGCGGGTCGTCGACGTCCATCGCCCGTCAAGGATGCCGGATCGCCACCGTCGGCGACGCCGGGGTGCTTCGCCCGCATCGACCCGACGTACCCTGTCGCCGTGGACCCCATCCGGAAGGTGCTGGTCGACGACCACGGCGGCGGCGAGACCTCCTACTGGGAGGACGAGTGGTCCGGGCTGGACCTCGAGGCCACCCGGGCGGCGCTGCTGGCCGGCGACCCCGTGCTCCGGCTGCTGGAGCGCCACCTCGATGCCGACGGTCTGGTCCTCGAGGCGGGCTGCGGTTCGGGTGCCGTCGCGGTCGCCCTCGACGGGCCGGGCCGCACCGTGGTCGGCATCGACCTCGCGGCGGCCGCGGTGCGCCGCGCCGCCCGGGCCTGGCCCGAGTTCCTCGGCGTGGTCGGCGACGTCACCGCCATGCCGTTCGCCGACCGGACCTTCGGGGCGGTGGTCTCCCTCGGCGTGCTCGAGCACACCGAGACCGGACCCGGCCCGGCGCTCGTCGAGCACCGCCGCGTGCTGCGACCGGGCGGGCTGCTCCTGGTGACCGTCCCCCGGATCAGCCCGCTCAAGGCGGCCCGCGACGCCTGGCACCTCGGGATCCGGCGGCGCGACGGCTACGTGTCCCGGGGGCGTTGGGTGGTGCGCCGGCCCACGACGAGCGTCGAGCGGTCGTCCGCGGACGGGACGGGCCGGGCGTTCCACCAGTACGAGTTCGCCGCCCGCGACTGGGCGGCCCGGGTGCGCGACGCCGGCTTCGAGGTGCTGTCCACCGAGCCGCACCTCGTCGGTGCCGGCCTGGGCGACGTCCCGTTCCTCGCCCGGCGGGGCGGTTCGTCGGCCGGCTCGTCGGACCACGCCGGCGCGATGCCCACCGCAGCGACCTCGACCCGTCCGAGCGGCCTTGCCCGCCGCCTCAAGCGCGCCGCGACGTCGGAGCAGGGCGACGACCCGCTCGAGCGGGCGGTCGCCGAGGTCGCCCGGCGCCTCGTCGGCCACATGGTGCTGGCGGTCGCCCGCCGCCCCGACCGCTGAGCCCGCCTACTCCACCCTGAGCAGGATCCGGTCCCAGCCCGTGGCACCGTCGGGGGCCACGGGCGCCTCGTCCGCAGTCTGGGTCTCCCCCGTCCCGTCGGTGGCGCGCACCCGGAACCGGTGCTGGCCGGGGGTCGCCCGCCAGACGAACCGCCACTGCCGCCACGTGGTGTCGTTGTGCTCGTCGGCGAGCACGGTCTCCTGCCACTCGCCGTCGTCGACCTGGATCTCGACCTTGGCGATCCGGCGATCCATGGCCCAGGCGACGCCGGCGATCGGCACGTCGGCGCCCGCCTCGACGGTCGAGCTGCTCTCGGGCGTGTCGATCCGCGACTGGGTCTTGATGGGGCCGAGCTGGGACCAGCCCCGAGGGATCCAGTAGCCCTCGAACTCGTCGAAGCGGGTGAGCTCGATCTCGCTCAGCCACTTCGTCGCCGACACGTAGCCGTAGACCCCCGGGACGACGAGCCGGGCCGGATAGCCGTGATCGATCGGCAGCGCCTCGCCGTTCATGCCGACGGCCACGAGCGCCGGGCGACCGTCGAGCAGGGCGGTGGGGAACCCGGCGGTGAACCCGTCGACGGACCGGCCGACGACCTGGTCGGCGCTCGGGTCGATGCCGGCCTCGTCCAGCAGGTCGTCGAGGCGGCAGCCCAGCCAGCGGGCGGTCCCGATGAGGTCGCCGCCGACCTCGTTCGACACGCAGCTGATCGTGATGTCGGCCTCGATCATCGGGCGGTCGAGCAGCTCCCGGTACGTCAACGTCAGCGGCCGCTCGACACGCCCCTTCACGGCGAGCTCCCACCCCTCGGTGCTGACGCGGGGGACGACCAGGGCCGTGTCGATCCGGTAGAAGTCGTCGTTGGGCGTGATGAACGGCACGGCCCCCTCGGCGTGGACCGACGCCGGGACCGCCGGCAGGGGCTCGCTCGGGGTCGGCAGCACGACCTTGAGCCGCTCGGCGACGGCGACCGCCCGGCCCTGGAGCCACCGCCCGATCCCACCGGCGACCACGGCGGTGCCGGCCAGGCCCGCGCCCAGCACGAGGAAGCGCCGGCGATCGGTGGCGGCGCCCGGCACGACCATCGGCTCGGCGGCCGGCGGGGTCACGGCCGTCGCGGTCCCGCCCGCCCCGCCGTCGGTTGCCCCACCCTCGACCGCACTGCGCTCCAGCGGCGGCCACGCCTCGCGAGCTCGGCGGGTGAGGACCACCAGCGCCCAGCCCGCCACCAGCCCGCCGATGATCGGTGGAGCCGGGCGGGCCCACCCGGTCCCCCCTCGGCCGAACGAGGCCAGGACGCCGACGAGCGCGAACACCCCGACCCCGACCAGCCCGAGCCGGAGCGAGCGGCGGACCGCCACGATGCCGACCACCGCGGCGAACACCGCCAGCAGGACGGTCACGCCGCCGAGCAGCACGGCCTTGTCGTTGGTGCCGAACGTGGAGATCGCCCAGTCCTTGACGGAGGGCGGCACGTTGTCGACGACGCGGTCGCCGACGGCGACGATCGGACCTCGCAGCTTGTCGGACGTCCCGGCGACGAGCTCGCCGACGGCCACGCCGACGCCCGCCGCCACCACGCCCACGAGCGCGCCGGCCCAGCGTGGAGCGGTGGAGGTCGCGGTCACGCCACCAAGTGTGGTCCGGCCCCGACGGCCGGCGCAGTCGACGGCGGCGGAGTTTCGCGATCGTTCACACCCCCTGGGCCGAACTGGCTGTCGTTCTCCCGGCCAGGGCCGGGAGAACGACAGCCAGAACGGAGATGGAGCCACCGGGGAGCGGTCCCCGTTGGTCGCGGGGTGCTCGCTCCCGCACGGTGTGGCCATGGATCCACCCCTGGCAGAGCTCACGGCGACGCAGATGGGACTCGTCACGCGACGCCAGCTGGCCGAGCTCGGCATGACCCGCCACGCGGTCGATCACGAGGTCGCCGCAGGGCGCCTGGTGCGCGTGACCGATCGGGTGCTGGTGCTGGCTGGGACACCGGTCACCGATCTCGTCAGAGCCCGGTGCGGCACGCTCGACGCCGATGGCGCGCTGTCGGGCCGGAGCGACGCAGCGTTGTGGGGCGCGCCGGGCTACGACCTCCTGCCGGTGCACGTCACGCGCTTGCGTGGCGGCAGGGTCCGGTCCACGCACCTCGCGATCGTGCACGAGCCGCGCCAGGTGCTCGGCGAGCACATCACCGTCCACCGGGGCATCCCTGCGCTCCGACCGCACCGCCTGCTCTTCGACCTCGCCGCGACGGAGCCGGCCGGCCGGGTGGAGCGGACGCTCGACTGGATGTGGTCCCGCCGCCTGGTGACGATCCCGCGGCTGGAGCGGACGCTCGAGCAGGTTGCGGTCCGGGGGCGGAAGGGCGTCGTCCTCATGCGCGAGCTCATCGACGACCGCCGCGACCTCCCCGCTCCCGGCAGCAATCTCGAGCGGCGGTTCGAGGAGATCGTGCGGCGAGCGTTGCTCCCGCCCTTCCGCCGGCAGGTCGATCTCGGCGACGGCGACTCGTGGCTCGGCCGGTTGGACTTCCTGTCGACGACCCGGCTCCTCGTCGTCGAGATCGACTCCGAGCTCCACCACGCCGCGCTGTCCGACCGGCGCACCGACGAGGAACGCCGCCAGAAGCTCGAAGCCGCCGGCTTCATGGTCAGGTCGCTCGACGAGGACGACCTCTTCCACCGTGTGCCGCAGACCATCACCCGGCTGCAGCGCTGGTACGACGATGCACCCCGTTGAGCTCGAACTGGCTGTCGTTCTCCCGGCCCTGGCCGGGAGAACGACAGCCAGAACGAGAGAGGGGGCCGGTCAGGGGACGACGGCGACGAGCTGCGCCGTCGCGTCGCCGACCACGTTGCTCAGCGGGCCCGGGATGACCCCGAGCACGACGACGCCGAGGACGGCCAGGCCCAGGGCGATCCCGGCGGAGGCGGGGATGCGGATGGCGGGGGCGTCGGCGTCGACCGGGTCCGAGAAGTACATGCTGGCGACGATCCGCAGGTACATGAACGCCGAGATCACGGCGGTCACCATGGCGATGACGCACAGGACGCCGGCGCCGGCGAAGTCGCTCTGCAGCGCCGCCTCGATCACGTAGAACTTCGCCAGGAAGCCCACGGTGAGCGGCACGCCGGCCTGCGACAGCAGGAGGACGGCGAACACGAGCGCCAGGCCGGGACGGACTCGGGACAGGCCCTTGTAGTCGTCGAGGCTGTGGTGTCCGTCGCCGGTTCGGCCGACGACGGTCGTGACGGCGAAGCTGCCGGCCGCCATGAAGGTGTAGGCGAAGAGGTAGAAGAGCGTCGCCGAGTTGCCCTCGGGCGAGCTCGCCAGGACGCCGAGCAGCAGGAAGCCGGCGTGGTTGATCGACGAGTACGCCAGCATGCGCTTGACGTTCGACTGGGAGATCGCGAACAGCGAGCCGACGACGAGGGTCAGCACGGCGAGGGCGTAGATCATCGGCCGCCACTCGTTGACGTAGGTCGGGCCGAGGGCGACGACGAAGACCCGGATGAGGGCCGCGAACGCGGCGGCCTTCACCGCGGTGGCCATGAAGGCCACCACGGGCGAGGGCGAGCCCTGGTACACGTCGGGCGTCCAGAAGTGGAACGGCACCGCCGCGATCTTGAAGCCGAAGCCCACGAGCATGAACGCGACGCCGCCGAGCAGCAGCCCGTTGCTCGTGACCACGTTGTTCGACAGGAAGGTCTGGATGCTGGCCAGGTTCGTCGACCCTGTCGCGCCGTAGGTCAGCGCGATGCCGTAGAGCAGGAACGCCGACGAGAAGGCGCCGAGCACGAAGTACTTCATGCCTGCCTCCTGCGAGGAGATCCGGCGGGCGTGCATGGCGGCGAGCACGTAGACGGCGACCGACATGATCTCGAGGCCGATGAACAGCACGACCAGGTCGTCGGCGGTCGCCATGGTGACCGCCCCGGACGCCGAGAGCAGCATCAGCACGTACCACTCGGGGCCCTCGAGCCGCTCGCGTCGGACGTAGCCGTGCAGCAGCAGCGCGCCGAAGACCACGGCGATGCAGATGTTGGCGGTGATGGCGAGCGAGAACCCGTCGAGGCCGACTGCGCCGCCCATGGCGGTCTCGGGACCGCCGTCCATGACCCGCCGCCACAGCGGGACGACGGCGACCATGGCGCCGAGCGCCACGACGATCGTCCACGCGGCGTGGAACCACGACGGCAGCTTGCCCTTGAGCAGCGAGACGACGGTCAGCAGCAGGATGCCGCCGAGCATCAGGATCAGGTTCGGCGCGATCGCCGCCCAGTCGATGTCGGGCGTGGGGATCTGCCGCTCGTCGGCGAGGACGGTGAGGAGCCCGCTCATCAGCCGTGCTCCTCGCCCTGCTCGGCCTCTGCGGCCTCGGCCTTCACCACCGGCTTCTCCACGTCCTCCTGGTCCGCCCGGTCGGTGTCGGAGTGCTCCGACACGTGGGCGACGAGCGCCTTCACCGAGGGCTCCATCGTCTCGATCATCGGACCCGGGAACAGGCCGAGGAACACGATCAGGGCGAGCAGCGGCGCCATGACCAGGAACTCGGACATCTTCATGTCGCGCATCGTGGCGTTGGCGCCGGTGGCCTTGCCGTGGAAGGTGCGCTGGTAGGCCCAGAGCAGGTACAGCGCAGCGAGGATCACGCCGGTGACGGCGACGACGCCCCACCAGCGGGCGCCCTTGAACGCACCGAGCAGCGACAGCAGCTCGCCCGGGAAGCCGTTGAGGCCCGGGAGGCCGACCGAGGCCAGCATCACGACGGTGAACACGCCGGCGAGGACGGGCGCGGCCTTCTGCATGCCGGACAGCTCGCTGATCAGCCGGGTGTGGCGCCGCTCGTAGATCATCCCGACGAGCAGGAAGAGCGCGCCGGTGGTGATGCCGTGGTTGACCATCACGAGGAGGCCGCCGGTGATGCCCTGCGTCGTCAGCGAGAACGTGCCGAGCACGATGAAGCCGAGGTGGGCGACCGAGGAGTACGCGACGAGCCGTTTGAGGTCCTTCTGCATCGTCGCGGCGATGGCGCCGTACGTGATGCCGATCACCCCGAGCGTCAGCATGACCGGCGCGGCCCACGCCGCCGCCTCGGGCAGCAGGTACAGGCCGAAGCGCAGGTAGCCGTACGTGCCGAGCTTCAGCATGACGGCGGCCAGGATCACCGAGCCGGCCGTCGGCGCCTGGGTGTGGGCGTCGGGCAGCCAGGTGTGCAGCGGGACCAGCGGGACCTTCACCGCGAAGGCGATGGCGAACGCCACGAAGATCCAGCGCGCCGCGGTGGTCGACACCGCCTGGTCGGTCGCCAGCGTGACCAGGTCGAAGGTGATCGGCCCTCCGGTCTCCCGCTGGTGCAGCACCGCCAGGGCGATCATGCCCACGAGCATGAAGGCCGAGCCGAACATCGTGTACAGGAAGAACTTCGTGGCCGCGTAGACCCGCTCGCCGTAGCCCCAGAGCCCGATGAGGAAGTACATCGGGACGAGCACGACCTCGAAGAAGATGAAGAACACCAGCAGGTCGAGGGCGCTGAACACGCCCATCGAGCCGGCCATCAGGATCAGCATCCAGGCGTAGTAGGCCTTCTCGTCGCCGTGGGGCTTGGCGCCGAGGATGGCGATCGGGAAGATCACGCCGGTCAGGACGATCAGGAACAGGCTGATCCCGTCGACGCCGAAGTGGAGGCGCACGCCGAGGTCGGTGATCCACGAGTGGTCGATCGTGAACTGGAACCCGGCGTCGTCGCGGTCGAACTGCGTGAGCAGGTAGATGGCGAGCGCCCCGGTGGCCGCGCTCGTGAGCAGCGCGATCGGCCGGAAGAACTCCTCCCGGTTGCGCGGGACGAGCCCGATCAGCGCCGCACCCGCGAACGGCAGGATGATCATCACCGCGAGCAGCGGGAACGACGAGGAGGCGGCGGCCTCGCTGGCCAGCAGGGCGCCCATCAGAAGCTCCGCTCGATCTTGACGACGACTCGGTCCATCAGAAGCTCATCCGCATGATCACGAACGCCGCCAGCAGCACGGTGCCGATCGCCACGCCGGTGGCGTAGGTCCGCACGAGGCCGGACTGGATCGGCTTGATGCCCTTGGCCGCCTTCTCGGTGCCGACCGCGACGCCCTTCACCGCGCCGTCGACCACCGTGGCGTCGAAGTCGGCGATGCCCTGGAAGGCCGCCTCGCCCGGACCGCCGACGACCTTGGCGTAGGTCTCGTCGATGTACCAGGCGTGGGCGAAGACCGGCTTCTCGAGCGTGGCCGGGTCGACCTTGTGCTGCTGGTACACCCGGTAGGCGAAGAAGATGCCGAGCACGGCGCCGGCGATGGCGAGCGCCGCGAGCACGAACAGCACGGGGGCCTCGGGCAGCTCGTGCTCGCCCGAGATCACCGGCTCGATCCAGTTCTTCAGGTACTCGAGCTGGTGCGAGAACGGCAGGTTGAGGAGGCCGCCGAGCAGCGCGAGGCCGGCCAGCACCATGAGCGGGAGCGTCATGGTGATCGGCGACTCGTGCGGGGTGTGGTCGGGCGTCAGCTCGTGGTGGTCGTGGGCGTCGTGCGCGTCGTTCGAGGCGGCGGCGTGGGTGCCGGCGACCGCGCCCTCGTCATCGGCGGGGATCTCGGGCTCGGCCTCGGCCGCGGTGTCGGCGACGCGCCAGCGCTCGGTGCCGCCGAAGAACGTCATGATGACCAGGCGGGTCATGTAGAAGGCCGTCAGCACGGCGCAGAGCAGCATGATCGCCCAGAGGACCGGGCCGTAGCCGTCGACGTTGAACGCACCGGCCAGGATCTCGTCCTTCGACCAGAAGCCGGCGAACGGCGGGATGCCGCTGATCGCCAGCCAGCCGACCATGAACGTCACGAACGTGATCGGGATGTACTTGCGCAGGTTGCCGTAGCGGCGCATGTCCTGCTCGTGGGCCATGGCGAGGATCACCGAGCCGGCGCCGAGGAACAGCAGCGCCTTGAAGAAGGCGTGCGTGATCATGTGGAACAGCGCGCCCGTGTAGTTCTGCGAGCCGATCGCCACGAACATGAAGCCGAGCTGCGACACCGTCGAGTAGGCGAGCACCTTCTTGATGTCGTTCTGCGCGAGCGCGGCGCCGGCGGCGACGAGCGCCGTGGCTGCGCCGACCCAGGCGATCACGTCGTTCGCCCAGCCGGCGTTCTCCATGATCGGGCTCAGGCGGCTGAGCAGGAACACGCCCGACGTCACCATCGTCGCGGCGTGGATGAGCGCGGACACCGGTGTCGGGCCGGCCATGGCGTCGGGCAGCCAGACGAAGAGCGGCAGCTGCGCCGACTTGCCGGTAGCGGCCAGGAAGAACAGCAGCGCGACGGCGGTCGCCGTGACGCCGACGATCGCGCCCGCGGTCCGGCCGATCTCGACGTAGTCGATCGAGCCGACCGTGACCCACACGAGGAACGTGCCGAGCATGAAGCCGAAGTCGCCGATGCGGTTCGTGACGAACGCCTTCTTGCCCGCCGACGCGTTGGCCTCGTCGGTGAACCAGAACGAGATCAGCAGGTAGGAGCAGGCGCCGACGCCCTCCCAGCCGAGGAAGGTGATCAGCAGGTTCTGGCCGAGCACCAGCAGGAGCATCGAGGCCACGAACAGGTTCAGGTACGTGAAGAACCGCGGGTAGGCCGGGTCGCCCTTCATGTAGCCGACCGAGTACAGGTGGATCAGCGCGCCGATGCCCGTGATGAACAGGCACATCGTGATCGACAGCGGGTCGAGCAGGAACCCGAAGTCGACGTGGAACGAACCGGCCGGCATCCACACCCAGAGGGTCTGGACGAACTGCCGCTCCTCCTCGGGCTGCGCCATGAGGTCGAGCGCCACGATGATCGAGACGACGAACGATCCGGCGACCGCCAGCGTGCCGACGATCCCCGCGAGGGGATCGCCCATCCGCTTGCCGAGCGCGAGGAGCAGGACGAACCCCGCCACCGGCAGCGCCGGGATGAGCCACACCAGGTCCACCGCTCAGCCCCTCATCAACGAGATGTCGTCGGCGGTCGCACCCGAGCGGCGCCGCATGATGGCCACGATGATCCCCAGGCCGACGACCACCTCGGCGGCGGCCACCACGAGCACGAAGAACACCACGGCCTGGCCGCCCACGTCGTCGAGCGACCGGGCGAAGGCCACGAAGCTCAGGTTCACGGCGTTCAGCATCAGCTCGACGCACATGAACATGACCAGCGGGTTGCGCCGGATCATCAGGCCCGTCGCACCGATGGCGAACAGGATGGCGGCGAGCACCAGGTACCAGGACTCGGTCAGCGCCAGCTCGAGGGCGAGCATCAGCCGTTCACCTCCGCGTCGGCGCCGGTGCGGGCCCCCGACCCGCCGGCGAGCTCCGCGCCGTCGGCATCGGCGTCGCCGGACTCGCCCATCGGTCCGTCGTCGGAGCCGATCGAGACCTCGCCGTCGACGGCGCCCGGACCGGCCGGCTCGGGGAACAGCTCCAGGTGCTCGACGGCGGGACCGTCGGGGAACTCGTCGGTGTCGATCGGCTCGCCCTTCGGACGGCGCGACAGCACGACGGCGCCGACGACGGCGACGGTGAGCAGCACCGCGGTGACCTCGAAGGCGAACACGTAGTCGGTGAACAGCACCCGGCCGAGCCGCTCGATGTCGGAGGAGCTCTCCGACAGCGGTGCGGTGGCCGACCGCTCACCGGTGGCGCCGTCGCCGCCCGCCAGCAGGATGACGATGCTGAGCACCAGGATGCCCAGACCGGCGATGACGCCGACGATGCGCTGGGCCGGCAACGGGTCGTGCTCGGTCGCCTCCACCCGGTCCACGCCGAGGAGCATGATCACGAACAGGAACAGCACGACGATCGCGCCGGCGTAGACGATCACCTGGATGGCGGCGAGGAAGTACGCCTCCTGCGCGATGAAGAGCACGGCGATGCCGAACAGGGTGGCGACCAGGCTGAGCGCGTTGTGGACCGGGTTCCGGAACAGCACGACGCCCAGCGCGCCGCCGAGCACGATGGCCGCGGCGATCAGGAACGTGAACATCTCGACGCGCATCAGTGATGACCCCCGTGCGCACCGTCGTCGTCGTGGCCGCCCGCAGCGCCGGCGCGCTCCCTCTCCTGCAACAACGCGGCGTCGAGCGGCTGGCCGCCCTCGGCGTCGCGGACGCCGTAGCCGAGCTCGCCGGCCCAGGCGATGATGCCCTCGAAGCGCGCGTCGCCCGACGGGGCGGTGGCGCGCATCCAGCCCGAGGTGTCCTCGGCGGCGTCGAAGCCGCCGTCCCAGTGCTCCCACGGGAGCTTCTGGGGCCGGCCGTCGTCACCGACGAGCAGCTCGTCCTTGGTGTAGATCGCGTCCTCGCGGTTGGTGAACGCGAACTCGAAAAGCTTGGTCTCGGTGATCGCCTCGGTCGGGCACGCCTCGACGCACAGGTCGCAGTGGATGCAGCGGAGGTAGTTGATCTCGTAGACGAAGCCGTAGCGCTCGCCGGGCGAGGTCGGCTCCTGCGGGTCGTTGTCGCGCCCGCGCACGTAGATGCAGCGGGCCGGGCAGACGCCGGCGCAGAGCTCGCAGCCGATGCACTTCTCCATGCCGTCCTCGTAGCGGTTGAGGACGTGGCGCCCGTGGAAGCGCTCCGGCTTCGGCCGGACCTCCTCGGGGTACTGCATGGTGACGCGCTTGCCCGAGTCGGTGCGCGTGCCGGCCCACTTCTTGAACGTGACCTTGAAGCCGTCGAGGTAGCCCACGTCAGGCCCCTTCCCGCGCCGAGACCGTGCCGTCGTCGGACGCCAGGGAGTCGCTGAGCTCGTGGCGGGCGGCTGCTGCCCTGATCGAGGCCCGCAGCATCAGGCCGCCGACGGCGATGATCGCCGCCGTGACGGCGCCGGTGAGCACCGGGTTCCAGCCGACGTCGTCGGCCACGCGGACCGAGGTGAGGAGCAGGAACCAGCCCAGGGCGAGCGGGATCAGGAACTTCCAGCCCAGGTCCATCAGCTGGTCGTAGCGGAACCTCGGCAGCGTGGCCCGGAACCACACGAACATGAAGAGGAAGATCAGGAGCTTGGCGAAGAAGTAGACGAGCGGCAGCACGTAGTCGGCCACCCAGCCCGGCGCGCCGCTCGGGATCGGGCCCGACGGCCCACCGAGGAACAGGGTCACGATGACCGCCGACATCGTCACCGTGTTCAGGAACTCCGCCAGGTAGAAGAGCGCGAACCGGAACGACGAGTACTCGGTGTGGAAGCCGCCGACGAGCTCCTGCTCCGCCTCGACGAGGTCGAACGGCGGGCGGTTGAGCTCGGCGGTGGCGGCGATGGTGAAGATCACGAACGGCACGAGCGCCGTCATCCAGAGGTTCCACTGCCAGCCCGACTGCTCGGCGACGATGCCGTTCGTCGACAGCGTGCCGCTGATGAGCAGCACCGCGGCGACCGACAGGCCGAGGGCGGCCTCGTAGGACACCATCTGGGCCGAGGCCCTGACCGAGCCGAGCAGGGGGTACTTCGAGCCCGACGACCAGCCCGCCAGCATCACGCCGTACACCGCGATCGACGACATGGCGAGCACGAAGAGGATGCCCATCTGCGGGTCGGCGACCTGCATGAAGGTCTCGTGGCCGAACATCGTGACCACGCCGTCCTGGCCGTCGGAGAAGTCGCCCGCGACGGGGATGACGGCGAAGACCAGGAAGGCCGGGATCAGCGCCAGGAACGGCGCCAGCTTGAACACGAAGGGATCGGAGCGCTCGGGCTCCAGGTCCTCCTTGAACATCAGCTTCAGACCGTCGGCGAGCGTCTGGAGGATGCCGAACGGACCGGCCCGGTTGGGCCCGATGCGGTTCTGCATGTCGGCGACGAGCTTGCGCTCGAACCACACCATCGCCATCACGCCGACCAGCAGCACGGCGAAGGCCACGACCACCTTGAGCACGACGATGAGGACGGCGCTGAGGCCGATGTCGCCGGACAGGAGCGGATCCATCAGGCCACCTCCACCCGGACGTCGCAGACCACGTCGTCGACCGACACCAGCGCGTACGGGTCGACCGACAGCGCGTGGTGGAGCACGACCGTGCCCCGGGGGACCCGGTCCGAGATCACGAGCGGCCCGGTCACCGAGCCGTGCTGCGAGCTCACCGTGAGCCGGGTCCCGGCCTCGACGTCGAGCGCCGCGGCGTCGGCCGTGCCGAGCACCACCGCACCGTCGCGGACCAGCGGCCGCGACGAGGGCATGTGCGACAGGGTCTCACCGCCGTCGTAGAGCACGCGGTCGACGACCAGGCGGGACGAGTAGGCGTTCGGGTTGGGCACCGCCGGGGCGGACGGGGCGACGAAGGAGCCGGCGTCGAGGTCGGTCACGATGCCGTCGACGTTGTGCGGCTCGCCGAGCGCCTCCCGCGTGACGTGCGACAGCGCCGGCACGTTCGCCACCAGCTCCGTCCACAGCTCGACCGGCCCGTCGTCGGCCAGCGCGTCCGCGCCCAGGCGCTCGGCGAGGTCGGCGGCGATCATCCAGTCGGTGCGGGCCGTGCCCGGTGCGTTCACCTTGGCGTTCAGCGTGGTGACCCGGCCCTCCATGTTGGTGGTGGTGCCGTCGCACTCGGCGAAGCCCGCAACCGGCAGCACGATCTGGGCCAGCGAGGCCGACTCGGTCAGGAACCGGTCGAGCACGATGACGGTCGGGGTCGCGGCGAGCGCACGGCGGGCGAGCGAGCGGTCGCGGAAGTCCTCGACCGGATCGGCGCCGAGCAGCACCAGCACGTCCACCTTGCCCTCGGCCGCGGCGAGCAGGATCCCGTCGGCGTCGGTGCCCGGCTGCGACGGGACGGTCGGCCAGACCTGCGCCCAGGCGCCACGGCCGTCGTCGAGCGACGCGCCACCGGGCAGCCGGCCCGGGGCCAGGCCCGCCATGACCGCACCCCGGGTGTTGCCGCGGCGCACGACCGGCAGGAACCGGGCGGTGGGGGCGGCGTCGAGCACGGCCGCCGCCGCGTCGAGGGCGACGGCGGGCGACTCGACCAGGTTGGGGCGACCGATGACGACCTTCAGGTCGCCGGCGCCGCCGAGCACCTCGGCCGCGGCGGCCAGGTCGGCGGCGGCCACGCCACCGACGTCACCCGTGGACCCCGACAGGAGCGCCCGGACGACCGCGGCGGACTCGCCCGGCCGGGGGTGGACCGACGCCGCGGCGTAGGGCGAGAGGCTGGTGCCGGCGGGCGTGACCTGGACCAGGCGCACGCCGTCCTTGACCATGGCGTGCTTCAGCCGGAGGAACAGGACCGGCAGCTCCTCCTTGGGGTCGGGCCCCAGGTAGAGCACCGTGCCGCCCTTGGCACACACGTCGTCGATCGTCGCGCCGGGGAGGTCGAACACCTCGGCCGGCAGGCCGTCGCCGAGCTGGGCGTCGGTCTGGTCGGTCCCGATCACGCCCTTGGCCAGGCGAGCCCAGGCGTAGGCGGCCTCGTTGGTCAGGCGGGCGCCGCCCAGGACGGCCACACCCGAGGGTCCCCGACCGGCGATGGCGTCGCGGATCGCGCCGGCGGCGGCGTCGATCGCCACGTTCCAGCGGGCCTCGGCGAGCTCGCTGCCCGAGCGGAGCAGCGGGGTGGTGAGGCGGTCGGGCGAGCCCACGGCCTCGAAGCTGAAGCGGCCCTTGTCGCAGAGCCAGGACCAGTTGACCGGGTCCGAGTCGATCCCTCCGTAGCGGAGCACCTGGTCCCGGCTGGCGTCGATCGATGTGCGGCACCCCACTGCGCACTCGGTGCAGGTGGACTCGACGGTCTCGAGGTCCCACGGGCGGGCCCGGAACCGGTAGGGCTCGGCGGTCAGCGCGCCCACCGGGCAGATCTGCACCGTGTTGCCGGAGAAGTACGAGCTGAACGGCTCGCCCGGGAACGTGTTCACCTGCGTGTTGGAGCCGCGACCGATGAAGTGGATGAGCGGGTCGTCGGTGACCTCGGCCGCGAACCGGGTGCAGCGGTCGCAGAGGATGCAGCGCTCGCGGTCGAGCAGCACGGTCTGCGAGATGGCGATCGGCTTCTCGTAGTGCCGCTTCTCCTCGACCCAGCGCGACTCGCCCGGGCCGTACGCGATCGACTGGTCCTGCAGCGGGCACTCGCCGCCCTTGTCGCAGACCGGGCAGTCGAGCGGGTGGTTGGCCAGCAGGAACTCGATGACGCCGTCCTGGGCCTTGGCCACCGCCGGGCTGTCGGTCGTGACCGTCATGTCGGGCGCCACCGGGATCATGCAGCTCGGCTGCAGCGCGGGGCCGCGCCCCGAGTCGATCTCGACGAGGCACATCCGGCACATGCCCACCGGCTCCATCCGCGGGTGGTAGCAGAAGCGCGGGATGTAGGCGTCGTTGCGCTCGCACGCGTCGATGACGAGCTCGCCCTTCTGGGCGACGATCTCCTCGCCGTTCACGGTGATGGTCACCGGGTCGGTGACCTCGACGCTGCGCCCTTCGAGCGACCGCCGCTCAGACATCGAACCGGCCTCCTGCTGCGGTCAGCGCCGTCTCGTCGCCGGGACCCTCGCCGTCGGGCTCCGACGGGTCGGGGGCCGGCGCCACCACCTCGGCGGTGACGGGGATGCGGTCCCGCAGCGTGATCTTCGCCTCGAACTCGTGGCGGAAGCGGCGGATGGCGGACGTGATCGGCGCCACCGACGACGGCCCGAGCGGGCAGATCGTCGTCTGCCGGGGCGGGAACGGCACGGCCTCGAGCCCCTGGCCCGGGTCGGCCGCCACCGGGTACGGCCCCGGGCTGATGTTGTCGGCGACGTCGAGCAGCATGTCGATGTCGCTCGGGCGCCCGTAGCCGTCGAGGATGCGCTGGAGGATCTTCTCCTCCCACGTCGTGCCCTCCCGGCACGGCGTGCACTTGCCGCACGACTCGCGGGCGAAGAACCGCACGACCCGCAGGCAGGCCCGCACCGCGTCGGTCGTGTCGTCCATGACGACGATCGCGCCCGACCCGAGCATCGAGCCCGCGGCGCCGACCGGCCGGCCCTCGAGCGGCAGGTCGACCTGCTCGGCGAAGAACCAGGGCGCCGACGCGCCGCCGGGGATGAACATCTTGAGCTCGCGGCCCTCGCGGATGCCGCCGCCGTACTGCTCGGACTCGAACAGCTCGCGGAAGGTGGTCGTCCCCTGCGGCACCTCGAAGACGCCGGGGGTGTTCACGTGGCCCGACAGCGCGATCAGGCGGGTG
Source organism: Dermatobacter hominis (assembly GCF_020715685.1). Lineage (GTDB taxonomy): Bacteria > Actinomycetota > Acidimicrobiia > Acidimicrobiales > Microtrichaceae > Dermatobacter > Dermatobacter hominis. The sequence goes on from NZ_CP085840.1 coordinate 2,458,758, forward strand.
CCCGGCGACGACTCGGTGCCGATCGAGCGGTACTCGTCGACGCCGTGGCACATGAGCCACGGGAGGTTCGACAGCGTCTCGACGTTGTTGACGATCGTCGGCTGCATGTACAGGCCCTTGGCCGCCGGGAAGTACGGCGGCTTGAGGCGCGGCATGCCGCGGTTGCCCTCGAGCGACTCGATGAGCGCGGTCTCCTCGCCGACGATGTAGGCGCCGGCGCCCCAGTGCAGGACGATGTCGACGCTGAAGTCGGTCCCGAGGATGTTCCTGCCGACCAGGTTGGCGGCGTACGCCTCGTTCAGCGCCGCGGCGATCCGCTCCTGCGCGTGGGGCATCTCGCCGCGCACGTACAGGAACACCTGGGCCACGCCGATCGCGTACGCCGCGATGAGGCAGCCCTCGATGAGCTGGTGCGGGTCGCGCTCCATGAGCACGCGGTCCTTGTAGGTGCCGGGCTCGGACTCGTCGCCGTTGATGACGAGGTAGCGGGGCCAGACGCCGGGCGGGCAGAAGCCCCACTTCACACCGGCCGGGAAGCCGGCGCCCCCGCGGCCGAGCAGCGTGGCGTCCTTGACGAGGTTGGTGACGTCGGCCGGGGCCATGGCCAGGGCGGCCTTGAGGCCGTCGTAGCCGCGGTAGGAGCCGGAGGCCTGGTAGCCGTCGAGGGTGTGGCCGTCGGCGACCTCGAAGCGGGAGGAGACGCGATCGGTCACGATGCCTCCCCCGCCGCTGCGGTCGCGGCCTCGTGCCGGGCGATCCACGGCGGGATCGTCTGGGCCTCGGGCGGCGTCACGTTGGCCAGGTCCTCGGGGGCGACGTCCTGGCGGACCTTGCCCAGCGTCCCGTGGTCGGGCACGTGCTCGGCCAGGGCGCCGGAGCGGGCATCGGCGATGATCTGGTCCAGGTCGTCCGCGCTCACCCTGTGGAAGTAGCGGTAGTTCACCTGGATGGCCGGGGCCTCGGTGCAGGCGGCGATGCACTCGACGTCCTCGAGCGTGATGACGCCGTCGGACGTGGTGCCGCCGGCCCGGATGCCGAGGGCCTCCTCGGCGTGCTCGAGCAGCTCCTCGCCGCCGAGCAGCTGGCACGAGATGTTGGTGCACACGTTGACGCAGTAGCGCCCGATCGGGTGCAGCTTGAACATCTCGTAGAAGCTCGCGGTGCCCAGGACCTCGGCCGGCGTGCAGTCGACGAGCTCGGCGATGTGGACCATCGCCTCCTCGGACAACCAGCCGTCCTGCTCCTGCGCCAGGTGGCACAGCGGGATGGTGGCGGACTTGGCGCGCGGGTAGCGGGCGACGATCCGGCGCGCGAGCACCTCGTTCTCGGGGCTGAAGCGGGCCATCAGCGGTCCACGTCGCCCATGATCGGGTCGACCGAGCTCACGATCGCGACGGTGTCTGCGATCAGCGAGTCCTTCATCAGGTGGGGCAGGGACTGGAGGTTCACGAAGCTCGGGCCTCGGATGTGCATGCGGACCGGGTTGGCGGAGCCGTCCGACACCAGGTAGCAGCCGAGCTCGCCCCGGGGGTTCTCCACCGCGACGTAGACCTCGCCCTCGGGCACCTTGAAGCCCTCGGTGAAGATCTTGAAGTGGTGGATCAGCGCCTCCATGGACTCGTCGATGCGAGCACGGGGCGGCGGGGTGACCTTCTTGTCCTGGAGGCGGTAGTCGCCGGCGGGCATCTTGTCCATGCACTGGCGGATGATGCGAATCGACTCCCGGATCTCGGCCAGGCGGATGGCGTACCGGTCGAAGCTGTCGCCGTAGGACCCGACGACCACGTCGAAGTCGACCTGGTCGTAGCAGAGGTACGGCATGTCCCGGCGCAGGTCCCAGGCGTAGCCGGTCGAGCGAAGGAGGGGGCCGGTCGCGCCGAGCGACAGCGCCTCCTCGGCGGTCATCGTCCCGACGCCCTGGAGCCGCTCCCGCCAGATCGGCTGGCCGGTCATCAGGATGTCGAACTCCTCGAGGCGCGCCGGGAGCGTGTCGAGGAGCGGCTCGAGGAACTCGCGCCAGCCGTCGGGCATGTCCACGGCCACACCGCCCGGGCGGATGTAGTTGTGGTTCATGCGCAGGCCGGTGACCATCTCGAGGAACCGCAGCAGCTCCTCGCGCTCGCGCCAGCCGTAGATCATCATCGACACGGCACCGAGGTCCATGCCGTTGGTGGCCATGAACAGCATGTGGGAGCTGAGCCGGTTGACCTCGCACATGAGCGTGCGGATCCACTGCGCCCGCTCGGGCACCTCGATGCCGAGCAGCTGCTCCGTGGCCAGCGAGAAGGCGAGCTCGTTGAAGAGCGGCGCCGCGTAGTCCATGCGCGTGACGTTCGTGGGGCCCTGGAGGTAGGTGAGCTGCTCACCGGTCTTCTCCATGCCCGTGTGCAGGTACCCGATGACCGGCTTGGAGCGGGTGATGAGCTCGCCGTCCATCTCGAGCACCAGGCGGAGCACGCCGTGCGTCGACGGGTGCTGCGGGCCCATGTTCATGAGCATCCGCTCGCCCACGCCCTCCGCGGTCGGGGCCTGGTAGCCGGCCTTCTCCTCGGCCTCGGACTCCGACAGGTGCAGCGTGGCGCCGTCGTTCGCCAGGCGCTCGAGCGCGTCGTCGAGGGCGTCGAGGCCGACGTCGTCGGCGGAGCCGGGACCGGAGGTGGTGGCGATGGGCGTGGTGGTGCTCACGACGCGGCCCCCTTGAACTGGACGGGGATGCGGCCGGCCGGGTCGTCCTTGCGCAGCGGGTGGCCGATCCAGTCGTGTGGCATGAGGATGCGGCTCATGTCGGGGTGGCCGTCGAAGGCGATCCCGAACAGGTCGAAGGTCTCACGCTCGTGGTTGGAGACCCCGGGGTGGAGGTGCGACACGGTCGGCACGACCGGGTCGGACTCGGGCACCTGCAGCCGGATGCGGATGCGCGTCCGCTCGAGGTGGTTGAGCAGGTTGACGACGACCTCGAACCGCTCGGCCTCGACGCCCGGCGGCAGCCAGCGGCCGGCCGCGTGGCCGAGGTAGTCGACGCCGCAGAGGTCGACCGCGACCCAGTAGCCCTCGCGGCGCAGCTCCTCGACCAGCGAGACGTAGCCGTCGCGGTCGGGGTGCAGCACGACCTGGCCGCGCGAGGTGCTCACCGGCACGCCGAACAGGAGCTCGGGTTCGGGCGCGGCCTGCACCTCATCGGCGTTCGGCTCGGCCCCGGTGCTGTTGCCCGGCTCCGCCGGGTTGTCCGACATCACCGGGCCTCGAGGTCGAAGCTGCCCGTCGGGACCGCCGTGCCGACCGCCTGACCGGACCCGGCCGGAACGGCGGCCCCGTCCGCAGGCTGGCCGTCGACCTGGTCGACGACGATCTGCGCGCCCGAGCCCGTGGCCTCGCGGCGGCGCAGGATCTCGCCCGTCTCGATCTTGCCGTGCAGGGTCACAATGGCCTGCATGAGCGTCTCCGGCCCGGGCGGGCACCCCGGCGCGTAGACGTCGACGGGGACCACCTGGTCCACGCCCTGGACGATCGCGTAGTTGTTGAACATGCCGCCGCTCGACGCGCACACGCCCATCGAGATGACCCACTTGGGCTCCATCATCTGGTCGTAGATGGTGCGCAGGACCGGGGCCATCTTCTGCGAGACGCGGCCGGCGACGATCATGACGTCGGCCTGGCGCGGCGAAGCGCGGAAGACCTCCATGCCGAAGCGGGCGAGGTCGTAGTGCGGGCCGCCGGCGGCCATCATCTCGATGGCGCAGCACGCCAGGCCGAAGGTGGCCGGCCAGCTGCTGCGGCGCCGGGCCCAGCGGACGAGGTCCTCGAGCTGGCCCGTGAGGAAGTTGTGCTCCAGCCCGGCGAACCCGTCGTCGCGGACGTTCTGCACGAGGCCCATCAGTGGGCTCCGACCGTCTCGCGCTCGGGCGCGGCCGGCGCGTCGGCGCCGGCGGTGGGCGAGGTCGGCGAGCCGGTGTCGCGACCCTCGAGGCCGACCCGGCGGACGGTGCTCGACGTCGTGCGCTCGGGCGCCGTGTGCAGCTGCGACCGGCGCAGGTGCTTCGGCGGGCCCCAGTCGAGGGCGCCGTTGCTGATGAGGTACAGGAAGGACTCGAACACCGCGACGGTGAAGATGCCGATGGCGACGAGGCCGAACCAGCCGAGCGCGCCGTACACCTGGGTGAACGGGTAGAAGAAGATGATCTCGATGTCGAAGACGATGAAGATCATCGCGATGAGGTAGAAGCGCACCGGGAAGCGCTCGGGCGGATCGGTGGTGTCGAGGATCCCGCACTCGTAAGGCGCGACCTTGGCCTCGTTCGGCCGCGGCGGCACGAGGATCCGCTGCGCGATGAGGCTGATCCCGGCGAACAGCGCGACCAGCACCAGCAGCGCCACGATGGGCAGGTACTGGCCCATCGTCAGCCCACCGTCTCCGGATCGCGGACCGCCGGCGGCTGCGCCGACGGATCCCACTCCGAGCGCTCCCGCATCGCGCGCTTGTCACGGCGGTGCAGCAACCACACCGAGACGGCGAAGATGATGCCGGTGAAGATCGTGAACAGCGCGGACGGGAGGCGCCGGTAGCCGAGGTTGCGCTCCATCAGCACGGTGACCGTGTCGGCCTGCTCGTTGATCTGCGCCGGCGGCGGCGCCTCACCCGGTGCGACGACCTGGGCGGCGTTCTGCTGGACGGTCACCGCGGCGTAGAGCGGCGGGTTCTTGGGCTCGAAGACGGTCTGCACCCGATGCCAGACCTGCGAGATCGTCGAGCGCTCGCCCTTCACGGTCTCGGGCTCGGCGCCGGGCTTGCCGCCGAAGAAGAACACGTCCTTGACCGTGTAGCTCGACGACGCCGTCTCGGAGCCGAACGCCTGCGCCGCGATCAGCGTCGCGTCCGCGGAGGCCGAGGCCTCGCCGCGACGGGAGTCCGTCTCGGAGAGGATGCGCCAGCCGTTGAGCTCCTCGTCGACCTGCGCCTTGAGCGCCGGCGCCGCGGTGACGGCCTTGGTCAGCGTCGTGGCCTTGAAGCCCTCGCCCTCGGTCGCCTCGATCTTCTCCTGCACGTCGGGGTGATCCGCGAGGTAGTCCGACAGCAGCTGCTGCGGGTCCTCGAGGTCCTCGGTGCGTGGCAGCTGCTCGAGCACGTCGTTGATCGGTTCGCCGCTCCGGCTGAAGTTGATCTCCTTGGCGACCCACGACGGGTCCTTGCCGCGGAGGCCGATGCCGTAGATCCACCAGATCGCGCCCATGGAGAACATCCAGCCGAACAGGCCGGCCATCGCGATCAGGAAGCCGTTGCGGAGGCCCGTGTTCGTGGCGAGGAGCAGGTACACGGAGCCGATCAGCACGCCCACGCCGACGAGCACCACGAGGATGCCGCGGATGTGCGGGTCGAACTGGATGGCGGCGAGAAGGTTGATCATCGGACTCAGTTGCTCCCGGCCTCGTCCCGCGGGACGTCGACGAAGGTGGGGGACTCGATGGTGCCGGCGAGCGGCGACTTGACCGTGGAGTCGTTGGAGAGGTTGCGCTCGTAGGTCACGATCGCCCACACCTCCTCGGGCGTCAGCAGGCCCTCGGGACCGAAGTCGGGCACGCCCTCGGCCTCCTTGCCCGTGTTGCGGTTCACGCCGAAGCCCGGCATCTGCGGGTTGCCCTGCTTGCGGGAGAAGTAGAGCTTCCCCTCGTCCATGCCGTTCCAGACCAGGTTGAAGTGCTGCTGCTCGGTGGCCTCGTTCTCGACGCCGGTGAGGTCGGGCCCGAACGAGCCGTACTGCAGGCGGAGGAAGGGCTGCCAGGCCTGGCCGTACGGCGCCCCGGCCACGTGGCAACGGGCGCAGGAGTACGAGCCCTGGGCCAGCGACTGGTTGTTGAACAGGATCTCGCCGAGCCGCAGCTCGTCGGCGCGGGACAGCCGGTTGGCGTTCACGGCCTCGACGTCACCGTTCGGGACGACGTCCTGGTTCGACTTGCGGACCTCGACCATGCGGTCGTAGAGCCCGGGATCGATCGACTTCACGAAGTCGTCGACCTGCGTCCGGAGCTCCTTCGGCTTCAGCTGCACCGACCACAGGTACGCGATGAGGTCGTCGACCTGCTGGGTGGTCAGCGGGCCACCGCCAGGGGTGCCCCACGCCGCCATCGGGGTGCCGGGGCGGCCGTAGTTGAGGACGTAGCGGACCTGGTCCTCGTTGTAGCGGTAGAGGACGTTGTTGAGCGCCGGGGCGTTCCACGAGACCTGGCCGACGAACTGGCCGTTCTGGTCGTTGATGATGAACGTCGTCACGCCACCCACGCCGGCACCGCCGTGGCAGGTCACGCACTGGGCGCCCTCTTCGTAGAGGGTGAGGCCGCGCTCGATGAACAGCTCGCTGTACATCTCGACCGCGCCCTCCTGGCGGCCGGGCTCGGCGAGCCAGTACAGCGGCAGGGCGACGGCGATCACGGCGAGGAGGCCCAGCGCCGAGAACAGCGCCATGTTGAGCTTCTTGCCCTCGAGCTCCTCGTCGGACAGGTACTGCTTGCGGTTCGGCGCCAGCTCGATCTCGGAGCCGACCTCCTTCTGGCCAGCCCGCAGGTTGGCGAAGAACCACACGACGAACCCGATCGCCACGATGGCGAGGATCACGAAGCCGAAGGCCCGTTGGGTCGATGTTGCGACGATCATGTGGTTCCCGTATGTCTCCTCGTGCACCGGCCGGGCCGGTCACCGTGCTCCCTCTGAGGCGGCCCGTGGGGCCGCGCCTGCTGCCTGGAAGAGTTGCTGCTGATGCCCTCGGTCGAGCCGGTCAGTGGCCGCCGCTGGCCGCACCGATGCAGTGCGGGCCCTCGGCCTCCTGGCCGGTGGTGTTCGTGCCGATCGGCGGGCCCTGGATGACCTGGCCGGTGTTCACGATCAGGTTGCCGCCCGAGACCTCGGTGCCGAAGCGGTCCATGCCGCGAGGGGCGGGGCCGCCCTTCTTCTCGCCGGCCTGGTTGTACTGCGAGCCGTGGCAGGGGCACTCGAACCACTGGGAGCTGTTGCAGCTCGGGACGCGGCAGCCGAGGTGCGGGCACTTCTGATAGAGCACCGCAAGGCCGGCCTTCATGGCGTTGAGGACCGCCGGGGCGTACGCCTGCTCCGCCTTGGGCAGCGCTGACGACGGGTAGTTGGTGATCCAGAGCCGGCCCTCTGGCTTGTAGAGGAAGCCGTTGCTCTTCTCCACGTCGGCCGACAGGTCGGTCACCTTGCCGAAGTTGATCTTCGAGCCGAAGCCGCTCGAGCCCGACGGCCACAGGAAGGCGATGATCGACGTGCCGAACGCCGCGATGGACAGGCCCATCATGGCGATGACGCCACGGTTGAGGAACTGCCGGCGGGTGACGTCGTAGGTCTCGGGGTCCGGCGGGACGAACACGGCGGGCGTCGCCGCGGCCACCGGCTCGATGTCGCCGCCGCGGCGCTCGAGCGCGACCGAGCGCTCGATCTCCTTGCCGGAGGGCGCCTGCGCGACGAGCGCGGCCGACTCCTTGCGGGCGGCCTTGTCGCGCTTCACCGACTCGCGCGAGAGCGAGCCGGTCGCCGAGTCGGCGTCCCGGCGACGGGCCGCGCCGACGAGGGCGAAGGCCGCCAGCAGGACGATGACGATGACGGCGACGACGATGAAGAACCCGGACATGTCAGCTCACCTCACATCACAGCTCGAAGAACACGCCGTCGATCCACGGCAGCGTGAAGTTGAAGCCGGGTCCCCGGAAGAAGGACCCGATGATCGCGATGACCGCCCAGAACATCAGGAACACCGTCATCAGCGAGACCGCGAACTTGCGGTCCTCGGGCTTGTTGGACGGGTTCTTGTCCATGTAGGGGGCGAGGATCAGGACGAAGATGCCCATGCCCGGGATGGTCACGCCGGCGACCATCGGGTGGAACATCGTCAGGAGCTCCTGCAGGCCCAGGAAGTACCAGGGGGCCTTGGAGGGGTTCGGCGTCTGGTTGACGTTCGCCAGCTCGAGGAGCGGGGCGTTGACCACCCACGAGAAGATCAGCAGGAACGTGGTGCACACCAGGGCGGCCACGAACTCGACGATCAGCAGGTGCGGCCAGACGTGGACCTTGTCCTGCGGCTTGGCCTTGACGTCCTGGATGGACCCGGACTTCACCACCGTCAGCAGGCGCTGGGTGTGGCCACCCGGGCCGGCGGCGAGCGGCGGACCGCCCGCGGTCGCGACCGTGCCACCCGCAGCGGCGACCGGGGCCACGGCGGTGGCGGTGCCACCGCCCGCGGCGGCGACCGGCTCGTCGCCCCCGCCGGCCTTGCGGGCCTTCGCGGCCTGCGACCGCGCGAGCAGGTGCGCGGGGATCCGGCTGTCGGTGGGCGCGGCGGCCTCCTCCGACGCCGGGGCGTCGGCGGCCGGCGCGGCGTCGCCGCCCTCGGGCGCGGCCTTCGCCGCGGCCTTCTCCTTGGCCGCCTGGGCCCGCTTCAGGAGGTGCTCTGGTACCTCGGTCATGCGCTCTCACCCCGCAGGGAGGTCTGGGGATCGGTGGGGACTGCCACTGCGAGCGACCTCACAGCGGTCCGGAGATGCCGCCGTCCTTGCGCACCCTCCAGAAGTGGATGGCCATGAAGATGACGGTGATGAACGGGAAGAACAGCACGTGCAGCACGTACCATCTCAACAGGGTGTTGGTGCCGATCTCCGCGCCGCCGAGCAGCACGAAGCGCACCTGGTTGCCGAACACGGGGGTGTAGCCGATCATGTTCGTGCCCACCGTCACCGCCCAGAGGGCCAGCTGGTCCCAGGGCAGCAGGTAGCCGGTGAACGACAGGAGCAGGGTCAGCGTGAGCAGCACCACGCCGATGACCCAGTTGAACTCCCGAGGCGCCTTGTATGCCCCGTGGTAGAAGACGCGGGCCATGTGCAGGAACACCGAGATCACCATCAGGTGAGCGGCCCATCTGTGCATGTTCCGCACGAGCAGGCCGAAGGTCACCGAGGTCTGCAGGGCGTAGATGTCGTCCCACGCCTGCGCCGCGGTCGGCCGGTAGAAGAACATCAGGAAGATGCCGGTGACGGTGAGGATGATGAACAGGAAGAAGCTCAGCCCGCCGAGGCAGAGGGTGTAGCTGACCTTCACGGCGTGCCGCTTCACCTTCACCGGGTGGAGGTGGTACAGCACGCTGTTCATGATCACGTACGACCGGTTCCTGGGGCTGTCGGAGTAGCCCTTCCGGAAGATCGAACCGGGGCGGAAGATCGAGTTCCACGCCTGCGAGCCCTGGACGTTGTCCGTGAGCTCCGACATCTTGTCCGACAGCTTGCTCTTGCCGCCCTGCATCGTCTTGGCCACGGGCTACTCCCTAGTCCGATCGGCGGTCGTGAGTCGAATCACGGCGGTGTGCTCGGAGGCGCCCATCAGCCGAGCCGCATCCCGTAGCCGTAGCCGTGCGTGTTGGTGCGCTGGTGGGGGTCGCCGCCGGCGACCGGATCGCCCACCTTGCCGAGGATGATCACGCCCGTCGGGCACCGGTCGACGCAGAGCGCGCACCGGGTGCAGACGTCGTCGTCGATGAGGAAGACCACGTGGTCGGAGGGGTCGACGCCCGGCTGGTCGGTGTTGACCGCCTCCTCGATGGAGTCCGGCTGCACCATGTGGATGCACTTCCACGGGCAGATGTCCACGCAGCCCTCGCACATGATGCACTCGGACTGGTCGATGTGGATGAACTGCTTGGGCTTGACCGCCTTGGCGAGGTAGTCCGCGTCGACCTCCTGGAGGACGTAGTCGTCGCGGAACTCCGGCATCGGCGGGTTCGCATCGGTGGTGGCCATCGTGGGCTGTCCTCGCTCGCTGGCTCAGGCCCGCTTCATCAGCGGTCGGCCGTAGGTGGACACGGGCTCGACGCTCTCCGCCGCCTCCGCGCGCTTGCCGCGGTTCTGCCACCAGGCCCACATCCACATCTGCCCGCCGAGGAAGACGACGTAGATGAGCACCGCGACGACGTCGCGGACGGCCTGCGCCGACACCTGGATCGGGATCCAGGGGGTCTGGATGGTCCAGCCCGTGAAGGGCACCACCATGATGCCGTTCGGGCCGAGCCAGATGCGGTCGGGGCGCCAGTTGAGCTCGGAGTCCGCCCAGGTCAGCCAGTGGTGGGGCACCACGCCGTAGATCCAGAAGAGGATGAAGAAGATGTAGACGCCCGCCAGCATGGCCTCGCCCCAGGTGATCGGGGTCCCGGCGGGTCGGCGCTTGGCATAGGGGAAGATCGGAGCGACCAGCAGCACTGCGACCAGCAGTGACGTGAAGAACGCGACCACGGAGCTCCTCCGCTCGTGAAGGTGTTCACCAGACTACGTCGGCCGTCCGGAGGCCTGTCGCCAGGCGAGATCGGACGGTCAGGGCGTGGTCTACCACGGCCCGACGCGGCGGAGCACATCCGGGACGGGGCCGACCCGCGGGTGCCGAACCGGTCGTGGTCGCCTGCCCCGAGCCCGTCGTGGTCGCCTGCCCTGAGCCGTCTTGGTCGCCTGCCCTGAGCCGTCTTGGTCGACGGTGCAGCAGCGTGCCTAGAGTGGGCCGGAACGCCCGAGCGGCCGGTGCTGGCACCGCGCGCCGGGGGGCTCGGCCAGTGGTGCCGGGTCCGCCGAGCGAGTGCTAGAGAACAGCCGAGCGGTAGGACCCTGACGCGGCGGAGGCAGCGTTGACCGAGATCCCCGAGCACCTTCTGGCCCGCAGCAAGGCGCGCCGTGCCGCCATGGGCGGCGGCGGTGGCGACGACGCGCCCGCCGCGGCCACGCCGGCTGCCGCCGACGCCGCGACGCCCGCGCCGGCCGCTGCGGCGGCGCCCGCGGCCGCAGCGCCCGTGGCGCCGGTCGAGGCCAAGGTCGAGCCCACCCCGCCGTGGGTCGAGGCCGCGCAGGCCCGGAAGAAGATCCCCTACTGGGCCGTCCCGGTCCTCTTCCTGCTCCCGCTCTGGGCCGTCGTCTACGCGCTCACGCTCGACCCGCCCACCAACGCCGACAGCCCGATCACCGTCGGCGCCGAGGTGTACAGCACCAACTGCGCCACCTGCCACGGCCCGACCGGCGGCGGCAGCGGCAACATCCCCGCCCTCATCGGCGACACCGCTGTCACCAAGGAGTTCCCGAAGCCGGCCGAGCAGATCGCCTGGGTGGCGCTCGGCTCCGCCGGCTGGACGCAGGCGGGCGAGACCAAGCTGCCCGGCGGGAGGGCCGTGGCCGGCGGCATGCCGGCGTGGGCGGCCTCGCTGGAGCCCGAGGACCTGATGGCGGTCGTCCTCCACGAGCGCACGACGCTCGACAAGGAGGAGTTCGACATCGAGGCGTGGGAGGACGGCTTCGAGGAGACCCTCACGAAGTACGTCCCCGACGAGGCCGACGCCTACATGGCGGTCCTCGAGGAGTGGAAGACCACGCCCCCGGCGTGAGCAACCGCTGGAAGCTGCGGCTCCTCGGGATCGCAGCGGTCGTCCTCGTCGTGATCGGCATCGTGCTGGTCGTGACGGGGGGCGACGACGAGCCGGCCGGCCCGTCCACCACCACGACGACGGCGGCCGAGGGCCAGGCCCCCAGGGCCACGCTGCCGCTCGACGACACCTCGACCGCCGGCGTCAGCGCGCTCGCCGGGCTCACGATCCCCGACGGCGTGGCCGACTTCCTGTCCGCGGGCACCGAGGACCGGGCGCAGCTCGACGTGACCTTCACCCTGCCGACCGACCAGGTGGCGACGTTCACCTCGGGTTCGGGCTTCCCGACCCTCGTCGAGGGCGACCAGGTCATCACGCACTCCTCGCCGCTCTGGAAGGTCAACCCCGGGGGCACGGTGTCCGGCGCGGCCGACACCTTCCGCGGCGACGACGGCTCGGTGGCCCGGGCGGTGGAGACGGTGCCCGAGGGCGACCGCGTCCGCGTCCGCCTGGTGATCAGCCCGGCGGGCTGAACCAGGCCGGCGGCAGCCGTCCGTCGGCTCCGACGGGCGCTGCGGCTCGGGCGGGCGGGGCGGCGGCACGCGCCGACGCATCGGGTACGACGGCGGCACCGCCATCGGCCGCACGCGCCCGGTGCCGGAGCCGCGCCACCACCCGGTGGAGGCTGAAGCGGGAGTGGTGCTCCGGGTGCGACGGCGGCGGCTCGTCGGGGTGGCGGACGTAGCTGACCACCGCCTTGATCGCGCCCACCGTCGGCACCGCGAAGAGCGCCCCCACCACGCCGCCCACGGTGAAGCCCGAGATGGCGGCGAGCATGGTGACCGGGGCGGAGAGCTGGACCGCCCGTCCGACGATCGTCGGCTGCAGCACGTGGTTCGTCAGCAGCATGAAGACCAGGAACGTCACGGTCATGATCACGGCGGGCACGAGGCCGGCGGCCAGGCTCACGAGCACGACGACGACGAAGCCCATGAGCCCGCCGATCTGGGGGATCAGCGAGGTGAGCGCCGCCCAGACGCCGAGGACCGGGCTCAACGGCGCGCCGGCGATCAGCGCCCACACGGAGACCCAGATCCCGTTGAGCAGCGCGATCAGCAGCGACCCGGCGAAGTACCGGCCGATGACCGAGTAGACGATGCGGCCGATGTCGTCGGCACGGGGCCGCCCCGACGCCGGCACGGCGCCGCGGACGGTGTCGACCAGCCGCGGCCCCTCGAGCAGCGCGCCGATCGTGACCAGGAGCCCGAGCACGAACGCGCCGAGCCCGAAGCCGACGCCCTTGGCGACGTCGCCGAGGTTGGCGTCCTCCTGGCCGATTCGCTCCGGGAGGGAGGCGAGGAACTCGCTCACCTTCCGGGGCACGCCCCACTCCACAAGGTGCGGACCGAGCACCGGGACGTCGCGCAGCGAGTCGACCGTCCGCGGCAGCTCGGTGCCGAGCGTCCTCGTCTGGCTCACGAGCTGCGGGCCCGCGAGCGCGACGAACAACCCGAACGCCGCGCCGACGAGGACCACCACGCCCAGCACCGCGACGCCGCGGGCGACGCCGGTGCGCTGCACGCGCCCCACGAGCGGGTCGAGCGCCATCGCGACGAACAGGGCGACGACGATGAGCGTGACGCCGATCGAGGCCGTGCGCACCGCGCCGACCACCAGGGCCAGCGCGACGAGGAGCGCGAGCACCGTGGCGACGCTGCGCCAGTCGAGGTCGACGAGGAGCACCGGCGACCGCGCCGGGCGGGCCTGGCGCGCCACCGGGTCGTCGGGCGCGGGCTCCTGCTCGACGGCCATGCGGCGCACACTACGAGGCACCGGCAGCGCACCGGTCGATCCCCCCGGCCATCCTCTGACCGGCGATCGACCGCTCGTAGGATCGCCGGATCGACCCCGAGCTCCCCCCGCCCTCGGCCCCGTCGCGCGCCGCCGTCGCCCCGTCCGACGGCGCCTCCGACGACGGTGGCCGCGCCGCGACGCCGACGCTGCGGCTGACGCCGACCTCGCTCGTGCGGGCGATCCTCGTCGTCGGCGTCGTGGCGGTGTGCGTCGGCGTCGCGCTCCGCGCCGCGGGGCCGGTGATGTGGTTCGTCGAGGCGGCGCTGGTGGCCGCGCTCGCAGCGCCGGTGCTCGGCCGGATGCGGCGCCACATGCCGGCGGCCGTCGCCGTGCTGGCCCTGACCGCCGCCGCGCTGGTCGTCGTGGGCGTGCTGGGAGCGGTGGCGTTCAGCGAGCTGCACGACGAGGCGTTCCGGTTCCGCGACAGCGTCCCGTCGGCGGTGCGCGACCTCCAGCGTGACAAGCCCTTCGGCGGGCTCATGGAGGACCTCAAGGTCGCCGAGCAGGTGGATCGCCTCTCCGACGGCCTGGCCGAGCGGTTCGAGCTCGGCGCCGACCTGCCGGGGCTGGCCACGGCCCTCGGCGGCAAGGTCTCGACCGGGTTCATCATCTGGGTGCTGTCGGTGATGCTCGTCTTCACCGGCCCCGGCATGGTCGACGCGACCGTCGGCCTGCTGCCCGACCGCGCCGCGAGGGCGGTCGGCCCGGCGCTGCGGCGCGCCTACGGCGACGTCGTGCGCTACCTCGGGCTGACCTCGCTGCGCGCCCTCGTCGTCGGCGTCGCCGTCTACGCGGTCGCGTCAGCGCTCGGCATCGACATGCCCGCCCTGCTGGCCGTGGTCGCCGCGGTCTGCGCGTACATCCCGTACGTGGGCCTGGTCCTGGGCGGCCTGCCGCTGGCGCTGCTCGCCGTCCTCAACGGCACGACCGAGGCGGCGCTGATCTTCCTCGGCGCGGTGGCCGCGCAGACGATCGACTCGCTGGTGGTGCAGCCGCGCATCGACCGACGCTCGTTCTCGTTCGGGATGTTCCCCACGCTCGTCGTGGCCATCATCGGCTTCGGGCTCTACGGCGTGGTCGGGCTGTTCCTCGGCATCTTCGCCGGCGCGCTCCTGCTGGCGCTGGGCGTGGAGCTCGGGCCCGACCTCGGGATGGGGCGGACCGGACCGGCCGGCGGCGGCGACGGGGCCACCGACGCGGGCGAGGTGCTCGACGACGTGCCCGACGAGCTGCCGGTCGGCGACGACGGGGCGGCCGTCAGGGCCGGCTCGGCCGCAGCAGCCGGGACGTGACGCCCTCGATCACCGACGGCGGCCGCTCGCCCGAGGCGACGGCGTCGAGCACCGACTCGAGCTCGTCGTCGATCTGCGACGTGTAGGCCTTCCGGGACCACATCACCCCGGCCCCGGCCGCGGCCGAGGCGACGGCCCCGCCCACGGCGGCGCCCCAGCCCCACGGCGGCAGCAGTCCGACGGCCGACGCGGCCACGCCCGTGACCGTGACGGCCGTGCCGCCCGCCGCGGCGTTCTGGCGGCTCCGGGTGGCGTCGACGAGCAGCCCGACCACGCAGCGCCGGTCGTCGAGCGCCGTCACCACGACGCGCACCTTGCGGACGTGGGCCAGCCGCTCGCCGCCCTGGACCGCGTGCACCGCCCGCTGCGCACCGGCCACGGGGTCGTTGCGGCGGGCGTACTCGACCCACCCGCTGGTGCCCTCGCCCGCCGGCGTCGAGCGGGCGCGCCGCAGCACGCGGCCCTTGCGCATCCACTGGTCGACGCAGTCGGTCAGCCCGTCGACCGAGCCCTCGACCACGCGGGCGACCACGAACCGCTCCGGTCCGAGCAGCGCGTCGGCCCGCCGCGGCCGCCGCTCGAGCAGGCCCAGCTCCTCCTCGACGACCGCGCGCCGCACCTCGGCGCGGTCGATGCCGAGCTCGTCGGCGGCGTCGAGGAGCGCCTGCACCGAGACGCGCTGGTCGACGTCGTCCACGCCGTCGAGCTGCACCGCCCGGCGCAGCACCCGCTCGGCGGCGTCCCGGTCGAGCTGGCTGCGGTCGACCGTCGGGCGCCCGGCCGCGCCGGTGGTGCGCCGATCCGACGTCGCGCCGGTGGCGCCGGTGGCGCCGCCCCCTGCCGTGGCGGCGCGGGTCGAGGTCGCTCGCTCGTCCCCGCCCGCGGCGGACCGGGGAGGCTGCTGGGCGGCGGCGCCGGCGGTCACGGCGCCCAGCGTACGGGTCGCCCACGCCGCCTCGCCGTCGCGACCGGCCGCTGGACCGGCGGTCCTGTCGCCCCGAGGGTGCGCACGGCGGGTCAGAGCGTGGCGGCGACCTCGTGGGCGGCGGCGATCGTCGCCTCGACGTCCTCGGCCGTGTGGGCGAGCGACGGGAACAGCACCTCGTACGGGCCGGGGGCCAGGGCGATGCCCCGGTCGAGCATCCCGTGGAACCAGGCCGGGTAGCGACCGACGGCGACCAGCCCGGCGGCGGTGGCGAAGTCGACCGGCTGCTCCACCGCGGCGCCGCCGCCCGGGCCGAAGAACACGCCGAGCAGGGGCCCGACGCGGGGCACGACGGCGGGCACCCCGGCCGCGGCGAAGGCCGAGCGGAGGCCCTCGGCCAGCGTGTCGGCCGTGGCCGAGAGCTGGTCGTAGGCCGCGGCGTCGAGCTGCGACAGCACGGTGAGCCCGGCCGCGGTGGCGAGCGGGTTCCCCGACAGCGTGCCCGCCTGGTACACGGACCCGAGGGGCGCGAGGTGGGCCATGATCTCGGCCGTCGCACCGAAGGCGCCGACCGGCAGACCGCCGCCGATCACCTTCCCGAAGCACCACAGGTCGGGCGTGACCCCGGACCACTCGGTGGCGCCGCCGACGCAGATGCGGAAGCCGGTGATGACCTCGTCGAACAGCAGGAGGGCGCCGACCCGCGTGCACTCGGCGCGCAGCCCGGCCAGGAAGCCGTCGACCGGCGGGACCAGGCCCATGTTGGCCGCGAGCGGCTCGACGATCACGACGGCCACGGACTCGTCGAGGCGGGGCACCACGTTGTACGGGAGCACGATCGTGTCGGCGACGGCTCCGGGTGTCACGCCGCCGGAGTCGGGCCGGGCCTCGGTCCCGAGCACGGCCTCGGCCACCCCGGAGCCGGCGGCGGCGAGCAGCGCGTCGGAGTGGCCGTGGTAGTTGCCCTCGAACTTCACGATCCGGTCCCGGCCCGTGACCCCCCGGGCCAGCCGGATCGCCGACATGGTCGCCTCGGTGCCGGAGCTGACCAGGCGCACCTGCTCGAGGCCCGGGATGCGGGCGACGATCTCCTCGGCCATCCGGACCTCGCCCTCGGTCGGGGCGCCGAACGTCGAGCCGCGGGTGGCCGCCTTCTGGATCGCCTCGACGACCATCGGGTGGGCGTGGCCGAGGATCGACGCGCCGTAGCTCTGGACGTAGTCGATGAACTCGCGGCCCTCGACGTCGCGGACCCGTGAGCCGCGGCCCGACTCGACGAAGTACGGCGTCCCGCCGACCGACCGGAAGGCCCGCACCGGCGAGTTCACCCCGCCGGGGATGACCTGCAGGCCGCGCTGGTACAGCTCCTCGTTGGTGGTCACGCCGTCGCCTCCGTCATCGTCCGCCGCGGTCCGTCACTGCAGGCGCTCGGCGAGCGCGCGGGCGAAGTAGGTCAGCACCATGTCGGCACCCGCCCGCTTCACCGCGGTGATCTGCTCGAGCGCGACCGCGTCGCCGTCGATCCAGCCCCGCTCGGCCGCGGCGTGGACCATCGCGTACTCGCCGCTCACGTGGTACGCCGCGATCGGCACGTCGACCTCGGCCCGCGCCCGGGCGATGACGTCGAGGTAGGTCATGGCCGGCTTGACCATGATCATGTCGGCGCCCTCGCCGACGTCCTCTCGGATCTCGGCCATCGCCTCCCGGGCGTTGGCCCAGTCCTGCTGGTAGGCCGTGCGGTCGCCGCCGTCGGCGATGCTCACGTCGACGGCGTCGCGGAACGGGCCGTAGAGCGCCGAGGCGTACTTGGCCGCGTAGGCCAGGATCGCCACGTCCTCGTGGCCCTCCTCGTCGAGGGCGTCACGGATCGCGAGCACCTGGCCGTCCATCATCCCGGACGGGGCGCAGATGTCGGCGCCGGCGCCGGCCTGGGCGATCGCCACCTCGCCGTACACCTCGAGCGTGGCGTCGTTGTCGACCCGGCCGTCGGGGGTAACGAGGCCGCAGTGGCCGTGGTCGGTGTACTCGTCGATGCAGAGGTCGGCCATCAGCACGACGCGGTCGCCCAGGTCGTCGCGCAGGTCGCGCAGCGCGACCTGGACGATGCCGTCGGGGTCCGACGCCCCCGAGCCCTCGGGGTCCTTGGTCGCGGGCACGCCGAAGAGGATGACGGCGTCGATGCCCAGGTCGACGAGCTCGGCGACCTCCTTGCGGAGGGACTCGCGGGAGTGCTGCACGACGCCCGGGAGCGACGGCACCGGCACCGGCTCGTCGATGCCCTCCCGCACGAACAGCGGGGCCACCAGGTCGTCGACGCCGAGGCGGGTCTCGGCCACGAGCCGGCGCAGCGCCGGGGTGCGGCGCAGGCGGCGGAGGCGGGTCTGGGGGAAGCTCACGACGTCGATCCTACGAGCCTCGAACCGACCGCTCCCCACCGGGGATCGCGGTCACTCGACGAGCCCGCGCAGCACGTCGGGGCTCAGCTCCAGACAGGAGCCGACCTCGAGGTCGGCGTGCGAGAAGTCCATGCCGCGGGTGAGCGACCCGGGGACCGCCACCGCGGCCATCCCGGCCGCCTTCGCCGCGGCGACGCCGTTGACCGAGTCCTCGATCGCGACGGTCGCCGAGGGATCGACGCCGAGGCGTTCGCACGCGAGGAGGTAGACGGCGGGGTCCGGCTTCGTCCGGTGGACCTCGTCGCCGGTGGCCCGCACGGGGAAGCGGTCGAGGAGGCCCTGCTCGGCGAGGTGCCCGGTCACCCAGTCGTCGGGCGACGACGAGGCGATCGCGACCGGCAGACCGGCGGCGACGACGGCGTCGCGCAGCGTCACCACCCCCGGCAGCGGCTCGAGCCCGGCGGTGCACTCGGCGTGGGCCCGTCGGCGGGCGGGCACGATGACGTCCCGGTCGACCGGGCGGCCCAGCTGCTCCTCGAGGATGTCGGTCCAGTGCGGGTGCTCGAGCGAGCCGATGAAGGTCTTCCACAGCTCGAGGTTGAGCTCCGTGCCGTGGGCGCGGAACTGCTCCGCGGCGGTCACGTACTCGCACCACTCGGTGTCGATCACGAGCCCGTCGAAGTCGAAGACCACCGCCTGCAGGTCGGCCACCTGGTCAGCCCCGGGGGCCGGCGAGGGCGGCGACGACCGAGCTGACGAGCCCGTCGATCGCGTGCACCTCGGCCTCGGCCGTGACGGTCAGGCCCAGCCGGCGCGCCGTCGCCGCGGTGACCGGTCCGATGCAGGCCACCACCGGCGGGGCCCCCGCCGCCGCGGCATCGGGTCCGCCCATGGCGGCGACGAAGTGCTCGACCGTCGACGACGACGTGAACGTGACCGCGTCGGCCGCCGCGACCTGCGCCCGGACCTCGTCGTCGTAGTCGACCGCCTCGGTCCGGTACGCCTCGACGACGTCGACGGTCCAGCCGCGGGCCCGCAACCCGTCGGGCAGGACGTCGCGGGCGACCGCGGCCCGGGCCAGCAGCACCCGTCCGCCGCCCTCGGGCGGGTCGGGGAAGGCCTCGAGCAGCGACTCGGCGACGAAGTGCGGCGGGACGAGGTCGGCGACGACGTGCGCACCGGAGAGCGCCGCGCCGGTCCCCGGGCCCATCACCGCGACGCGGACCCCGGCCAGGTCGCGTCCGTCACGCAGCTCGGCCACGAAGCGGGCGGCGCCGTTTGGCGAGGTGAGCACGACCCAGTCGTAGGAGCCGACGTCCGCCACGGCCTCGCGCAGCGCGGCCCCGCCGTCGGCCGGTTCGCCGATGCGGATCGTGGGCGCGATCACGACCTCGGCCCCCGCCTCGCGGAGGTGGCGGGCGAGCTCGGGCGACTGGTCGCGGGTGCGGGTCACGACGACCGACCGGCCGAGGAGCGGACGGCGCTCGAACCAGTCGAGGTGCTCCCCCGCGACCTCGCCGATGACGATCGTGGCGGGCGGCCGCAGCGCCCGGTCCGCGAGCGTCGACAGCGTCGCCCGCACCGTCGACTGCTCGGAGCGGGTCCCCCACCGGATCGCCGCGGCGGGGGTGTCGGGCGGGAGGCCGCCGGCCACGAGCCGCGCCGCGATCTCGCGCAGGTGCTTCACCCCCATGAGCACGACGATGGTGCCGCCGACCTGCGCCAGCGCCTCCCAGCCGACGTCGGTGCGGCCCTTCGTCGGATCCTCGTGGCCGGTGACGATCGTGACGCTGGTCGACGAGTAGCGCAGGGTGACGGGGATGCCGGCGTAGGCGGGGACGGCGATCGCCGACGTGATGCCCGGCACGACCTCGTACGGGACGCCGGCCGCGGCGAGCGCGGCGGCCTCCTCGGCCCCCCGGGCGAACACGAACGGGTCGCCGCCCTTCAGGCGCACGACCGTGCGACCCGCACGGCCGTGGGCGACGAGCAGCTCGTTGATCTCGTCCTGCGAGGTCGACGGGCCGTCGGGGGACTTGCCGACGTCGATGCGGGCTGCGCCGTCGGGCGCGAGGTCGAGCAGCTCACGGGCCGACAGCCGGTCGTGCACGACGACGTCGGCGCGGCGGAGCACCTCGGCCCCTCGCAGCGTGAGCAGACCGGGGTCGCCCGGACCGGCGCCGACGAGGTACACGGTCACGCCGCACCGCCCGGTCCTCGACCCGCGGCGTCGACCTGGGCGCGCAGGCGGGCCGCCAGCGTGGCGCCCACCCGCTCGGGGTCGTCGCCGACCTCGACCCCGTGGTGCACCTCGACGCGGCCGTCGGCATCGGGCTCGCCGCCGAGGATGGCCCGGACGCTCAGCACGCCGGGCCCGTCCGACTCGTCGGGCAGGAGCGTCGCGTGCGCGCCGGCGGGGAGGGTGCAGTCCCCGCCCAGCTCGGTGAGGAAGGCCCGTTCGGCGTCGACGGTGCGCCGGCTGGGCGCGTGCTCGATCCGCGACAGCAGCGACCGCAGGGGCCCGTCGTCGAGCCGGCACTCCACCACGAGCGCGCCCTGCGCGACCTGGGGCACGACGAGCGTCGCGGGCAGGACGTCGGTGAGCCGGTCCCCGAGCCCGAGCCGCTCGAGCGCGACGGCGGCCACGACGATCGCGTCGAAGTCCTCGGCCTTGCGGAGGCGCGTCGCCATGTTGCCGCGCAGCTCCGCGAACCGGAGGTCCGGTCGCAGGTGCGCGAGCTGGACCCGGCGGCGGGCCGACCCGGTGGCGACGATGCCGTCGGTGGGCAGGTCGACGAGCCGGCGCCCGACGAGGGCGTCCCGCACGTCGCCCCGCTCGGGGACCGCGGCGATCACGAGCCCGTCGGGCGTGCGGGCCGGCAGGTCCTTCCCCGAGTGCACGGCGAGGTCGGCACGGCCGTCGAGCACCGCCGCCTGCACCTCGGTGGCGAACACGCCCTTGCCGCCGATCTCCGACAGCGGGACGTCGGTGCGCCGGTCGCCCTCGGTGCTCAGCGGCTCGACGACGACGTCGACGTCGGCGCGGACGGACCGGATCAGCGAGGCGACGTGGTCGGCCTGCCAGCGCGCCAGCGGGGAGGCACGCGCGGCGATCCGGACCCGCACCGGCGGCTCAGCGCCCGGCTGCGTCGTCCGGTGCGACCGCGCCGTCGGCGTCGTCGGGCACCGGGTTGCCGGCGAGGGCGGCCCCGGGCTCGGCACCGTCGGGGAGGTCGAAGAGGTCACGGACGGCGTCGACCAGCCGGTCGCCCCGGGCCGAGCCGGCGGCGTCGCGCAGGCGGACGGTCGGCTCGTGGAGCAGCTTGGCGACCAGGCCCCTCGTCATGGCCTCGACGGCGTCGAGCTGGGCGTCGGTGAGCCCCGACAGCCGGCCGGAGGACCGCTCGAGCTCCGAGCAGCGGATGCACTCGGCCTTCTCGCGCAGCGAGGTGATGATCGGGGCGACCTGTCGGGCGTTGGTCGCCGCGGCGTGGCGGGCGATCTCCTCCTCGACGATCTCCCGGACGGCGGCGACCTCGCGGCGGCGCCCGGCGATGCCCGCCTCGGTGAAGGCGGCCACCGCGTCCATGTCGAGCAGCTCGACGCCCTGCAGCGCGGCCACGGCGGGATCGACGTCGCGCGGCATCGCGATGTCGACGATCACGAGCGGTTCGGCCCGGCCGACGAGGGCGGGGGCGACGAGCTCGGGGGTGACGACGGCGTCGGGCGCACCGGTGGCGGCGAACACGACGTCGGCGCCGGCCATGGCGGCGGGCAGCTCGTCGAGGCCGGCGGCCCGGGCGGACAGGTGGTCGCGACCGGCGGTGGCCTGGCGGACCAGCTCGGCGGCGCGCTCGGGCGTGCGGTTGGCGACGACCATCTCGGCCACGCCCGCGTCCGCCAGGAACGCGCCCATGCCCCGCCCCATGGAGCCGGCGCCGACGAGCACGGCGCGGGCACCGGACAGACCGGCCCGGGCACCGGCGGCGGTGCAGGCCCCGGCGTCGCCGGTGGGCCGGTCGACGCCGCGCAGCTCGACGAGGCGCTCGCCGGCGAGGATGACCGCCGCCTGCGACACCGAGGTGACGTGACGGGCGATCGAGGTCTCGGTGCGGGCCCGCTTGCCGACCTCGAGGGCGTGGCGGAAGAGGAGGTTGAGGCCCCGGCGCGCGGTGCCCTCGAGCCGGGCGACCTCCCACGCGTCGCGGACCTGGCCGAGGATCTCGTGCTCGCCCGGCACCGCGGAGTCGAGCCCGGCGGCCACCTCGAACAGGTGGCGCACCGCCTGGTCGTCGTAGTGGACGTACAGGCTCTCGGCGAAGCGCTCGGGCGGCAGGTAGGTGAGGTCCGCGAAGAAGTCGCGCACCTCGGCGTAGGCGCCGTGGAACCGCTCGGCGATCAGGTACACCTCGGTCCGGTTGCACGTGGCGAGGACCACGACCTCGGACGTGTCGGCACCGCCGTCGAGCGCGTGCAGCAGCTTGGGGAGGCGGTCACCGGTGACCGCCATGCGCTCGAGGAGGTCGAGCGGTGCGGTGCGGTGGTTCGCTCCAACGACGACGACAGACACGCCTGCTGGCGCTCCTTCGCTCGGGCCGCCACCGCCGGGGCGGGGACGACCACACGGACGGCACCAGCATGCTGCGCGCGGGGGCCGTCCGCCAGTTCAGGGCCCGCCTGTGGCAACCGGCACGGGCCGGGTCGGGCCGGCGGGTGAGGCCAGCAGGTGACGCCGGCCGGCCCGGCGGCTCAGCCGGCCGAGCGGGTGGAGCGCGCGGAGCGGGAGCGGTCCTCGTGGAAGGCGAGGATCTGCAGCTCGACGGCCAGGTCCACGTCCCGGACCTGCACCCCGCTCGGCACGTCGAGCACCGTCGGGGCGAAGTTCAGGATCGAGGTGATGCCCACCTCGACCAGCCGGTCGGCCGCCTCCTGGGCCGCCGCCGGCGGCACGGCGACGATGCCGATGGCGACGCCCTCGGCCGCGACCAGCTCGGCCAGCTCGTCCTGGTGGCGGACCGTGAGGGAACCGAGCTCGCGACCGACCTTGTCGGGATCGACGTCGAGGACGCCGACGACCGTGAAGCCCCGGTTCGTGAACCCGGCGAAGGTGGCCAGGGCGGAGCCCAGGTTGCCGGCGCCCACGATGACGCAGGGCCAGTCGTGGTCGAGGTTCAGCTCGGTCGCGATCTCGACGAGGAGGTGGTCGACGTCGTAGCCCACGCCCCGGGTGCCGTAGGAGCCGAAGTGCGACAGGTCCTTGCGGACCTTGGCGGCGTTCACGCCCGCCAGGTCGGCGAGCTGCTCCGAGGAGACCTTGCTGCGGCCCTCGGCCTGCAGGTCGAGCAGGCAGCGGTGGTACAGCGGCAGGCGCGCGACGGTGGCCTCGGGGATGGAGGCGCGGCCCGACGGTGGCATCCGTCGAACGTACCGCCCTCGTGCGCCCGTTCACAAAGTTGCGCGCCCCGTCGGCGGGCGTGCGCACCACCGCGGGCCGGCGGGCCCACCCGGGGGAACCTCGCCGGGCCTCGCCCCGTGCCTCCTGCCGGGGACATGCTGGGGGCGATGCCCGACGTGCCCGCTCGCCCCCGGAGCGTCCGCCGATGACCGCGGCGTCCGTGATGGGCGCCGTGGCGACGCTGGTGTCGGTCGCGTTCGGCCTGTCGACGCTGGAGCGCTGGGTCGCACGGCGCAGGCCCCACGAGCTCGCCTGGACGGTCTCGCTCGCGATGTTCGCCGCGGCGTCCTTCGCCTACTTCTGGGCCGCGGCGCTGGGGTGGGGAGACCTCGACTTCCGCACCTTCTACCTCTTCGGCGCCATCCTCGACGTGCCGTGGCTCGCGCTCGGGACCGTGTACCTGCTCGCCGGGACACGGACCGGCGACGTCACCCGCTGGTGGCTCGCCGTGATCAGCGCCTTCTGCGCAGGCGTGGTGCTCACGGCCCCGCTGCTCGGCACGCTCGACGTCGCCGGCATCCCGTCGGGCAAGGCGGTGTTCGGCGTCGGCCCGCGGGTGATGGCGGCGGTCGGCTCCGGCGTCGGTGCGACCGTCCTGATCGGCGGCGCGCTGTGGTCGGCCGTGTCGCTCCTGCGGCTGCGCCGCCGGCCCGGGGTGGCCGCGTCGATGGCGATCCCGCCGGGCCGGCTGGCGCTCACCAACCTGTTCATCGCCCTCGGCTCGCTCGTGCTCGGCACGGGCGGCACGCTCTTCGGCACCGGCGACCAGATGGTCGACTTCGGCATCTGGCTGGCGATCGGGGTGACGATCCTGTTCGTCGGGTTCCTGTTCTCCAACCCGGGCCGCCCGGCCGCCGCGCGGGCGCCGACGTCGCCGTACTGGGCCGAGCTCTACGAGCTGGCCACCGCGCCGGCCGCACCCGACGCCGCGGCCGACCGCGCCGCCTGACCGCTCCACCCGCCAGGCCGCGCCGACTGACCTCCCACCCGCCACGCCCGTGCGGGCAGCGCCTCAGCCGAGCAGCCGGCGGATGACCTTGCCGCCGAGGCCCCGCGGGATCTCGTCGACGAACCACACCTTGTTGGGGCACTTGTAGTGGGGCAGGCGCGCCGCGCAGAACTCGATCACGTCGTCCTCCTCGATCGGCATGCCGTCGCGGGCCTTCACGTAGGCCTTCACCGACTCGCCGGTGTGCGGGTGCGGCACGCCGACGACCGCGACGCCCTCGATCGCGGGGTGCTCCAGCAGCACCTCCTCGACCTCGGCGGGGAAGACGTTGAACCCCGACACGATGATGAGGTCCTTGGCGCGGTCGACGAGGTAGAGGTTGCCGTCGTCGTCGACGACGCCGACGTCGCCGGTCCGCAGCCAGCCGTCCTCGCTCAGCACGCGGGCGGTGGCCTCGGGGTCGTTCCAGTAGCCGGCGAACACGTTCGGCCCCTTGACCAGCAGCTCGCCGTGGTCGCCGACGAGCACGTCGTCGCCCTGGGCGTCGACCAGCCGCACCTCGACGCCCGGCACCGGGATGCCGACCGACCCGGCAGGCGTGACGCCGGTGATCGGTGCGGTGACGACGGGCGACGCCTCGGTCAGGCCGTAGCCCTCCTCGAGCTGGAGGCCGAACCGGGCGTCGATGGCGTGCGCCACCTCGACCGGCAGCTTGGCCGCGCCGGACACGGCCCGGCGCACGGTCGCCAGCTCCTCGCCGGTGACGCCGGGGAGCCCGGCGAACGCCGCCCACATGGTCGGCGGGCCGGCGATCGTGGTGACGCCGTGCTTCACGATCGACTCGATGGCCGAGACCGGGTCGAACCGCTCGACCAGGAGGATCGCCGCGCCGGCGGCCAGGCCGACGCCGAGGATCACGTTGAGGCCGAAGATGTGGAACATCGGCAGCAGCCCGAAGACCACGTCGTCGGGCTCCTGCACCCGGTCGTCGGACGCGAGCACCTGGCGGATGTTCGTGTAGAGGTTGCCGTGGGTGAGCATCGCCGGGCGGGGCGCGCCCGCGGTGCCGGAGGTGAAGATCAGCACGGCGACGTCGTCGGGCGAGCGCTCGACGACCGGCGCCGGCTCGTGGACGAGCAGGTCGTCGAGCAGCAGGCCGAGCGGGCCCGGCTCGAAGCCCGCGCCCATGAAGTGCTTCACGGCGGGCAGCGTCGACCAGTCGATGTCGCGCAAGGCGTTGCGCGCCGTCGGCGTCGCCACGATCGCGACCGCGCCCGACTCCCGGAGCTCGTGCGCCATCGCCGCGGCCGGGTTCGTGGGGTTGAGGGGCACGGCCACCAGGCCCGCTCCGAGGGCGGCGAGGTACGACACCACGAAGTACCAGTTGTTGCCGGCGATGATGGCCAGCCGGTCGCCCGGCTGCAGGCCCATCTCGACCAGCCCGCCCCGGAGCCCCGCGACCTGCGTGCGCAGGGTCTCGTAGTCCGTCTCCCGACCCCGGCTGATCAGCGCGGTGGCCTCGCCGGGGTGTTGGTCGATGATCGTCGCCAGGTTCACCGGCGGCGACGCTAGCCCTCAGCCGCTCCGCGGGACGGGCCTCGCGTGGGTCGACGCTGCGGCCCTCGGCGCCGGGTCAGCGGGCGAGGACGACGAGCTGCAGGAACGCCGCGCCGACGATCACGAGCATGAGGATGACGACGGCGATGGTCGTGTTGCGCCTCATCCGGCACCTCCTGGTCCGTCGTCCGGCCCGTCGCCGGGCCCGTCGGGTCCCGCGCCGCGCCGCCCGAACTGCACGGTGACGGCCGTGACCGGGGCGTCGCCGCCGGGATCGTCGATCGGTCGCAGGGTGACGGCGTCGCCGGGGCCGACGCCCAGGTCCTCGGCGGCGCTGGCCTGCCGGGCGGCCAGGGCGATCAACCCGTAGCTGTCGACGACCAGCGCGACCGCGCCGATCCCGATCTCGTCGAACGCGACGGCCCGGCGCGCCGTGCGCCGTCCGGCGTCGAGGAGCACCTCGAAGTGGTCACCGCCCAGGCCGTCGAGCTCCTCGGGGTCGACGTTGAGCTGCGCGTTGCCGTAGCGGTCGACCCACAGCACCTCGGCGATGAGCCCGCCGTCCTCCTCCCGTGTGATCGGCAGGACGCCCGGGAAGAGCGTGGCGGTGTCGACGACCTCGCCGAGCTCCTCGAGCGGCACGCCGTTGCACAGGTGGGCCGCCGCGGGCGCGAACACGTCGCGCCCGTCGAACAGCGGACCGTGGGCCGGCAGCTGGTGCTCGGGGTCGTTGAGCCACACCGCCCGCGTCGCGCCGCCGAGCATGCCGACGGCCGGGGCGAGCACGCCGTTGTCGGGGCCGATGAACACCGCCCGGCCGTCGCCGACCTCGACCGCGATCGGCCGGCGGTGGGTGCCCACGCCGGGGTCCACCACGGCCACGATCACGCCCGGCGAGAGGTACTGCACGCTGCGGGCGAGCGTCAGGCCCGCGGCGCGGACGTCGTAGGGCGGGATCCCGTGGGTGATGTCGATCACCGTGGTGCCCGGGGCGAGCTGGTGGATGACCGAGTGCACGACGCCGACGAACTCGTCCGCGTGCCCGTAGTCGGACAGGAACGAGACCGTGTCGTAGGAGTGCCCTGCGTCGTCGTCGGCCACGGCCGCCGAACCTACCGCCCGGGGCGCGGACCGGACGAAGCGCGTCCGGCGGCGGGTCAGCCGAGCTCGGCGGAGCGCGCCGCCGCGGCCGACACCGCATCGATGATGGCGGCGCGCACGGCGTGCGACTCGAGCTCGCGCAGACCCGCGGCGGTCGTGCCGCCGGGCGAGGTGACCGCGGCGCGCAGGGCCTCGGGGCCCTCGTCCGACGAGGCCAGCAGC